>JANMUI010000746.1:0-35759 GCA_031391405.1 Betaproteobacteria bacterium
TGAAACGGCGCCGCGCCGATGATAGTGCGGATTACCCGTGTGAAAGTAGGTCACCGCCAGGCTTAGCTACAACACCAACGCCCAGGACTCAACATCCTGGGCGTTCGTGTTTGTGCGCTTGCGAAGACCGTTTGTAGGAGCCGATCGGCACACCATGCCGACAACCGTGACTAATCCACATCAACGATGTAATTCGTTTTCCGACCTCGTTCCAGGAATGTAAAACTATGCCCATCAACGTCACATTGGTACAGAGGCAGTCAGCATCCAGATGATCGGATCTCTGCCTTAGACTCCAAAAGGCGAATAAGGTCACGATGAACCCCCCGAACGGGTGGTCTCGAATTCCCCCTCCTGACGGCGATCGATGCGATTCCTGCTCGATCGACCTTTCCGTGAGCGCAATGCACCGGAGGAGACTGCCAGCATGGGGACGCGACAAGAAGGACTGTTAGAGAGCTGCATCGGTACCGCGAAACAACGGCTCTCGCACGCGTTGTCCGAAGCCATCGAAGCACTTCCCGGCGCCGTTGGGACGCGAGCGGCCTACCTCGCGGCGCAAGTCGAAGGTCTTCCGATCAACCTGGCAGCCTCGCAGGCAATGGCTTGGCGTACCGAGATCGTCGAGGCGTTCCAACGGGAACTTTCAGACCTATTGAACCGCCCGGTCACTTCCGGCGCAATTGCCGCTGACGATGCCTGCAATAACAGCTCCTACAGAGGAGCTGCTGAGCTTCGTCTGATCGACGCAAAAGCAATAGAAGAAGAAATTGCGATCGGTCGGCTCGCTAATGCAACAAGAAACGGACTCGATCAGGAAATCCATTTTGCGCTGGAAACGCGGCTGGGGAAACTGCGCAATACAAAGCGACTCGAAGGGGCCGCCAATCCGGTGGGACCGGAGGCCGTCTATGGCGCAATGACTCGTGCGTGCGCCGTCGCATCCAGCGAGCCGCAGCTGAAAGACGCGCTTTGCCAAGCTCTCCATCCCCGCCTTTCCGGGGCTCTTGGAGAGCTATACCAGGAACTCAATACCTTTCTTCGGGAAGAAGGCGTACTACCTGACCTCAAGCTCGAGGTCGAGCGCAGCAACGGCGCCAACAGAAGCGCCGCCAACAAAAAAAAGCCGTCGCGATTCGGGATCGAAGAGGCGATCAAAAGCGCAACCCATCAAACCAACCGCGGCCTGACCAGTTCAGCCGCCTATGACCGGATAGCGACCAACCTCAATGCGGCAGAGGCCGCCGCAAATGATGGGCCAGTCGACCTTGCTGCCCTCGCCAACGCCGTGCTGAACGGCCCACCCGAAGCGATGAATCTGGGCGCCGGAATGCTTGCTGACGACGAAAGTGCCCTCTATCGGCAAGTCATCGCGCTCCCGGTGACGAACACAGTCGCCGATGCGCTGACGAGGGCGCAATCAGAGGTGGCAAAGGA
Source organism: Betaproteobacteria bacterium (assembly GCA_031391405.1). Classification (GTDB taxonomy): domain Bacteria; phylum Pseudomonadota; class Gammaproteobacteria; order Burkholderiales; family SG8-39; genus SHXR01. The sequence goes on from JANMUI010000746.1 coordinate 1,438, forward strand.
CGCGCGGGGTCGCCCTCGACCGATGACGGCGACCGAACTTATCGCCCCTTTGGCGCAAGTGGATCAACTGTACAAGCACCCGATCGACACGCTCACCAGCCAACTCGTTGCCGCGGTGTTCAACTACATCCATGAAGATCCAGAACTCCCGACGCATATCAAACAGCAGCTCACCCGACTTCAGCTCGTGGCGATGAAAGCGGCGCTGCTCGATCGGACTTTCTTTGCGCGGCCCGAGCACCCGTTACGCCGCATGCTTTCTGCAATCGCGAAGCTCGCGGTCGACCCTTCTCTCGATACACAGACCGACGGACCGTTTGAGAAGCTTCTCAACGAGACTGTCAACTATCTTCTAACGCACTTCGAAAAAGACCTTCTGATATTCGATCTCGCGCTTGATCGATTCTCCGAGGCGGTTCGCAAGCACGCGAACCCGAGCGAAAAAACGGTTGCTGCGCTCGCCGGTACCCTTATCGCAAAAGAATTTCTCGCACTTGCGCGGGACGACGCATCACAGCAACTGGCAAAACGGGTGCGTGAAAAGACCCCGGATTTCGTCGTGAAATTTCTCCAGCATGTATGGACCCCGATTCTCGCCGAATCGGACGTCAACGGACTCGCCAATGACGACAGCTACGCCGCCCGAATCGACACTGCGGATCAACTCATTTGGAGTGTGGCACCGAAGCGCCACGACGAAATCCCCCACTTGGTTTCGATGCTACCGAACCTCATCCGCAATCTGCGCCGCGGCATGCGTGCGGCCGAATTGAAGATCGCGGACGAAGAAAAATTCCTCGCGACACTCATGACCACCCATACGACGATGCTACAAGCCGCGCGTCTCCAGCGCCAAGTCGGTCCGCAGACGGCAGCCGCGAAAGCCCTAGCGCAACCAGAACGGAAAGCCGTGCCTCAAGCGGCGGACATCACGCCCTCTAAACCCGAGACCGCACATGCTCCTCTGGCAACGGTTATCCCATTCCCGAGGCTCAAGCGCGGGGAGATCGTCGAATTTCGCGGGGAAGGAAAAGCGGTTCGACGCAAGCTTGCATGGGTGAGCCCGCGCAACTCCCTCTTCATCTTCTGTTCCGACGCCGAAGGCCAAAAGTCGCTCTCAGGGGCAGAACTTGCCGAGGCCATGCGAACTGGCCGCATCTCGACCTTAAACGATCAGGGAACGATTATCGATCGAGCCGTCGCCGCGGCGACCCGCATGCCCATGGCTGCTTGACCTTATAGATCCCACCGGCGCCCAATCATCTGAGTGGTGTATCGGAAAACGCCTCTTTCGCGGCCGGCCGGGAGAGGATCGCGTCATACCAGCGGCGCAAGTTTGGAAAATCGACCAGATCAATGCCGTGCCACGAGCGACGGGTCAGCATCGGTGACATCATGACGTCAGCCACCGAATATTGCGGCCCCGCGAGATAAACGCTTTGTCCCAGCCGCGCCTCGAGCATCAGATAAAGAGCCTTTGACCGTGCCAGCGCCGCCGCCTCCGCGGCCGGCTCACGCGGCAGCCGTCCCTGAGCCATCAGGTGCAACGGAATCACGCCAGGAACGAAGGTCGCCGCGTGCCAGAACATCCACTGGTAGCAAGCGCCACGTTCCTGCGCGCTCGCCGGCAAAAGTTTTCCACTCTTCTCCGCGAGATAAAGAAGAATCGCCCCGGATTCAAATATCGTCAGCGGTCCACCCGGCGCGTCCTGATCAATGATCGCGGGAACGACCTGATTTGGATTGATCTTCGTGTACTCGGGCGTCTTATGCTCGCCCTTTGCAAGCTCGATCGGAATAATCCGATGCGCCAGACCCGATTCGGCCAGCATCAATATCGCCTTTCGGCCATTACCGGTCTTCCACGTGTAGCAATCAATCATTGTCTTCTCCTAGATTAGAACCCAGCCGCAACCGATTTCAATGTTCTATCACGGTGCCACGCCTTGCACCACCATCCGCATCCGGCTCGAACCCACGGGACGATCATACCAAGCCGACTTGCAATGGGGACGAACCGCACCACGCGTAGACGCGAACCAACACGCCTATTGCCGCGCCCTGCCGTGGACGTCGCAGCACTCACGCTCCCGTTGCGTAGCATATATTCGCGATCCACAAATCGACATCGCACTGACGACAGCGAACAAAGCGAGGGCTCACCAATGAGATACCTCCCGACAGAACGTGCAAGACGGTCTTCATTCGGATCGTGGACCCATCTCGTGTCGGCCCTCATGAGTGCCTCCATCGCCGCCGCCGCTCATGCGCAGACTTGGCCTTCCCGACCCATTCAGATCATCCACGGGTTTGCCCCCGGCGGTAACCCGGACATCGTTGCAAGAATCATCGCGCCGACTTTGAGCGAACGGCTCGGCCAACCCGTGGTCGTCGAGTCAAAACCCGGGGCGGGAGGCCGCATTGCAACCAATTACGTCGCAAAGCAGCCGCCCGACGGATACTCCCTCATCATGTTGACAGGCGGTGATTCAGTGCTCGCGGCCACATTGCGGGACTTGCCCTACGATCTCATTCGAGACTTCGCATTCGCTACTGCGACAACGCAATTTCCGTTTCTGATTCTCGTCAAAGCCGACTCGCCCTATCGAACTCTGCGCGATTTGATCGAGGACGCACGGCAGCGTCCCGGCAAACTGAGTTACGGCCATTCCGGTACCGCCACTACGCTTCATCTCGTCGGCGAGCTGATAAAAGAAATGGCAGGCATCGACATGTTGCATATTCCAACGAAGGGAACGCAAACCCAGGAGCTCGCAGCCGGGCGCCTCGACATGAGCGTTGGCGTGTCAACCTCGTCCATGCCATTTATCAAGTCCGGAAGGGTGCGGGTGCTGGCGGTCACGTCTTCAAAACGAACAAGTGAATTCCCGGATTCGCAATCGGTTGGCGAAGACCTTCCCGGTTACGAAGTCACCTCATGGCTCGGCTTGGCCGCACCTGCCGGAACGAACCCTGCAATCGTCGAGCGCCTATCCACGGAAGTGCGCATGATCCTCGCGCGAGACGACGTGAAAACGCGACTTGCATCGTTGGGTGCTGAACCGTACGGAACGACAGGGTCTGAATTCCGCGAACGCATCGAATCCGATATCAGGAAATGGCGTGCGCTCGCCGCAAAAATCAAGCTCGATTGAGAGAGGCCTAGACATACGCAGTGAAGGCAATCCCTGTGCATCGCGTGGCGCGAATCTTCCTGCCCTTCGCCGCGGGCTTCTTCCTGTCGTTCGTATTCCGCAATACGAATGCGGTGATCTCGAAAGATTTATCAATCGAGCTCAATCTCACGCCATCCGATCTCGGGCTTCTGACGAGCGCCTATTTCCTCGCCTTTGCGATCATGCAAATACCGGTCGGCGTATTTCTTGACCGCTACGGGCCGCGTCGAGTCGTCGTGTCATTGCTTGCCATCGCCGCGGCGGGTTCATTCAGCTTCGCGTCCGCAGACGATCTCGTAACCATGACCATCGCCCGGGCCGTCATCGGCATCGGGGTGTCGGCCTGCCTGATGGGGGCGTTCAAGGCATTCGCAATGTGGTTTCCGCTCGATCGCTTGGCGAGCTTGAATGGCTGGGTGATCGCCGCCGGTGGACTTGGCGCACTCGCTTCGACCGTTCCCATTGAAGTTCTTTCCCAACATATCGGATGGCGCACGATCTTCCTAGGTCTTGCCGCGATCGCTGTTGCGATCGGCCTCTGGATCCTCATCACTGTTCCCGGGCACTTGCCGATCACGGAGAGCGAAAGTTGGACCGAGCAAATCAACGCCGTCGGAATGATCCTCTCCACTCGAACGTTCTGGCAGATAGGTCTGCCTATGGCGACCGTGCAAGCGATCTACCAAGCGAACTTCGGGCTATGGCTCGTCCCCTGGCTCATGGACACGGACGGGCTCGACCGCGCGACCGCCGCACAGTGGCTCTTCTGGATGGCACTCGCCGCAACGCTCGGTTCAATTCTTTATGGCACCGGCGCGGATCAACTTGCGAAGCGCGGCATCGCACGCGCAACACTCTACAAAATAGGCACAACGCTCGCCGTTGTTGCCTACTTCGCTCTTCTGATCGATGTCCCGTGCCGCCTCACCCTGCTCATTATCTATGCATTCGGCGCGATCGCGCCCACCCTCGCCTACGCGCTGCTCACGCAGCGATTTCCACCTAACATGTCAGGGCGCGTCACGACGGCCGTCAACATGACGATGTTCGCCTGCGTATTCATGGCGCAATGGGGTGCAGGCGTGATCCTTCGCATGTTTCCGGCCCTCGACGGGCGCTATCCGGCAGCGGCCTACAGCGCTGCGTTCGCGGTGCTCGGAATTTTTCAGCTAATCGCGCTCGTCTGGCTACTGTGCCTTGAAAACGAACCGGCGCGAAAAAGTGTGAATCCGCACAGTACCCGATAGCGCGGGTAGTGCCAGCGTTGCAAGGCGAAAGCCTGCAGTTTGCAGCCTTCCGCCCCGACAACTCAGCAAAGACTAGCGGCGGCGAACACGGCAATTGACCGTATCCGAAATTACGGTCGCACCGTTGGCGTTGACGATCTTGCCCGTGACCTTGCCGCCTTGAATGAACCCCGGTGCGATCGGCGTTGCTCCCGCGGCTTGATCGTTGCGATTGCTGTCGAAATCGAACTCGGCCTCATCGCCAACCGCCGCCTGCCCTGCGGACGCAGCCATGTTAATCCCCGAAACGACCTGCGACGTGTAGGTACCGGCCCCCAGATTGTTGCCGTCCACCGAAATCTTTGAGCGTTGATCCCCTCGTTGTTCGCACTGCACGCGAATCGTCGCGGCACTCGCATCGATCGCGACGACGCACAGCGCTGCGGCCAAGCCGGTGACGGCAAAATGAATGCGGTTCATTGTTCGATCTCCTATTGATAACGATCCATGGGAAAGCAGCAAGTTTTATCGGCATGGGGAAGACGCGCTAACGAGCACTCGTAGCCTTTTCAGTAGGCGTCGAGCCCTGGCCACTGACGAGTCTTCCGGCCTGCCTCAATGTGTGGGAATTTTGCCCACGCAAAAAAGATAGCACCGCCATTTTTCAACCGCAACGGCGGATGACGAGCGTACGGACAATGGGCGACCAACGGACGAGTAGCGGGCCGTGTCGACAAGCCGATGAGAAGCGTCGCGCTTACATAACATCCGCACGTTCGCGGACGCGGCGTCACACCCATGCCGGTCGTGTCGGCCGTTGATTCGCGAGGTTCAAATCGCTCAGACGGCGCTGGCGCTTCAATGATCCCCGCAACCCAGCGATGACCGACCACTCGTCGGGCGGTCGGCCGTTGCTTGCGATCACTTGCCCATTCATCGGCTACCGGATGTTCACGGGAAAATTACCCACGTACCTTCGTGACTCGGATCGTTGATCAGCGCATCACGAAGGCCTGCGGTGATGCTCGATGAGGACAAGCGGAGAACAGTCATGAACAACAATTTCCTGTGCACGCAATTCGCAATGGTGAGCGCGCTGGCGCTCTTGGTGTCCTGCGGCGGTGGTGGTGGTGATAGCGGGAGGGGCGCATCAAATGGATCGCCCACGAGCACGACCGGGGGCACACGAATCGACGACGGCGGGGCAACCGTCACACCGTCCAGTGTCGCAGTCGGTACCGTGACCGGATTCGGCAGCGTGATCGTCGATGGTGTTCGCTTCAACGACAGTGCTGCAAAGGTCGAGGTGGAAACCGAGCCCGGTGTGCCGGTTTCGATTCGTTCACGCGATCTGAAGATCGGTCAGACCGCAACGGTTGCGTTCAGTGGCGACGAATCCAATGCAGAAGCCCAATCGATTCGAATCGAAGGGGAGATCGTCGGTTCCGTTGATAGCGTCGATGCTGCCGGCGGCAAGATCGTCGTCTCAGGTCAGGACGTGCGAACCAACACCGACGCCACCAAGGGCCCGGTCACCGTCTTCGAAGGATTCCTGTCACTTGCCGCCGTAAAGTTCGGTGACCGAATCGAGGTCCACGGAATGCCACAGGTCGATGCGGTGACCAAGGCGCTATTCGTCCAGGCAACCCGCATCGAGCTCAAGACGGATGCCAAACCGTTCGTTCGCCTGACCGGCACGATCGCCAACCTCGCGGCCAATACGTTCGAGCTCGGCGGCATGAAAATATCATTCGCCAGCACGATCCGAATCATCCCGGCCAATGCGATCCTTGCCAACGGCCAGCGCGTCGCGGTTTGGAGTGATATGCCGGCGGTCGGCAACACGCTTACCGCAAAAGCGATCCGGGTAAAAGGCGAGATGAAAACCGGTGGTGTCCGGATCGGTGGCCCGATCACCGATTGCGCGGGCACATGTATCGCAAGCTTCAAAGTGAATGGCCTGTCGATCGACGCGAGTGCGGCAAAGTTCGACAGCGGTACGGCGGCCACGCTTGTCAACGGCGTATTCGTTCGGGTCCGAGGTGTGCTTGATGCGGCGACACAGAAGGTCGTTGCGTCGAAGGTCGGGTTTCGCGGACAAGACGAGCTCGAACTCGACATACGCGGGACAATTTCGGCCTTTGTCGCCGGCGCCAACGGTACGGCAACCTTCTCCGTGCGAGGGGTTCCTGTCCAGACCAATGCTCAAACCAAGACGAGTGGATGCGCAAGTGCCCTCGCCGACGGCGTCCCGGTCAAAGTCGAGGGAACGGTAGCGGGAAATGTCATGCTCGCCACCGAGGTGAAATGCCTGCCGTCGCTCGATTTGCTGAAGGCAGAAGTGCGTGGCGCCATCGGCGTGGTGGATGCCGCAGCGAAGACATTCAAGCTTGCTTCCATGCCCGATCTTACGATCGCCTACGATCCGGCGACCACGAAGTTCGATGACGGCACGGCGGCGCAATTGGTGGTGGGTGCGTTTGTTGAAGTCGAAGGACCCGTTGCGAACGGAAAGCTCACTGCGACCGAGATCGAGTTCAAGAGCGCGCCGGGCGCGAATGAGCGTTCGATCAAGGGCTTGGTCTTCATGTTCAACGCGACCGCCGGCACCTTCAAGATCGGCGCGCTGACGATTGTCGTGGGATCAGCGGCGCTGCCGGCGGGCTTCGCAGACGGCGTACGCGTCGAAGTGAACTTCACCAGTGCGAACGGTGTGAATACCGCGATGAGTATCAAGCTCGCGAATTAGCCTACTCGGGCGCACTCCACCTGAAGCCTGATTCGTCATGCAGCGCCCGCGAGGAGCGATCTTCGCGGGCGTTTGCTTTTCGACTACCTAAAACGGCAGTCGGCGTACCGGTGTACTGTCTTGGTCGTGAGCATGATTGAACGAAATTATCGGCCGCAGCAACCGATCGGACGTGAGCCAACGAGATCGTTCAATGCGCCCGTCCCTTGATACCGGCATGTCGCTCCCCCCAACCGTTGACCGCACCAGCTTTTTCGACGAACAACGGCGCAACCGGCAAACATCGCGCTACTACGCGTGGCTCTCCTACGCCCTGGTTGGTGTGATGTGTGTGGTCATGAGCGTTCTTCTTGCGCCATTGTTATGGGGATTGATCGGGCTTCTGGTCGATCTCGTCAACCTCGTTCTGCCGATGCCGAACCTGCTCGGAAGCGTGTGGAAAGTGGTCGACCACGCAATTGAAGGTCTCGATAAGCCGGGTGCCGCATCGAGTCTTCTGCCGCTTGCCGCCTATGGTGCAATTCCCGGACTCTTGTTTCTCGCGCTGCTATGGCGGGGCGTGCAGGCGCTCTTCGAGCGGGCGGGCGTGTACGGAATGATTGCGTCACTACCGGTGCGTGCGCCGAACACGGTTGATCTCGAGGAGAAGCAGCTCGTCAATGTTGTCGAGGAAATGGCCATCGCGGCGGCGATTCCCTGTCCGAAGGTCATGCTGACCGACAAGCCGGGCGTGAATTGCGGTGCGATCGGCACCGACATCGACGATGCTGTCATTATCGTCTCGCGTGCGCTCCTCGATCGCTTCGATCGTAATCAGACGCAGGGGATCGTCGCGCACTTGATCGCATCGATCGGCAACGGCGATATGCGGATCGGCATTCTGATGATGTCGGTGATGCAGATGCTGAGCGCCCTCTCGCTGGTCGTCTATGCCCCGGTCGATCGCAATGCGCGCGCGATGTTGATGAAGTTGATTCGCCTCGGGATGGAGTGTTTGACCAAACGGCCCGCCGACGCGGACGCCGGCCGCGAGGCCCAATGGCTCGCGGAAATCCTGGCGAACCCGTTCCACGATCGACTCGATCATCAGCCGGAAGAAACGCGAATGGGCAAAGTCATAACCGTTCTGACATTTCCGGCCATGGTGGTCGACATCATCTTCAGCAAGGTCCTTAACATGTTTCTGCTGTCGCCGATTCTCGCAATGACTTGGCGTCACCGAAAGTACCTTGCCGATTCCGCCGCGGTACAACTCACGCGGTATCCCGATGAGCTCGCCGACGCACTGGCCCACGCGCGAACCGAATCTCGGGTCATTCCCGGGGGTAACTGGGCGGCGCACATGTACGTGTTCGATACCCGCGCCGACGTAGATGTGATTCGCGCCATCGCGACTGCGCAAGGCGACAAAGAGATCTCGTTTCAGACGCTTGTGCGGCATGTACAAGGAACGCTCGGACGCGGAGGCAGTGGATCAGCGGATATGAAGGCGCAGTATCAGGCTAGGATCGCGCAAGCCATGGCGGCCGCGCGTGCCGCGAATCCGGGCGGGCAAGGCGGCCTCACAGCGAGTGCAACGTTGAGCTTTCTCCCGTCTACGCGCCGGCGCATCGCGCGCCTTCAGGCGATGGGCGCGCAGACGGCAACCCTGCCGGCCGAAATCGCCGGACAGTGGAAGGCGTGGCTTCTCATGTCGCCCGTGGCAATCGTGCTCGCGGTGTTGGTGGGGATGCTGTGTGTGCTTGGTGCGTGGCTGGTGATGATGATGTCGATGCTGGTCGTAGCCATGCCCGTCGGCATCCTGCATTTGCTGTTGCGCTGGATTGCCGGCTGACCGTTCCGGAGCGAGTGTGCGAAACTCGGTTGCATGGACGCACAAGCATTTACCGAAAGTATGCATGGATCGCTCGGCGCGCATCTTGGCATCCGCTTCATCGAATTGGCGAAGGATCGCGTGGTCGCCGAGCTGCCGATTCACGATTTTCTCCGCAATCTAGCCGGCGTGGTGCATGGTGGCACGTTGATGGCGTTTGCCGACACCGCGGGAGCGGCCGGGACGATCATGAATATGCCGCCCGGCGCAGGAACCGCGACGATCGAATCGAAGACGAATTTCTTCGCTGCCGGACGAACCGGAACCCTGCGCGCAGAGGCCACTCCGTTGCACATCGGCAATCGCACGATGGTCTGGCAAACGCGCGTGACGGACGATGCCGGACGCCTGGTTTCGCTGACGGTGCAGACGCAATTGGTGACGCCGGCGCCGAGCTCGTAGCACCATGCATTGAACCCTTCGAAATAGGATTCGCGCCATGCAAATCTGGGTCGACGCGGATGCCTGTCCTGGCGTGGTCAAGGACATTTTGTATCGTGCTGCCGAGCGGGCGCAGCTTAATCTCATTCTCGTGGCCAATCAGTTGATCAGAACGCCGCCGTCACCCTGGGTTCGGGCGGTGCAAGTACCGCAGGGACCGGACGTCGCCGACCGGCACATCGCGGATGCCGTTATCGCCGGCGATCTCGTGATCACTGCCGATATTCCGCTTGCCGCGATCGTCGTGGAAAAAGATGGCTTCGCGCTCGATCCGCGCGGCGCACTCTACAGTCGCGAGAATGTTCGTGAGCTGCTCGACCTGCGCAATTTCATGGATACGCTTCGCAGCACCGGAGTGGAAACCGGCGGGCCACCTGCGTTCAATCAAAGTGATCGGCAGGCCTTCGCGAACCAGCTCGATCGCTTTCTTGCGCGCCGCCGGTAGGCTCGCGAAAGGATTTCCTGAAGTACCGACTACCCCACGCCCAGCAACTCCACTTCGAACACCAAGGTCGCGTTCGGTGGGATCACGCCGCCTGCCCCGCGCGCGCCATATCCGAGCTCAGGCGGAATCGTGAGCTTGCGCACTCCACCCACTTTCATGCCTTGCACGCCTTCATCCCAACCGGCAATGACTTGTCGCCCGCCCAACGCAAATATAAACGGGTCGTCGCGATCCTTGCTCGAATCGAATTTCTTGCCGTCGGTGAGCCAGCCGGTGTAATGGACCGTCACGTCTTGGCCGCTCGCGGCGCCATCGCCGTCGCCAAGTGCAACGTCTTCTATGATCAATCCGGAGGATGTGGTGGTGGAGGGCATGGAACGCTCGCTGGTTGGAATCGTGCATTGTATCGGTTGCCGTTCCCCCGGCGCGAATGCCTAACCCGATCGCCGCCGCGCAGCCCACGTTCCGGATTCCGCACGCGCGCGCGCGTCACCTTGCATCGCGGTGCCATCGACCTTTCCGCGAAATTCGGTCAGGCGGCCACCATAGAGAAGGGCAAAGCGGATCGTGTCGCTCCGCAAGACGAAGTCTCGCAACTGCGTGTCGTGCTCGCCGATGATCGCGGTACCGCTGAGGCGATCGGGCGTCTGGTCGATGACCAGGATAATCGGCTCCTTCGCGAATCCCGGTGGAGGGGTGAGTGTCCATGTCCCGGCGATGCGAGCAGGCACGACGTAGTAGAAAAGCGTCGTATGCGTCATCCCGTTGATCATGAGTTTCTCTTCGGTATCGAATGTCACCGTCTTGTCCGCCGGCCAAGGCGTGAGCGCGTAGTCGTGGGACACGATGCGTGCGCCCACCGGTAGCTCGGCCCGCAGCTTGGGCACCAGGCGGGGCATCAGGCGGGGCAGCAGATACATCGTAATGACGGACGCGTCATGCAGCGATGCATCGAACAGGTCGCCCGCCACGAACTTGACGCGCCCCGCAATTTGCTCGCTGGCCGCTTGTTTCTGCGAGTAGGTCACGAGATTCGCATCGCGTTCCAGGCCGACGGCCCGGGCGCCGTAGCGCTTTGCCGCCTGGATCACGAGCCGGCCATCCCCCGAGCCGAGGTCGTACACGACATCGGTGGGATTGATCTCCGCAAGCTTCAACATCTCGTCGACGATCACCCAGGGTGTCGGCACAAAGGGCCCACCGTCGCTCGTCACGGGTTTTTCCTGGGCGTGCACAGATATGAACGGCAGGAAGGGCGCGCCCGCGAGCGCCTTCAGCAATCGACGCCGTGGACTGGCGGATGCCGCGTATTCGTCCGCGTTTTGCGCTGCGGACTTGTCTGCGAAGTCGTCTCGCATACGCGGCTCCTCTTTGGTGCTGAAGCAAGTAAGATCAGCGGGAACAGTATCTTTATCGATGGAGCGAGTGGTCATGGAATTCGGCTATTTCACGTTGAGCGACAACCATTATCCGAACAATCCGCGATCGGCGAACGACTTCGTCCTCGAAATTCGCGAGCAGGCGATTCTCGCCGATCAACTCGGCATGCACTCATGCTGGATCGGCGAGCACCATTTCGATTCGCTCGGTGTCAATTCGCGTCCGGATCTGTTGCTTGCAAGCATTATCCCGCTCACGAAGAATGTGCGCCTGGCACCTGCGGTTGCGGTTCTTCCACTGCATCATCCGGTGCACGTCGCCGAAACCTGGGCCACACTTGATCTGCTCTCGGGAGGTCGCGTCGACTTCGCCTCCGGGCGCGGGTACGACCGCAACGAGTATCGCCCCTTCGGCACCGACTTCTTCGCGTCCGCCGAAATCTTCGAGGAAGGGATCGACGTCCTCTTGAAGGCGTGGAACTCGCCCGGCCTCTGGTCGCATAAGGGCAAATACTTCGACATCCCTGAGATGCGCATCACGCCGAAACCGGTGCAAAAGCCGATGCCCTTCTACATCGCTTCGTTTTCCATGACCAGCCTGGAAATGGCGGCGAAGCGCGGCCTCAATGTCATCTACGCGCCCTTTGCGACGGCCATGATTTTTGGTGGGCTCGATAAAGCGGTCAACGCCTACCGCGAGGCTTGCGTACGCGCCGGCAACAAGCCAGGCCGCGCGATGTGCAGCTACTTCGTCTACATCGCCGACGACCCGAAGAGCGAGGACTACGGCCGGCAGGCGCAACTTGACTACTTCAATCACTGCGTCATTCGCTCGATCCCGACCAAGCCCGAGGATGCACCCCCCACGATGCAGTATTTCATCAAGATCGCCGATATCCTGCGCGACATGAAAAAGGAGAACCTCTCCGACCGCTCGATCCTGATCGGCACGCCGGCGCAGATCATCGAATCATTGAAGAAGGTGGAACAAGCCGGCATTGAAGAGGTCATTCTCTATTTCAATGTCGGCAACAAGCCGCACGCCATGGTGAAGGAGCAGATGCACCGCTTCATGGAGGAGATTGCGCCGCACTTTCCGGGCAAGCACATCGAGCGCCGCAAACAGATGAATCGCTAAGCGACTACGGGCCGGTTTCAACATGAGGGAAAACATCCCGAATGGCACTTACTTAACCGGTAGTTGATCAAGCCTTCGTTCGCCCTGAGCCCTTCGACAAGCTCAGGACAGGCCTGTCGAAGGGTAACGCAGGCGCGTCGACGGGGAGAGATGGGCCGCTCACGGATTCTCCGGCATTCACCCTTCGACGCGCTCAGGCCGAACGGGGGCCGAGGCTCACCTACGCTTGGGCCAAGCGCCGTTCCACCAGTCGCGCGAAGAAGCTTGCCCCGAGCGGCAACGCGGCATCGTTGAAGTCGTAGCTCGGGTTGTGCACTTCGCAAGACCCTTCGACATCACCGTTGCCGATGTTGATGAAGCAGCCCGGCACTTCATTCAACATGAATGAGAAATCTTCCGAGGCCATGATCAGTGGTGGGTCTCGTACGACATTCCCTTGCCCCACCAACTCGCTGCATATAGCTGCGGCAAACTCCGCCTCGTCAGGATTGTTGATGGTGGGGGCGAAATTGGCGCGATAGTCGACACTTGCCGCCGCACCCAATGCTTCGGCAACCCCTTTGACGGTGCGGCGAAGGTTGCTCTCGATCAGGGCCATCACGTGATCGGAGAAGGCGCGCGCGGTGCCCGACAGCCGCGCCGTCTGCGGGATAACGTTGTACGCATCGCCCGCGTGGATCTGCGTGATCGAAAGCACCGCGGTGTCGAGCGGCCGCACATTTCGTGACACGATCGTCTGCAGGGCGCTTGCGATCTGAACGGCCACCATCACAGGATCAACGCTCGACTCCGGCCGAGCACCGTGCGCGCCGACGCCGGTGATGTCGATGTCGAAGAAGGCACCACCAGCCATCATCGGCCCGCTCCTCACCGCGAATTTGCCGACCGCAAGCTTCGGCCGGTTATGCATGCCGAAAATTGCATCGCACGGAAATCGCTTGAAGAGCCCATCGGCGATCATGGCCTTGGCACCCCCCAACCCTTCCTCGGCCGGCTGGAAAATGAAATGCACGGTGCCATCGAAATTGCGTGTAGCAGCCAGATACTTCGCCGCTCCGAGCAGCATCGTCGTGTGCCCGTCATGCCCGCACGCATGCATGCGCCCGGAATGTTGCGAGCGATGCCCGAACGCATTGGCTTCACTGATCGGCAGCGCATCCATATCCGCGCGGAGCCCAATCGCACCGCCGGAACGGCCCGATCGCAATACGCCGACGACACCTGTTCGGCCAATGCCGCGATGAACCTCGCAACCGAACGATTCGAGGCGTTGCGCGACGAGCGCGGCCGTGCGGTTCTCCTGGAAGCCGAGCTCCGGATGCGCATGGATATCGCGCCGCCAATCGGTCATCTCCGAATGGGCGCGTTCGATCAGTAGGATTTGGGTCATCGATTTCAATCGTCAAAACATGGCGGACCATTAGTCCGAGCCTGAGCCGGAAGTCCGAGCCTGAGCCGGAAAACCGCAGCAGACCGTCCCTGCGTCCCTGTGGCATGCTACCGGAAGATCGGCGGCGGCTGAATGGCGCGGCATTCTGCCCGCAGCGCGGTTGCGATCGAACGAGGATACAAACATGCCCCGGGGATTGAATCGAGTAGACAGGTGGAAATTTCCCTGCAACTTGGCAGCCGTGCTTTGCGGGCTCCTCGCAGTCGGCACATCTTGGGCACAGCCCTATCCCGCCAAGCCGGTGCGTGTGATCGTGCCGTTCTCCGCAGGAAGCGCGATCGATGTCAATGCGCGCGTCGTTGGACAGAAGCTGGCCGAAATGTGGGGACAGCAGGTCGTCATCGACAATCGTGTCGGGGCCAACAGCATCATTGGCGTCGAGACGGCAGCAAGATCGGCACCCGACGGCTATACCCTCGTCATGGCCAATGATGCGGCGCTCGCGATGAATCCGAGCCTGTATCCCAAGCTGCCCTACGATCCGATGAAAGACTTCGCGCCGATCGCGCTCATCGGATTCAATACCCTGCTCTTGGTTGCCCACCCGTCGGTGCCGGTCGATTCGGTTCAGGCGCTGATCAAACACGCGCGGGACCGCAACGGCGATCTCAACTATGGATCGGGTGGCAATGGCAGCGCGCAACATCTGCCGATGGAGATTTTCATGGCGATGACAGGCGTCAAGCTCACCCATGTTCCCTACAAGGGTGTCATTCCAGCGGTGAACGATCTGATCGCCGGACAGATTCCAGTGATGTTCGCCGGCACGCCGGGCGTACTCCCGCATGTGCGCGCCGGCCGCGTCCGTGCACTGGCGATCGCTAGCTCCACCCGCTCGGCGGTGGCGCCCGACATTCCGACGGTTGCCGAGGCAGGTGTCCCGGGATTCCACTATGCAGCGTGGGTCGGCTATCTCGCCCCAGCCGGGACGCCCGCGCCGATCATCGATAAGCTGAATACCGATGTCGTCCGCGCGATGGGCTCGCCCGAGGTGAAAGACAAGCTCGGCGCGGTCGGCTTCGACATTCAGACCGGATCGCCCGACGCGTTCGGCAAAATGATTGCTAGCGAAATCCAGCGACTCGGCAAGGTGGTGCGCGACGCGGGCATCAAGGCGAATCCTTGAAAGCGTTGTTCCATCGCGACACAGACAATCATGCCGGCTGATTTCGCACGCGGTGTGGATCCGCAACTGCTCGATGGGCTCACCGCGACGCGGCGACCGCTTGCTGAAGCGCGGACCTTGCCGCGCGCCGTCTATACCGACGGCGCGATTCTGGATCTCGAATATCGCCATCTGTTTGCCAAGCGGTGGCTCGCGATCGCACGCGAAGGGGATCTGCCGGATGCGGGCAGCTTCCTGACCTTTGAGATCGGTGGCGAGCGGATTCTGATCGTCAGAGCAGAGGATGGGCGATTGCGCGCGTTCCACAACATATGCCGCCACCGCGGTTCCCATCTGATCGATGAACCGTGCGGTCGCCTGCGTGGCGCGATCCGCTGTCCGTATCACGCGTGGACCTATGCCTACGATGGCCAGTTGACGCACGCCCCACGCACCGAGCCGGGTTTCACGACTGCCGAACTCAGCTTGACGACGCTGCAGCTCGACACACTTGCAGGCTTCGTATTCATTCATCTCGACGCGCGCGCGCCTTCGCTGGGCCAAAGCCTCGCTGACTTACCGGATCTATCACGTTACCGCCTTCGCGACATGAAGCGCGCGCACCGCATCGAATACGACGTCCACGCCAACTGGAAGATCGCGGTGGAGAACTACAGCGAGTGTTATCACTGTCCGTCGGTGCATCCGCAATTGAGCCGGCTCGCTGACCTCATGAGCGGACATTTCGAACAAGGCGCCTCGTTCAATGGCGGCCCGATGCAGTTGCGGCCGGGGTATTCCACCATGTCGATGAGCGGGCATAGCAAATCGGGTCCGATGCACGGTCTCCCTGTTGCGGATGCGGGTCTCGTTCACTACTACGTCGTGTATCCGAATCTGATGTTGGGCTTGCATCCGGACTATGTGCTCGTCCATCGCGCGTGGCCGCGCGGGCCGGACCGTACGCATATTGTTTGCGAGTGGTTGTTTCCGCCCGAGCATCTCGCCAATCCGGCGTTCGACGCAAATGAGGTCATCGCGTTCTGGGATGTCACCAACCGTCAGGACTGGGCGCTGTGCGAGCGGGTCCAGCGCGGGGCAACGTCGAGCGGATATCGCGAAGGGCCGTATCATCCGAGTGAACGCTGCGTGCATGCATTCGATCAGTGGTATGCGGAGCGCCTGAGCGGGTGGCTCGGCGCTACCCAAGAATGATTATTTATTCGCAAAGGATTTCCATGCGTCTAGTCGTTGCTTCCCTCGCCTCGTGCGGGCTGCTGTTCTCAACCGGAGCGCTTGCGCAGGCAGCCGACGAAGATCCCACATTGATCGGCGCGGGCCTGCGTGCGCGTCCGGCGTACGAAGGGGCAGCGAGCAATAAGGGCGAGTTGGTTCCGGTGTTGCGCGTCTATCGTGGGCCATTGTTCGCGCGCACCACGCAAGGCAAGCTCGAAGGTGGGGCCAGATTTTCACCTGTCCGCGGACTATATCTTGGCGGACAGCTCGCGTATGAGGGCGGGCGATTGGCTGACGAATCGGCATTCCTGAAGTCGCGTGGGGTGCCCGATCTGGACACGAGTGCGTCGATCGGCTTTCACGCCGAATACGACTGGAAGGCCGGTGTCGTGCCGTTGTTCGCGCTCGCGCGGTATCGGCGCCACATCGATTCGGACCGCGGCGCGCAGGCTGACTTTCGCATGACGATGGGCATCCTCGACAAGGGCGGATTCACGGCTGCCGCGTTCGGTCAACTCACATTCGCCGACCGCAAGGAAATGCGCAGTTACTTCGGCGTATCGCAGGCGTTGTCGACCGGCTCGGGACTCGCGACGCACGACCCTGGCGCGGGCGCGCGCTTTCTTGCAATCGGTGCGCTCGGCTCGTATGACCTGGGCCGGCGCTGGATGCTCGTCGGCAATGCCGAGGTGCACCAGATGTTGGGTGACGCAGGATCGAGCCCGCTCGTCGAACAAAAAACCAACCTGTACATCGGGCTTGGCATTGCCTATCGAATGTAGGGCGATAGGACATCGCACCAAAGCAGGGTAATCTCCGGGACCGCGATATTTGGCCCAACCTCCAGGGCCGCAACAATTGGCCCAATCCCCCGTGACGAATGAAAGCGCTGCAGGCCCGAGCGCATCCACTGGCGCCCGCGTCGGCTGCGATATCGGCGGTACGTTTACCGACATCATTCTCCAATTACCTGACGGGCGTCTGCATATCAATAAGACTTCGACCACTGCACGCGATCCGGGCAAGGCGGTGGTCGAAGGCATCCGCATGGTGCTCGATCAGGCGCGCGTTTCACCCGCGATGATCAGCGAGATCGTGCATGGCACGACCACCGCGTCCAACACGATCCTGCAGCGGGTCGGCGCGCGCACCGGTGTGCTCACGACGCGCGGCTTTCGCGATGTGCTCGAAATCGGCCGCATCCGCACACCGACGATGTTCGACGTGAGCTGGACCAAACCCGAGCCACTGTCATCGCGTCGCTATCGGCGCGAAATCGACGAGCGCATCGGCGCCGATGGCAGCGTGGTGAAACCGCTCGATCCGGAGCAGGTGCGGGCGATGGCGGCGTTTTTCATCGCCGAAGGGGTCGAGGCCATTGCGATCTGCTTCATCAACAGCTATGTGAATCCGGTCCACGAGCTGGCTGCCAAAGCGATCCTCGAGGCAGAATTCCCGATGCTGCTCGTGACCGCATCGTGCGACGTTCTTCCCGAGATGAAGGAATACGAGCGGACGAGCACGACCGTCGTCAATGCCTACATCCTGCCTGCGATGCGAACCTATCTTGCGCAGTTGCGGCGCGATCTGGCGGCGATCGGCGTGCATGCGCCGATCCAGGTCATGGCATCGAACGGCGGCATGATGGGCATCACCGCGGCGAGCTTGAAGCCGGTGTTCGCGGTCGCGTCGGGGCCGGCGGGGGGTGTAACGGGCGCCGCGCGGATAGGCCTCTCCACCGGTGATCGCGACATGATCGTCTTCGATATGGGCGGCACGACCGCGAAGGCATCGATCATCGAAGCAGGCAAACCGTCGCTCACCAACGAGTACGAATTTCGCGACGGCATCAGCTCGCCCAGCCGATTCGTGAAGGGCGGCGGCTATGTGCTCAAGGTGCCATCGATCGATATTTCCGAAGTGGGCGCCGGCGGCGGGTCAGTGGCAGTGGTCGATGCGGGTGGACTGCTGCGTGTTGGGCCGGAGTCCGTCGGCTCACTTCCAGGACCGGCGTGCTATCAATTGGGCAACGAGCGTCCGACGGTCACTGACGCGAACATGGTGTTGGGCTTTCTCAATCCGCGGGCGTTGGCTGGTGGCACGCTCAATGTCGATCCGGACCTTGCGCGTCGCGCCGTGACGGACCACATCGGCAAACCGTTGGCGTTGTCGCTCATCGATGCCGCGCACGGGATTCGCGAAGTAGCCAACGTAAACATGGCGCGCGCGATCCGCGCGGTCACGGTCGAGCGGGGGCGTGATCCGCGCGATATGGCGCTGATGGCGTTCGGCGGATCCGGACCGGTCCATGCCGTCGATGTCGCGCGGTTGCTTGGCGTTCGCCGCGTCGTGGCACCGATCATGGCGGGGGTGTTTTGTTCCGCAGGCATGTTGGCGGCGGACGCGGAGCGCGATTTTCTACGCGCGGTGTTGCGTCGTCTCGATCACTGCTCGGTGGACACGTTACAGGCATTGGTCGACGACCTGCACCGCCAGGGACTCGTTGCGCTTGCGACCGAAGGGTACGGTCCCGATCATGTCTCGTTCACATTGAAGGCGGATCTTCGCTACGCCGGGCAATCTTCCGACCTCACGATCCCGCTTGAGGGCGATGTCCTCGACGAGGCAATCCTGCGGACGTTGCGTGCAGAATTCCAGCGTGTGTACAGCGAGACATTCGGCTATTCGAATGATGAGCCGCTCGAGCTCGTTAATCTGCGGCTTGCGGTGCGCGGACATCGCGACGATCGCCTCGCGTTCACCGGCGTTCGCGTCGATGATCCCGCGCTGGCCGGCACGACCAGCATGCGGCAAGCGAGCTTTGCGCGCGGCGCCGCGATGATCGATACACCGGTAATGCCGCGTACTTCGCTTGGCACGACACCGCGACCAGGTCCCCTGATTCTCGAAGCGTACGACACGACCATCGTCGTTCCGCCCGGCACATCGGCATGGGCGGACGATATAGGCAATGTCATCCTGAACATCGAACCATAAGGCTTTTTACCGTTCGCCATGAGCTCGTCGAAGGGTGAATGCAGGAGAATCCGTGCGCGGACCATCGCGCGCCGTCGACACGCCTGCGTTCCCCTTCGACGGGCTCAGGGCGAACGGAGGCTTGAGCACAGACGGCTGACCCCAAATAGG
The DNA here is from genome assembly GCA_031391405.1 of Betaproteobacteria bacterium. Lineage (GTDB taxonomy): Bacteria > Pseudomonadota > Gammaproteobacteria > Burkholderiales > SG8-39 > SHXR01. The sequence goes on from JANMUI010000746.1 coordinate 20,803, forward strand.
TAACCCCAATCACACTCGCCATGAGGCAAGCATGAGCACGCCACGCGTCCATCCCGCATCGAGCGATATCGATCCCATCACATTCGCCGTGATCAAGAACGGCATGGATGCGATCGTCGATGAGATCGCTTACACAGTGATCCGCACGGCGCGTTCCGAGATCGTGAAGGACGTGATGGATTATTCAGCCGCCATCTGCGATCGCCATGGCGAGATGGTCGCGCAAGCCAAGACGATCGCCCAGCATCTCGGCGCGATCCCGGAAGCGATGGCCTCGATCCGCGCGCAGTATGGGCACGATATGCGGCCAGGCGATGCCATCATCCTGAACGACCCATATATGGGTGGCATGCACCTCCCCGATATCTTCATGTTCGTGCCGTTCTTTCACGGCGGCGAGGTGGAAGGCTTCTGCGTGGTGATCTGCCACCATACCGATGTCGGCGGACGGGTGCCGGGTTCGAATGCCAGCGATTCGACCGAGATCTACCAGGAGGGTCTGCGCTTGCCGCCGGTGAAGCTCTATGAAGCGGGCAAGATGAACGATATCTTGGAGCGCCTGATCGGATTGAATGTGCGCGTACCCGATCGCGTGCTGGGTGATCTCAAAGCGCAGTATGCGGGGGCCCAGGTCGGCGTGCGTGATCTCGGGCGGCTGTTCGACCGCTATGGTCGCGACATGGCGCGACGGTATTGGGCGGAGCTCCTGAGTTACGCGGAACGTATGGCGCGCGAAGAAATCCGGCACTGGCCGAAGGGAACATTTCGCTTCACCGATTACATCGATGACGATGGCATCTCGCCCGATCCGATCCCGATAAATGTCGCCATTACGGTGCATGAAGATCGGGTGAGCGTCGACTATGAAGGGTCCGCCGCGCAGGTCAAGGCCGCGATCAATTCGACGCTTTCCTATACGAAGTCGTGCACATACCTATCGGTACGCTGCGCGTTGAAAGGCGATATCCCGAACAACGCCGGCGTGTTTCGTTGCATCGACGTCCGGGCGCCGGAAGGATCGATCCTCAATCCACGCCAGCCCGCAGCGGTGGCGGCACGCGCGCTCACCGGCTACCGGGTGTTCGATGCGATGCTCGGTTGTCTGGCGCAGATCGCGCCCGATCGCGTGCCGGCGGCGGGCGAAGGCGGCAATACCGTTATCTGTTTGTCCGGGCGGCGTGCGGATCATGCGCCCTTTATCATTGTCGACATGATTTGCGGTGCGTGGGGCGCGCGACCGAACGCCGATGGCATCGAAGCCATTACCAATGCATCGCAGAATCTGTCCAACACGCCCGTCGAGACCCTCGAAGCGCAGCATCCTGTGCGCGTCGAATCCTACGAACTGGTTCCTGATAGTTGCGGTGCCGGCCGTTGGCGGGGTGGCCTGGGGATGCGGCGCAGCTACCGTGTGCTTACCGATGATACATTCATGCAACTGCGTGCCGACCGCATGAAGTTCGGCCCCTATGGATTGGCTGGTGGAGAATCCGCGCGCCCCGCCGAGAATTTGTTAGGCGAGGCCGGTGCCGAGGAGAATCTGCCATCCAAGATCACGCGATGGCTTGCGCGCGGGAACCTGGTCACCCATATCCAGCCCGGTGGCGGCGGTTATGGGGATCCGCTCGATCGCGAGCCCGAGCGCGTCGCACATGATGTCTGGAACGAGAAGGTGTCTATCGCGTTCGCGCGGGAACGACATAAGGTCGTGATCGACCCGATTACGGGACGGCTGGACGAGCAGGCCACTGCGAAGCTCCGCGGGTCGGTTGCGAAGGTGGTCTGAAGAGCAAAAGCGGTCAGATCTGAATGGCAATTACTTAACGTGCGCTGCTCAAGCCTCCGTTCGCCCTGAGCCGGTCGAAGGGAAACGCAGGCTTGTCGAAGATGGGCGACTATGGGCCGCTCACGGATTCTCTGGCATTCACCCGTCGACAGGCTCAGGGCGAACCGAGGAGGTTCACCCTTCGACAGGCTCAGGGCGAACGGAGGCAATGGCTCGCGTTCTCACTGGTGAGAGGCTCAAGTTGCCCGTTCGTCCCGAGCGTGTCGAATAGCGCAGGGCGAACGGATACGCCGACCGGGCCGCTCGTCCCTCAGTTACCCCCTGAATTTTCTGTTACGCCACAAATGTTTTCGGACTATTCTCCCGCTCTGACGCTGACCCTGCCGCAGCACGCCTGACCAAAACGGGCGACCAAGGAGTAATGGCGATGAGCGTGTGGCTCTGGAACGCTATCGCGCTGCTTTTCGTTGCGGTGCTTGTCTCCTGCGGAGGAGGCGGTGGCGGAGGAGACTCGGCTCCCTCAACCAGCGGCGCGCCTACACGAGGCGGGGCGACACCTGGGACGGGCGGAAGTCCGGGCGGCGGTGGCGGCAACGTGATCACGCTGGCTATCGAAGGCTCGATTGCCGTGTCTCCATCGAACAAGGTCGAGATCGCCGACAACGCGACCAGCAACAACAATTCGCCTTCGAGCGCGCAGCCGATCGCCCCGGGCGATTCCATCGCGGGCAGTGCCGGAGTGGGCGATGCCGGCACGGATTTCACCGCGCCGTTCGCGTTTCGCATTCACGATTTCTATCGGGTCACGGTCAACGAATCCGCCACGATCGTCCTCACGATCGCAAACGATGACGCCCAGCTCACCGATCTGGATCTGTACCTGTTCGATAGCGCCGGCGCGTTCATTCGAAGCGCGGCCACCGCCACCTCCACATTCGAAGTCCTGGACAACGTTTCGGCGGGCACCTACCTGCTGGGCGTGAGTGCGGCCAAGGGAAGCAGCCACTACGTTCTATCGGTTGAAACAGCCAGCATGCCGATTCCCAACGAGATCGGCGTGCCGTCGATGCGCGAGGAGATCGTGCCGGGCGAAGTGCTCGTCAAATACAAGGATGAGATGGTGCAAAGCGCCGCTCTGGCCGCCGCCTCGCACGGGCTGGAGGTGCGGCGCACCCTGGGAAATGGCGCAATGCACTTGCGCTTTTCCGCGTCGGCGGTCCATGAGCGCACGCCGAACGGCGCGGTTCGCTCGCCCGATAGGGGTCAGTTTTCCGGCGACGCGATGCGCGGTAAGACCTACTCGTTGATCCGCACCTTGAAGCGGGATGCCACCATCCAATACGTCGAGCCTAACGCGATCTTCAGGCAGGCCGCCGTGCCGAATGATGCGAGCTACGCGCTGCAGTGGAGCTATCCCGCCATCAATCTTCCGGCGGCATGGGATATCACCGTGGGGGCACCGGTGAACCCTGCCGATGGCGATGTGATCGTCGCGGTCGTCGATTCGGGCATTCTTTCGGGACACCCGGATCTGCAAGGACAAATGGTGCCGGGCTTCGACTTCGTAAGCGACCCGGCGCAGGCCGGGGACGGGACTGCAATTGATCCGAACCCCGAAGACAATCTCCTCACGTCTAATTTCCACGGCACCCACGTGGCGGGCACCATCGCCGCGCGCTCGAACAACACCCTAGGGGTCGCCGGGGTTGCCTGGAGCGCGAAGATCATGGCGCTCCGGGCGTTGGCCGGTGGTGGTGGCACTGCCGCCGATATTTCCGAAGCGATTCTCTACGCTGCGGGATTGCCGAACGCCTCCAATACCTTGCCCGCGCGCCGTGCCGACGTGCTCAACATGAGCTTCGCTGCTGCTTCTCGCAGCATGACGATGGAGAACGCGGTGCGTGCGGCGATCGGACAAGGCGTGATCGCGGTCGCCGCCGCCGGCAACGACGTCGGGCCCAATCTGCCGCCTCCCGGACCGCTGTTCCCGGCCGCATACGAAGGCGTGATCGCGGTGGGTGCGGTCGGCCCCACGCTACAACGGGCGCCTTACTCGAATTTCGGCCCCACCATTGATGTTGCAGCGCCTGGAGGCGATGCGAGCGTGGCCGTGACTGACGGCATCTTGAGCACAAGCGGCCGGCTGATCAATGGTGTGTTCACTTTTGGCTATGACTATCTGCAAGGAACGTCGATGGCCTCACCGCATGTGGCGGGTGTTATGGCGCTCATGAAATCGGTGAACCGTGGCCTTCGTCCGAACGATATGAATGCACTGCTAGCGGGTATCCATCCGAACGCGCCTAACATCCGGATTACCAGGGATATCGGCACGGCGGGTCGCGATGATCTGTACGGACATGGGCTCATCGATGCCTTTGCCGCCGTACAAGGCGCCCGGGGCGTGATCCCGTTCGGGCAGCCGACCGGGTCGCAGCTCCTCGTCACGGTCAAAGGCTTCACATTTGGGGCGACCGATTATTTCCGCGCGGGATTTGCCACCAATTCGGGTCTGCCTTCGGTACCGCTCACGGTTACCGCGGTCCGATCAAACCAGCCGTGGCTCAAGGTGACGCCGATTGCGGGCACCGCCCCACTGCGACTTACCGTTACGACGGATCGCACCGGACTTGCCGTGGGCACCTACACTGGGACCATCACTGTCGATTCCGATGCCACGCAAGGGCCTCAGTCCACCTCGATACCGGTCACGATGACGGTGTCCCAGAACACCGCAACCGGAAATGTGGGGACAGTCATTGTCGAGCTCATTGATGCGGCAACTGGAGTAACGGTGGCCTTGACGACAGCCGCAGCCGCCGACGGTTACAGATTCGGTTTTCCGGCGAGCGGTATTCCGGCCGGCCGCTATCGAATGCGCGCCGGGACGGACCGCGACGGCGATGGAGAAATCTGCGAAATCGAAGATGCGTGCGGCGAGCTCCCGGACGAGATTGTCTACACAGGCCGCACAGTGTCGAATCGGAATTATTCCGTGGGGCACTTTCGTCGCGCGGAACCGGGCCCGATTTCAGGCCCGGTTTCGGTACAGTCGAGGTAGGAAGGCGGATGTGGCGCGAATCGTCCTGCGCGCTCTGCCTGTCGCTCATTTCGTCGGTGGCCGCGCTGCTCACTTCGTGCTCGACGCCTGCCATGCACCAAGTCCTTGATCGCGGCGAAGCATCCGGAATCACAGAAGAGGAACGCCAGGTCATCGTCGTGGGCGACGCTGCATCGTTCGATGCGTTGCACCGCCGCGTTATGTCGACGCTCATCCCGCCACCACCAGCGCCGTCGATTGATTTCGCGAAGCGCATCGTCGTCTTCGCGTCGATCGGACAGCGCTCGAGTGGTGGCTATGGGCTTGAAATCAAGTCGGTCGCGTGCGCCGGCACGAGCATCGAGATCACAGTCGATACGCCTGAGCCAACCGGCGAGTTGCGAACGATGATGATCACGCACCCCTACGCCCTGGTTGCGTGCGATCGCTGCACCGGCGCCACGCAGGTACGCGTGAAGGGCGGCGGCTTCGACAAGCATCCGCCGGTGCCGATCGCGAGCAAGCTCCGCTGAGGGCGGCCGACGCCGGATCCGGTGCCCGTTGAAACGCGGATCCGCCGCGCGACACGACCCTTTCTGTCGCGTTGTTTTCATTGATCGCTTGATCATTTGCCGAACGCGTGAAGACCACGCATTCACGGCGCTACATCTCACGATCGACCCTCTCGCACCGGTAGCCCCGCGCTTCATCTTCTGACACCGGGGCGCACCCATTTGTCGGAAAAATGTCGTTTTCTCCATTAATTCAAAGGATCGTCAACGACTGAGAAATCGTGATTTAAGTCACCGGGAAGGGGGGACGCGCACGGCTTGCGCAAACAAGAATCAAGCCGTTCCTGCAGTTTTCGTGAATGTCGAGTCAGGGAATGCCGCAAACGCGGTCGGGTTCGACGACGAAATGTGCGGAAGTTTGCGGGCGCGCGGGGATTCGGTTTCAAGTTTTGACAAATATAACTATTGGCTCTCGGAGAGTAAAAAATGGCAAGCCTGACCAGGTCGGACCTTGGTTTTATTCTGGAACAGATTCTTATCGCGGAAGCGCATGCGAACGGCGCCTCGTTGACGGACCTGATCGCAAATCCATTCCTTTCGATCGGGCTTCGCACGGTTGACGGGACATTCAACAATCTGGTGCCCGGGCAGCAGAATTTTGGCGCGGCGGACCAGCTATTTCCGCGTCTCGTCGATGCGTCCTTTAGCCAATCCGTCCTTCCGGCGGGCTTTTTTGGGCCGAACAGCCCGGCCATGACGTTCTCGTATGCGCAATCCCTGGGCTTGGTGATTGACCCTGAGCCGCGCACGATCTCGAATCTTATCGTCGATCAGACGGCCAATAATCCGGCAGCCGTTGCCGCCAATGGCGGCAACCCCGTCGTTATGAGTCCCGGCCTGGATGGCATTTTCGGCACGGCCGACGATACCCCGGTGTTCTTTATTCCGAATACAGCGCCGGATGCGGGTCTGTCCGCGCCGTTCAACGCGTGGATGACGTTTTTCGGCCAGTTCTTCGACCATGGCCTCGATCTGGTCACCAAAGGCGGGAACAACATCGTATTCATTCCGCTGGCGGCGGACGATCCGCTCTTCAATCCCGATCTCGACGGTCTGGACAATGTGACTGGGACCGCGGATGACGCGAAGAACTTCATGATCGTCACCCGTTCCACGCAGTTCAATGGACCGGGCGCAGACGGTGTCTTGGGAACCGCCGATGACACCACGCATGAAGCGCAGAATACGACGACGCCGTTCGTCGATCAGAACCAGACCTATACATCGCATCCGTCGCATCAGGTGTTCCTGCGCGAGTATGTGCTCGTCGATCACGACGGCAATTCGGCAACGCCGATGCGCCCTGTCGCCACCGGTCGGCTGCTTGAAGGGTCCGGAGGCGGTCTCGCCACCTGGGCGGACATCAAGAACCAAGCGCGCAATCTCCTGGGCATCGAGCTCGATGACTTTGACATTCATGACGTCCCGCTCGTCGCGACCGACGCGTATGGCAATTTCATTCCCCACGAACCGTCCGGCATGCCACAGCTGGTTACCGGCTTGGATTCCCTGGGTCAGCCGATCCTTGTTCATGGCGCCATTCTTGGCGGCGCCAAAGTTGACGCCACACTTGCCGTCGACACCGGCCACGCATTCCTGAACGACATCGCGCACAACGCGGCGCCCGACGTCGGCGAAGTCGCTGACGGCAACGGCCTCATCTCAACGCCGGCTGACGTGCAAGCAGCGGGGACCTACGACGGCGAGCTCCTCGACGCCCACTTCATCACAGGCGATGGCCGCGGCAACGAGAACATCGGCCTTACCACCGTGCATCACGTTTTCCACTCCGAACACAATCGGCAGGTCGCCGAAATCCAGGGCACCGTGATTGCCGATGCCATTGCCTCGGGCAACTTGGCCTTCCTGAATACGTGGCTGACGAACGACATCACGGCGCTCCCAACTAACTTGGCAACCCTTGTATGGGATGGTGAGCGGTTATTCCAGGCGGCGAGGTTCGCCACCGAAATGCAATATCAGCATCTGGTTTTCGAGGAGTTCGCGCGCAAGGTCGCGCCGAATGTCGATCTGTTTCTCGCGCCGATCGGCTACGACCCAACGATCAATCCGGCGATCCTCGCGGAGTTCGCGCATGTGGTCTATCGCTTCGGCCACTCGATGTTGACCGAAACGGTCGACCGCTACGACCCCGCATTCAATGTCATCGGAGACTCTAATCCGACCGCGCCCGGCAACCAGCAGATGGGCCTGGTCGCGGCGTTCTTGAATCCGCTCGCCTTCGTGGCAAGCGATGTTGTCGGCACCACATTCGACGCTAACCAGGCGGCCGGTGCCATCGTGCGCGGCCTTACCCGCCAAGCCGGTAACGAGATTGACGAATTCGTCACGGAGGCGCTGCGCAACAACCTGGTCGGGCTACCGCTTGACTTGCCGGCGATCAACATCGCGCGCGGCCGCGACACCGGTGTGCCGACCTTGAACGAGGCGCGCCTCGAATTCTTCAAGATGACGCAAGACACCCAGCTCGCACCGTATACGAGCTGGGTTGACTTCGCCGGACACCTGAAGCACCAAGAATCGATCATCAACTTCATTGCCGCCTATGGCACGCATGCTGAGCTGGTGGCATCCGACGTCAACACGATGGCAGAAATGCGCGCGGTGGCGACTGCCCTGGTTTTGGGCGGAAGCGCTGTGATCAACGCAGGCACGGCAACAGAGCGAACGTTCACTGCAACCGACGCCGACCGCTTCTCCTTCCTGAACGGCCCCGCCGCCACCACTGGCGTCAACGACATCGATCTTTGGATCGGCGGCTTGGCTGAAGCACAGATGCCGTTCGGCGGCATGTTGGGCTCGACATTCAACTTCGTATTCGAAACCCAGTTGGAAAGCTTGCAGAACGGCGACCGGTTCTACTATCTCGCTCGCACCGCAGGCATGGATTTCGCCGCCGCGCTCGAGAACAATTCGTTCGCCACGTTGGTCATGCTGAACACCGACGCGACCCATCTGCCGGCAGACATCTTCTCGACGCCCACGTGGATTCTCGAAGTCGATGCAACGAAGCAATTCACCCAACTCGGGGTCGCCGGCCGTGACGATCCTACCCTCGGGGGCTCCGCGCTGATTCCGCTGGTCATTCGCGATAACCCGGAAACGGCGGTCGTCGAAACCAACTACCTGCGCTACACCGGCGTCGATCACGTGGTCCTCGGTGGCACGAATAACGCCGACACCCTCATCGCCAGCATCGGTGACGACTCGATCTATGGCGACGGCGGGAACGACCGAATCGAAACCGGCGACGGCAATGACAGAGTCTTTGCAGGCGACGGCGATGACATCATCACCGACTTGGGCGGCGACGACGTCATTCACGGCGATGCCGGAAACGACGTTATTCAATCCGGCAACGGGGTCAATCTGATCCACGCCGGGACCGGCCAGGATTTCGTCGTCACCGGCGAAGACATCACCACCACATTCGCGGGCGCGGGGAACGACTTCGTCCTTGGCTCCCTGCGGAATCTGGAAACAATTGGCGGCGCCGGCAACGACTGGCTCGAGCTCGGCCACCAGGAAGGCAGCGTCGGCGACAATTTCGATCCGACCGGCCGCGACCTCATCGCCGGTCATGACGTCTTCATTGGCGGTCCCGCGTTCGAAGACATCATTGCCGAAGGCGGCGACGACATCATCTTCGGCTCCGACGGCGGAGAAAAAATGGACGGCGCGTCCGGTTTCGACTGGGCGAGCTATAAATTCGACACCAGAGGTGTCACTGTCGATATGGCACTTCAAGTCGCCCAATCGACGCCCGCCACACCATCGACCTCAGGCCTGCTTGACCTTTTCGCATTCGTGGAAGGGCTATCCGGCTCGTCGTTTGCCGACGTGTTGCGCGGCGACAATACACTCGCTTCGGAGATGGCGTTCGCGGGTGCACAGGGTAGTGTGCTCGATGCTGCCGGTATCGCTCGCATCGCCGGCTTGCAGGCCCTGCTTGGCCAAGGGGTCACCTCGTTCAGCGGCGGCAACATAATTCTTGGCGGTGATGGCAGCGACATCATCGAAGGCCGCCGTGGCGATGACCTGATCGACGGTGATCGCTGGTTGAATGCGCGTATCAGCGTGCGGGCAACGACCGACGCCGACAACAACGGCATTGCCGACCGCGGCCCCAATGGCGAGTTGATTCTCGGCGCGGAGATCCGCAGCGTCGACAGCATGCGGGATCTCATGCCCGAAATGCTCGCCGGCACCCTCAACCCGGGCCAACTCGAGATCGTGCGCGAAATCAAAACCGCCGCGGGCCCCGACTTCGACACCGTAATGTTCTCCGGGGCGCGGGCGAATTACACGGTTAGCACCGCGTTCGACGGCACCACTACCGTCACGGACAACCTCGGCACTATCCTTGGCACCGACGGCACGGATACCTTGCGCAATATCGAACGCCTGCAGTTCGCCGATCAAGCGGTGATCCTACCGTCCGGCGTTGGGCGAAACGCGGGCCCGATCGGCGTGCTGCAGATCCGCAACGCCGCGACCAACACGGCGGACAGCACACCATCCATTAACCAAGTGCTCAGTGTGTTCGCTGGCAATGTGACCGATGCGAACAACGCCGTCGCGTCGATTGCCGGAAAACCCATCACCTACTACTGGCAGGTCGAACGAGGCCTGAATTCGGGCTATTTCGAGGACATCGTTGTCCCTAACGGTCTGGCCGGTGCGCCAACCGCGGCGCAGGGTGCGACATTCCAGGTTCCGACGGCCTCTGCTGGCTTGGCACTCGACGGCCTGAGGATACGGGTACGAGCTGTTTATCAGGACGACAACGGCGTCCTGGAAAACGTTTTCTCAGCGCCGACGGCAGCAGTGGCAGGCGTCGTCCCTGTCACACCCGCTGCCGCACTCCCAGCCGAAGGTTCGACGAGCAGCCCGGGCGTCCATCTGATCCGTTCCGATCTGCAATTCATTCTCGACCAGATCGTCATTTCGGAGCGCCACGCGGCTGGCGAAGATCTCCTGACGCTCGTGGGTAACGAACGACTGCCCCTCGGGCTGCGTACCGTTGACGGCAGCTTCAACAACCTCGTCCCTGGCCAGACGGCATTCGGCGCCGCCGACCAAAACTTCCTGTTCTTGTTGGATCAGGTGTTCCGCAATGACTTGGACGGCGACACGTTCGATAAGAACGGCCCCGCGCCAGGAGGTGTGGTCACCAATACCAACTACGCGACGAGCGGCGACGTTGCTGATGCCGATCCGCGCATCATATCCAACCTGATCGTCGATCAGACCGCCAACAATCCGGCGGCGGTTGTGGCCAACGGCGGTGCCACTTCAGTGATGAGTCCGGGCCTCGACGGTATCTTCGGCACCACCGACGATCGAGAAGTTTTCTTCATTCCGAACACGACGCCCGACGAGGGGTTATCGGCGCCGTTCAATGCATGGATGACGTTCTTCGGCCAATTTTTCGATCACGGTCTTGACCTGCTCGACAAGGGTGGCAACGGCGCGGTCTATATTCCGCTGATGCCGGATGACCCCCTGATCGCAGGGGCCGATGGCATCTTCGGTAACACCGACGACTTGCCGGCAGCACAGCGTTTCATGTTGCTGACCCGCGCCACCAATACAGCAGTGCAGATGGGCGCGGACGGTCAGTTCGGCACGGCGGACGACGTGCATTTCCACAATAACGAGACCACCCCGCACGTCGATCAGAACCAGACCTATACGTCGCATGCGTCGCACCAAGCGTTCCTGCGCGAGTACGAAGTGGTCGGGGGTCAAGCCGTCAACACGGGCAGGCTGCTCGATGGTACCGGTGGCGGTCTGGCGACCTGGGCCGACGTCAAGACCCAGGCAGCGACGATTCTTGGCATCCAACTGACCGATCTCGACATATTCGATGTGCCGCTGCTCGCAACCGATGCCTACGGCAATATCAGGCTTGGCGCCAACGGCTTGGCGATCCTCGTAACCAGTCTGGGTGAGATCGAAGGTGTTGCCGGGGGGCTCAACCTCAACGCGTTGCCCGGCGGGGCGGTCGCCGCGCGTACCGGTCACGCCTTCCTGAATGACATCGCGCACAACGCCGTTCCTGGAACGGCGTTCGATACGGACGGCAACCCGGCTACCCCGGGCACCAGCGTCGTTCAAGCCGATACCGGTGACGGTGGCGCCGCAGGCAATGCGATCGCAACGGATTTCATGGGCCGCAAAGTCGCCTACGACAACGAACTGCTCGACGCTCACTTCATTACCGGTGACGGCCGCGGCAACGAGAACATCGGTCTGACCACCGTTCACCACGTGTTCCACTCCGAGCACAATAGGCTGGTCCAGCACACCATGGACGTCGTGCTGGCCTCCAACGATGTTGCGTTCCTGAACCAGTGGCTAAGTGTCGATGTGCTCGCGCTGCCGACGACGCCGGCCGATATTGCAGGGCTGCAATGGGACGGCGAGCGATTGTTCCAGGCTGCGCGCTTCGCCACCGAAATGCAGTACCAGCATCTGGTGTTCGAAGAGTTTGCGCGCACGGTGCAACCGCAGGTGGATCTGTTCTTTGCGGCCGGCCAAGTCTACGACACCACGCTCAACCCGGCGATCGTCGCCGAGTTTGCGCATGTGGTCTATCGCTTCGGCCATTCGATGCTGACCGAGACCGTGGATCGTTTCGATCCCAACTTCAACGTCGTGGGCGATTCGAATCCCACCGAGGCCGGCAACCAGCAGATCGGATTGATCGCGGCATTCCTGAATCCGCTGGCCTTCGTGGCAAGCGATACCATCGGCACGTTCAACGCGGACGAAGCGGCCGGTGCCATCGTGCGCGGCCTGACCCGTGCGGTTGGCAACGAGATCGACGAGTTCGTCACCGTGGCGTTGCGCGACAACCTTGTTGGCTTGCCGCTCGATCTGCCGGCCATCAACATTGCGCGCGGACGTGATACCGGTGTGCCGACGCTCAACGAGGCGCGCCAAGAGTTCTTCACGATGACCGGCGACCCGCAGCTTGCGCCGTACACGAGCTGGGTCGAATTCGCGATGCACTTGAAACACGTCGAGTCGCTCGTCAACTTCATTGCCGCCTATGGCACGCATCTGACGATCGTCGACGCGACCACGACCGCTGAGAAGCGGGCGGCGGCCGACCTCATCGTATTCGGCGGCATTGGTGAACCGGGTGACCGCCTTGACTTCCTAAATGGCCCCGCGACCACCACTGGCGTCAATGCCATCGATCTATGGATCGGCGGTCTGGCTGAAGCACAGATGCCGTTCGGCGGGCTGTTGGGTTCGACATTCAATTTCGTGTTCGAAACCCAGATGGAGCAGTTGCAGGACGGCGACCGCTTCTACTACCTCGAGCGTACCGCCGGCCTCAACTTCCTGACCGAGCTGGAAGGCAACTCGTTCGCCAAGTTGATCATGGCGAACACCGATGCGACGCACTTGCCTGGCAACGTGTTCACCACGCCGACTTGGATTCTGGAGGTCAATCAAGCGAGCCAGTACAACCCGGCGGTTGTGGCCGGCCCAGACGGCATACTGGTGGATGATCTGACGACGACGCTTATAGACGAGACCGCCGACAATCTCCCCGCCAACGCCGATCCAACCGGCGGCACCGTTCTGACGCCGTTAGTGATTCGCAACAATCCGGCGACACCTGCCGGTGTTACCGACACCAATTACCTCCGCTACACCGGTGAAGACCATGTCGTCTTGGGCGGTACCGCCGGTAACGACATCATCATTGCCGGCATCGGCGATGACACCCTCTATGGCGATGACGGCAACGACCGCCTCGAAGGCGGTGACGGCGTCGACATGATCTTGGGTGGTGCGGGCGATGACATCATCACCGATCTGGGTGGCGATGACGTGATCCAGGGCGGCGACGGCAACGACGCTATCCATGGAGGCAACGGTATCAACCTGATCATCGGTGGATTCGGCAACGATTTCATCAACAGCGGTGAAGACAGCTCCGAAATATTCGGTGGTCCGGGCGACGATTTTCTCCTTGGTAGCCGCGTCAACGAACAGGACATGGGCAACGAAGGCGACGACTGGCTCGAGCACGGCAATGCCGACGGCTCTCCGGGCGATAACTTCGATCCATTCGGACGCGACCAGGTGATCGGCAACGATGTCTACATCGGCGACACGGTGGTCGACATCATGAACGCCGAAGGCGGCGACGACATCATGGTCGGCAATGGCGGCCAGCAGGATCACTACCTGGGCGCCTCCGGTTTCGACTGGGCGGTGTACAAAGATAGCCCCAACGGCGTGATCATCTTCTCCGATCTCTTGTTCGAAGTCGAAGCGACCGCGTTGGGTGTAAATCCATCGACGCTTGATCGCTACCAATCGGTTGAAGGTATCTCGGGCTCGCAATTCGCCGATTACCTGATCGGATCGAATCAACTGACGCCGTTCTTCGCCACGTCCGGCTTCACCGGCAGCGTCCTGACCAACTTTGATCTCATCGATGGACTGCGAACATTGGTTACCCCGGCGCTCAACCCGGCGCTGAGTGCCGATTTCAGCACTACATCGTTCACCGGTGAAATCCTGCTGGGCGGCGCGGGTAGCGATGTCCTGAAAGGCGGCTGGGGCAACGAGGTCATCGACGGCGACGCCTGGTTGAATGTGCAGATCGGCGTCTATGCCGAAGCCGATGTGAACCATACCGGCCCGACGCTATCGCAACACAACAGCATGACTGACATTCAGGCGGACGTCTTCGCCGGCGTGATCAAGGTCAGTCAACTGGAAATCGTCCGCGAGATCCGCACCACCTTGCTCGATGGCACGCTGATCGGCGGCTATAACGACAACGGCACACCTCTCAATTTCGCCGACGACACCTTCCCCGATACCGACACGGTGGTGTATAGCGGCAATTTGGCGGACTACACGTTGGAATTCGTCACTAACGGCACGCCGACCAACTTCGCTGACGATTACATCATCGTGACCGATGTGGGCTCGGGCCTGGACGGCGTCGATATCGTACGGAATATCGAGCGCCTGCAGTTCGCCGATACAACTGTGGAGAACGCCGCAAGCCCGAACGCAGGCTTTAATTTCCAGCCGATAAACCTGGTGAGCGTCTATGACAGCGTGCCGCCTATCGGCGCCACGACGATCATGGAGGACCGTCTGCTGACTGCATCGGTGATCAACCCGATCAACATTGCCTTGTCTGTGCGCGACGGAGACAATATCGTCCCCGATACTGTTCCCGGCCCCGGCGTTCCTGCCGGATTCAATCCCTTGGGTCTCGTCACCCAGCCGGTCACGTACTACTGGCAGGTCGAGGCCACCGGCGGCACCTATGTCGATATCCTGCGCGATAACGGTGTCACCCTCGCGCCGGTAACCGGTACGACGTTCCAACCTACCGATGCCGAAGTCGGATCCGCCCTGCGCGTTCGTGCGGTGTACAGAGACGCCGGTGGCGTCATCGAGGAAGTCTTCTCGGCGCCGACGGCGGTCGTTGCGGCCGTCAACGATGCACCGGTGGGCACCGTGCAGATCAGTGACACAGCGCCGACCCAAG
>JANMUI010000766.1:0-7174 GCA_031391405.1 Betaproteobacteria bacterium
CAATGGGGTCGGGCGGGTTATCGGGAATTGCGCAAACGCGGGGTGAGCCGGCAAGAAGCCTGGAATACCTCCAAGTCGGCGCATGGCCCCTGGCGCCTGTCGCAGACCCCGGCGCTGGTGCTGGCGATGCCGGCACGTTACTTTCTTGGACTAGGGCTGCCATGCTTGGCACCGCGTTAGCATCGCATGCTCATCGAACCGCCGTGTACGTGACCCGTACGCACGGTGGTGTGGGAGGGGGGCACCGTGAGGTGTCTCCCTATCCCGATTAGACGCCAAGGAGACATCATGACGGTCAAGCGTATGGACAATGTCGGCATCGTCGTAGAAGACATAGACGCCGCCATTGAGTTCTTTACCGAACTTGGCCTCGAGCTCGAGGGGCGCGCCCCAATCGAAGGAGATTGGGCAGATGGCGTCACTGGATTGCGCGACATGCGCGTCGAGATTGCCATGATGCGTACGCCGGACGGTCACAGCCGGCTCGAGATGTCCCGATTCCTCGCGCCGCCTGTGATCGCCGATCACCGCACCGCCCCGGTGAACGCTCTCGGTTACCTACGCGTTATGTTCACCGTGGAGGACATCGACGATACGCTCGCCCGGCTCGGCAAACGCGGCGCGAAGCTCGTCGGCGAAGTGGTCCAGTACGAAGACACGTATCGGCTCTGCTACATCCGGGGCCCCGAAGGAATTCTCATCGGGCTTGCCCAAGAGCTCGGACAGCAGACTTCCCGAGCGAATGCCAAAGGACGTAAGCGTTGAGAACTGAAGAATTGGCGTCCAACAAGGCGTTCCACGAGACGCCTTCGCGCTGCGCGCTCGGCGCCCGTGAACGCCGACGTTAGACCGCAAGGTACAATCTCGCCATGCCAGAGCTAAGCCGATTCCTCGGCATCGTCATTGCGATGTACTACCGCGATCACGGACCTGCCCACTTCCACGCATACTACGGCGAGTTCGAGATCACAGTGGAAATCGAAGCGGGTGTCGTGAACGGCCGCTTTCCGCCACGCGCGTTGTCTCATGTACTAGAGTGGCGCGAACAGCACAAGAACGAGCTGCTTGAGGATTGGAGTCTGGCGAGTCAACGCAACCCATTGAAGAAGATCGAACCATTGGAGTAAAACCTATGTCTCCGCGCATTGTCGAAGCCCGCTACGTAGGCGACTACACGATTCACATCCGCTTTGCGGACGGTGCCGAAGGAGACATTGACCTCTCGGAGGAGTTGTTCGGGCCGGTCTTTGAGCCGTTGAAGGACATCGAGTTGTTCAAGCAGTTTTCCGTTCACCCCGAGCTTCATACTGTTGTCTGGCCCAGCGGGGCCGACCTAGCGCCTGAGTTCCTTCGCGAGGCAATCAGAGTCGCGGTCTAACATCGCGCCACGACAAGCTTGGCGCATCTTGCTGGGCGAGAGTCCCGGCCGGGCAAGGGCTAACCACCCACCCGTATCGAGTGTTGCACTTGCGGCGGAGCCGGGAGGTCGATGGCGAACAGGTGAAGCGTACACAGAGAATCCTGTAGGTCGTAGAAGCGACCGCGTGCCCTGAAAGCTGGAACAGCTTCGAAATGCAAAGTTGCGGATGGTGAGGGTTTTAACGCGCTCGAAGCCAACACGAAGCATCCGTCATCGGTGAGGGTGTGGAAGTCCGCCGGAGTCCTCAGGCTGTGGCATGCAGGAAGAGATGCGTCGAAGAACTTGGGAGGCCCCGTGGGCTCCTGACTGCGGGAAGGCCATCGTAGGGTATGCGGATAATGAGGCACGTCAGGGGAAACCCGGAAACGGAGCTATGCCGGAACCTAATCGGTGGGAGCGGAACGCAGAGCGGGTAGGCAGAGAAGTACTGTGAAAGGGAAAGCCTGCCGGATGCCGATGGGGAGTCTTATCAAGCGTAGTACTCGGAGCGTGGGAAAGCCACGTACAAGGGGAAGGACTTGACGGGAGTACGTAGCCTGCAAAGCAAACTCGTGCCGGACACTGTCGGATCGGATCAACATGAGCCAACCTCACTGCGGGGAATAGCATCGGGCGGACGGGTGAATGTCCGCCTCGCGGAATTGAATAAAAAGTTGACCCCAGGACTCCACTAATCGATTCCGTACCCCGGCAAGTTGGTTCAAATTGGCGGCATTCTTTGCCGTGTTCACGTTCGCTACGTCCCTTGGCTTCAGCCATTAGGAATCCGCACGGTATATCTCGCAAGCTCCTCCTATACCGCGCCGCGAACGACATCGAGAATACGTCCCGGATCGTCCGGATCGCCAAGCAGTCCCCGCAGCCGGACGCAATCCCCAAGCCAGGGCGCCTATTGCGCGGCGATGTCGGGCCTCTTGTTGTCAACGATCGGTTTGGCCTTTTCGCCGGTTCGGCGTACGCTCGAACCGGGGAGTAAATCCAAGCACGGTTGTTTGGCTAGAGGAGAGGATGCCGTGGTAAAAGTAATGAGAGCGTTCTGCGGTTTCGTTGTTGCGTGCCTGTTTGCCGCTGCGGCAATCGCCCAATCCGATTGGCCCGTCAAGCCGGTCAAGGTGATCGTTCCTTATCCGCCCGGCGGCTTCAACGACATCGTCGCGCGCACGGTCGCCGACAAGCTCACGCAAGTGCTCGGCCAGCCGTTTCTGGTCGAGAACAGGGCGGGCGCCGCCACGACCGTTGCTTCGAATTTCGTCGCCAGGGCGCCGGCTGACGGCTACACGATCTATGCCGCCGGTACCTCGCTCGTGATCAATCCGGCGCTCCAAGGCAAGGTTGAATACGACCCGATCAAGGACTTCGCGCCCATCACACTGACGTCGCTCACGCCCTTCGTGTTTCATGTCAACGCGGCATTCCCGCCGAAGGACATGAAGGAGCTTGTCGCCCTGGTGCGCGCCAATCCGGACAAGTACGCCATCTCGAGCTCGGGCGTCGGTGCGGTTAACCACATGGCCGCCGAGCTGTTCCGTGCGGAAGCCAAACTCAAGATCACGCTCGTTCCGTACAAAGGCGGCGCACCGGCTGGGCAGGATCTGGCGGCCGGGATCGTTCAGATGATGTTTTCCGCGACGCTCGAAGCACTGCCCTTGCTGCAAGGCGGCCGCACGCGCGCCCTGGCGATTTCCAGCCGAACGCGCTCACCCGCTTTTCCGGACCTGCCTACGATTGAGGAGGCGCTTGGGCTCGCCGGATTCGATGCGGTGTTCTGGCAGGCCATCGTCGCGCCCGCGGCGACGCCCAAACCGATTATCGATCGCCTGCACTCCGCGCTCGTGCAGGTACTTGCGGATCCTGTTCTCAAGGATCGCTTCACCAAGCAGGGGACCGAACTGACGTCTTCTTCGCCGCAGGAACTGGCGGCGCGCATTGCGCAGGAAGAAAAGCGCTGGAGCACGCTTATTCGAGAGCTTGGGATCAAGGCGGAGTAAGCGATTCGGCCGATGAATTTCGCGGTGCGCGAGCGCAAGGATTTCTTCGCGCGGCGGCCGTTCGTTGCGATCGGCTGCATCGAGCCGGTCCACGCGCGCGGAGAATCCACTCCGTGCGGCGATGCGCTCACGGTTCGGCGACACCCTGTCGGCACTTCGTTAGGCTGATAACCGGAGCTTCAGTGCGGGCACATAGATGAGCTCCACTGACTTCGAGAATCGTCGTACTTCGAACTTGCCCTCACGGTGGCTACCTGGAGTGTGCTGCGGCCACACATTGCTGTACTTCACCGGAACTAGATGTTCCGGCCGCTAAAAGGGTCACAGATTGGCTGACGTTTCGATTGTTGAGACACCCAGTATGAATGCCTCGTGGTACGAAGAGCTGCATGTTCGGCGCCCAGCGCGGGCGCTAAGCTGCCGCCTCGACGCACCGCGGCGAGGGTTTCGCAGGTCAGCGAAGCGCGCTTGCGACCGTCAGATTGAGCGGCTTGTTGGGCACCTTAGTCACGGACTTATCGGCGCCTTCGCCAATAGCCTGGCCGCCGACTGCTATGTGCCACCGCGAGAACGCGAATCTGCTCACCGGCCATTGTGTAGTTGACCCCATAGGGAAATCGCCTCATCAACAAGCGACGCCGACCGAAGCGCCAAATCGCGCCCAACCTGGGATACTCGAGCAACAAACCAATGGCGTGCTCGAACTCCGCAAAGAATGCTTGCGAGAGCGGTGCTCCGGCTTTCTTGCGGTAAAACTCGGCTGCCTCCCGAAGATCGTGCTCCGCCTCGGGATGCAACCAGTAGTTCATCGAAATTCGGCCTTCAATCGATCGAGGGCCTCGGGGCCGGAAATTAGGGAAACGGCACCGCTCTCGATTTCGGTGTTACGCCGTTCGACTTCGGCTGCCCAAGCGTCTTCAATATCCGAATCCGTATCGAGGCTCGCTATCAATCGTTCGACGAGACGCGCCCTTTCCTCGTTAGAAAGGCGCAGCGCTTCAGCTTCTAGCGTTTCCACAGTTAAGTTCATGAGACACCACCCGCATCGGTTCAGTCCGCCGTAGCGTGCCACAACTACGCGGTCCTGTGCAAACCACGTCGGGAGCGCGAGTGAGGTTGTTGTAAGGGGTCCTACGTATTGCTCTGCCGCGGGCCAGCGTGATGCTAGCACTAGGTGCTAGGTGCACCACTGGCGGCCCGTCGGCAGCAGCAAAGGGTCAGCGACTCACTTCTTGAATTCATACTGCTTGAGCCGCTTTCGGCAGATTGCGAGCTCGTCCTCTGTAAACAGGGAATGGTATTTCTCGTTTTCGAGAATCATCGCTTCAACAGTGAGGTCGAGCCGCTTGCGTTCCCATAGCGCCGTATACCCCTCCGAGACGTTGGCAGAATTGACCAGCATGTGAGCCGTTCTGACGCCGCCGTGATCTGTGACCATTTGCAAGAAACGAATGGCGTTGTACTTCGCTTCACTCTTGGCTCTGCGATAGATGTCTAGCATCGCTTCGTGGAATTGAAGCTCTATGGGGTCGGTCATTCGGCACCTATGTAATCGTGAGCGCTAACGTCGCCATTGAGCGGCCGAGCAAGTGGGCGAAGCCCGCTTGCGAAGGTCCATCTCGAATTGCTTGTTAGGCTGCATGAGGCGCCCACTATGGGCTGTCATACCAATATTGAAGGCCGAGCAACCGCGTAACCCCGTGCACAACGAGAGCGAGCGCTACCAGAACGGCAAGAAAGACTGCCGCTGACCGACCCGGTGAGAGGTTGCGGGTTAGCCACACTGAAGCTACTGCCAACAGCGCGCGGTAGCCGATGTTTATCGGCCAGCCTAATTGTCGCTCAGAGAAAATAGTCCATTGACTGCCAGACCATGTATACGCCGAAAACGGAATGAACAGCGGTTGGGTCATGTACATGCTCGGCCACCAGATCCAGACGGCCGCGATCATCAGCAACCAAGGGCCAACGGCGTACGTTAGCCAGCGAGCTGAGAGGTTGGTCATGCGGCCGGTGTTCATGCAGCCTCAACGCCCAAGCTGAGCCGCAAGCGCAGGCGGACTGAGCGAAGCGAAGAACGCCGGAGCTTGCCGGCTCGAGCGCAGAGTTATCCGTCAGTTCACGCTGAGACACGTTGCTGCAGCGCCTCTTGCGCCAACGTGTTGATACTCTTCCCTTCAGCTTCAGCGACGATAGCGAGCTTCTCATGTAGTTCAGCGGGAATACGAAGATTGAACTTGCCCGAGTAGTTCCGACGCGGTTCAATTCCTTTCTCGCGACAAACCTCCAAGAAGATCTCGAGGGATTTCTTGAATTCCGCGCGAAGTTCCTTGGTGTTCCTACCGTAGAAGTCCGCTCCGCCGGTGAGGCCGAGGATTTCTCCGCGGAATTTATCGAGCTCGGCGTCGTACTCTATCTTTGCTTGGTATCCATCTAGCGTCATGAGATTCATGGCAAAACTCCGTGTTGCTCTAACCACTTTCGAATGCTTGTGACTGCTCCTTTGTCGGTGTTCGGAGAGGGATGGGGACGGTGAAATACTCGTACCTCCCGGAATAGGACGACAGCCACGCGACTTCCCTCGCGTTCAGTAATCTCCGCCCCCAACTCTTTGAAGAGACCTTCGATATCTCTCCACTGGATGTTCGCGCTCGTGGGATGCGCGAAGATAGCTTCGAGCGTGCGCTGGTGTTTGCGCTTCATTCGTGAATGGTACCACATAGTAGTACCAATGCGCAACCTCGAGGAAGTTGCTGACGGCTAACGTCGCGCTTGAGGGGCGGCCCGGGCGCGCAGCGACAAGGGAATCGCAAGCGCGCTTGCGGCCGTCCCTTCGAAGCGCTGGTTAGACGGGGCACCTGTTGCCCACGCAAGCAGCGCACCGCGTTCTCGCGAATCTTCACGCGCAATCGGTTCACGACCTCGCGGCAGCGCGACGCACCCCGAGCGCGTTCAGGGCGCGAGCGGCGGAGGGTTCGTGCGCGCGGCCGTCATCGCCGAGGGCGCGAGCCGGTTGCTCCCGTGCTGCACCTCGAACGTGGCGCCCAGGATCTGCACGTTCGACGGCGCGGCCACGGTGTCCACGAACCACCATTCGCACACCACGCGCTCGCGCGTCACGTCGAGCAGCATGTAGCCGCGCTGGTTCAAGTCGATGTACTTGAGGTGCGGATTGATCGTGCGCAACAACGCGGCGGTGGAGCCCGTGGGGTCGGGCAGGCCGGGCGAGCTGATCGAGGTGCCGACGAACTCCACCGCGCGCGAGCCGATTCCGGTGGCGGGGTTGTAGCCGCCGGCGGCGACGACCGGGTTGTTGGGGTCCTGCGTCAGGTCGGCGGCCCACGAACTGTGGAGGTCGCCGGAGAGGATCACCACGTCGCCCACCGGCGCGTGCGTCAGGTCGCCCTTGAGCACGGCATAGACGCGATCGCGCGCGGGCTGATAGCCATCCCACTGGTCTGGGTTGACGAACAACCCGCCGCCCAAGGCCAGCGGCGCGCCCTGCAACTTGAGCTGCGCAAACATAACCTGCTGGCCGATGAACTTCCAGCGCGCACCCGAGCCGCGCAGGCGCTCCGCGAGCCAGGCCTCCTGCACGGCACCGAGCAGCGTGCGCGATGGGTCGGCGAACGGCCCGGCCTGCACGAAACCGGGGAGGCCGAAGGGCGTGGGGATGGTCGCGGGCAGCTGCTCCGAGCGTGCCGAGAGGCGCTCCTCGAGCATCAGCAGATCGACCAGGTCGCCGATACGGAAGTCGCGCTCGTTG
>JANMUI010000772.1:0-3600 GCA_031391405.1 Betaproteobacteria bacterium
GGTCCGCTCGGTGAAGGCGGCCTGATCGATGTCGACTTCCCCTGCACAGGCTCGCGATAAGCGCCTCTTCGATCGGCAGTTGGGGTGCGATACCGTTCGCGTTCTCCCCGGTGACTATTACGTTACGGACGAAGCGATCGGGATCATTACAGTGCTCGGCTCATGCGTCGCGGCCTGCATTTGGGACGAGCGACCTGGCCTTGGCGGCATGAACCATTTCATGCTGCCCGATGGCGGCGACAGTGACTCCTCGAACAGCGCGCCCGCCCGGTATGGGCTGTACGCGATGGAAGTGCTGATCAATGATCTGCTCAAGGGCGGAGCACGGCGCAGCAGCATGAAAGCAAAGGTATTCGGCGGCGGCCGGGTGATCCGCGGTATGACATCCGTCAACGTTGGTGATCGCAACGCGGACTTCGTTCTTGAGTTCCTCCGCACAGAGAAGATCCCGGTGGTCGGACAGGATCTGCGCGAGCCCTTCGCGCGCAAGGTCGCGTTCATGCCGAACTCTGGACGCGCGATGGTGAAGCGCATCGATCCGCATACCGACCCTTCGATCGTCGAGGAAGAACGCAAATACAGCAGCACGCTCGCGAAGAAACCGCTGGCGGGTGATATCGAACTATTCTGACCAATGCAAGGTTCTTGGCGCGTCATTCCATAACTTCCAAAAGGAAGCCTTTTCATGCAGCCCATTCGCGTTTTCATCATCGACGATTCCGCGCTGATTCGCGCAGTGCTCACCCAGATCATCAACACCCAGACCGATATGCGCGTGGTCGGCACGGCGGGTGATCCGTTGCAAGCGCGCGAGAAAATGCGCGACATCGAAATCGACGTCGTAACACTCGATGTCGAGATGCCTGGCATGGACGGCATCGAGTTCCTCGAGAAACTGATGCGCTTGCGGCCGATCCCGGTGCTCATGGTCTCGTCGCTGACCGAACGCGGTGCGGATGTGACCATGCGGGCACTCGAGCTCGGCGCGATCGACTTCGTCACCAAGCCGAGATCGGCCATCAATGAGGGCATGCGCGAAGCCGCCGCCGAGATCTCCGGAAAGATTCGCATTGCGGCAAAGGCAAAGGTCCGCAAGCGCGATGCCGGTACCGCGCCAGCCGGCCCGGTCCTGCAGTGGAACAAACAAATCGGCACGGAGAAGCTGATTGCGATCGGCGCGTCGACCGGCGGCACCGAAGCGGTCAAGGACGTACTCGTACAGTTGCCACCCAACAGCCCCGCGGTAGTGATCACCCAGCACATGCCGCCCGGCTTCACCGAAAGCTTTGCCAAGCGACTCGATGGCCTCTGCAAGATCCGCGTTCAGGAAGCACGACATGGCGAACGCGTGATGCCCGGCCGTGCCTATATCGCGCCCGGAGGGAGTCATCTGACCGTCGCACGCAGCGGCGCGACCTTCACCACGGTCTTGTCCACCGACGAGCCGGTGAATCGCCACCGCCCGTCTGTCGAGGTGTTGTTCCGGTCAGTGGCGCGTGCAGCAGGCGCAAATGCGGCCGGCGTGATGCTGACCGGCATGGGCAAGGATGGTGCAACGGCGATGCTCGAGATGCGCCAGGCCGGGTCATTCAACATTGCGCAGGATGAAGCGACCTGCGTGGTGTTCGGCATGCCGAAGGAGGCGATCGCCGTGGGCGCAGCCCATGAGGTCCTGCCGTTGGGGCAGATTGCCCGTCGCGTGCTCGATCATCTTGGAACCGCCGGAATGGTCCCGGGCGGCGCGGGAAGCGGGTCGAGAACGGCGCGGGTGTGAGGCTTACTGAGCCTTATATGCCGTATGGATGCGGGGCTTCGACAAGCCTGTCATTAGCCCTTCGACAACCTCAGGACAGGCTTGTCGAAGGGTTCAGCCCGCACGGTTTCTTGCCTGACTTATCACAAATTGATAAAATTGAATGGTAGGGTTATCGGCTATCGAAAGGATAGAAGCCCCATGCCATCCAGTTACGCCGTTGGTGATCATTTCGAACAATTCATCAAGCAGCAAGTCAAAGGCGGTCGCTATGCAAGCGCCAGCGAAGTCGTGCGCGACGCCCTCCGCCTTCTCGAACAGGAAGAACAACAACGGTTCGCGGCGCTTGAAACGCTCCGCGCCGATGTTAGGAAAGGTCTCTCCGGCGGCAGAGGAAAGCCTGCCAAAGAAGTGCTTGATCATCTTGAGCACAAATACGCGACCATGGCGCTAGACCGACGCAAGAAGTAATGCAGGTCGTCTTTACCGCACAGGCCGAGCAGGACCTCGAAGAAATCGGCGACTACATCGCCGCCGATAATCCGTCGCGTGCGGTCATGTTCATCCGCGAAATCCGCGATCACTGCGACAAGATCGCCAAATCACCGCTTTCCTACATCGCGCGCCCCGAGCTTGGCGACAACATCCGCACCTGTGCTCACGGGCGCTATCTCATCGTGTTCCAACCATCCGATCAGGAGGTCCTGATCGTTCGCGTTCTGCACGGCGCACGTGATATCCCGTCGTTCTTTCAAGGCGGAGATTTGTAGGCTCATAGGGGAATGGCACGTACTTAACCCGTCTGTGCTCAAGCCTGCGTTCGCCCGGAACCCTTCGACAAGCTCAGGACAGGCCTGTCGAAAGGTAACGCGGACGAATCGAAGACGACGCGCATCAGGGTCGACGATCTTCGAGGATGAGCTAACCGATTGCCACGCCGTCCAGTCGATCCGTTCGTGGCCTCGCTGCGAGCGGCACGGTAAAGTTCAGGCTCGGGTGGCATGTTTCGCTGCTGATCCGCCAACCGCGCCGGTCGATGCGAATCCATCCCCCTCGAATGGGGCAAGGTCGATGCGGCGCTCGCTCGAGGAGCAAACCGTGCCACCAACTCTGCCCCGCGAATCGCTCGCCGTTCACCACGATACCGTCGTTACCTACCAGTCGGGTTTCAATAACGAGCTCGCAACCGAAGCGCTACCGGGTGCGCTACCGATCGGCCGGAATTCTCCGCAACGCTGTTCATACGGCCTGTACGCGGAACAACTTTCGGGAACGGCGTTCACGGCACCGCGCGGCACTAATCGGCGCTCGTGGCTGTATCGCATCCGGCCCGCCGCGATGCACGAGCTCTTCACACGCATCGACGACGGCAAGATCTCGAACGACTTCAACACGGCGCTCACACCGCCTGATCAGTTGCGCTGGAGTCCCCTGCCCGTTCCGCGCGAGCCGACCGACTTCGTGCAAGGCCTCATCACGATGGGCGGCAATGGCGATCCTGCCGCGATGAGCGGATGCGCAATCCACCTCTACGGCGCCAACCGCTCGATGTCGTGGCTTGGCACGGCAACTACGCGCCGTGCAAGTACGATTTGCGGCGTTTCGACGCGATCGGCTCGATCAGCTATGACCATCCCGATCCCTCGATCTTTCTGGTGCTGCAATCGCAGTCGGATACGGCCGGCGTCGATGCGATCGATTTCGTCATTTTTCCGCCGCGCACAACTGCATGGCGGGCCACGGTCCGGATGGCGAGACCTTCGCCAAGGCCAGCATTGCGGACACAACCAGACCGCATCACATCACCGAGACCATGGCGTTCATGTTCGAAACCCGGTTGCCGATCC
>JANMUI010000793.1:0-3375 GCA_031391405.1 Betaproteobacteria bacterium
CTTGCCGTGCAGGAATTGGTTGAGCGCCCGGAGCGGCTGCTTGGCGAGATCGAACGCAATGTCAGCAGCCATTCAAACCCTCCACACATGAATCTGTTCGGGCATCGGCTCGAAAATATTCGCGTTCTTCACATCGGGCAGCCTGGCAAGCGAGCGGAACTCAGACGAGATGGCGACATAATCGTCGGTCTCGGCGACCACAGCAGGCTTGCACGAGAACGCATCCCGCACCAACGCCAGCTCATTCTTGGTTCCCATGAGAAACGTATAGAATCCGTCCAGCTCCTCGAAGCCTTTGCGGAGCGCGGCCTCCAGATCATCACCTTCGCGCATCCGCCATTCGAGAAAGCGGGTCGCTGCCTCGGTGTCGTTGTCGGTATCGAAATGGATGCCGAGCGGTTCGAGCTTGCGACGGATGCTGTGGGGATTGGAGAGCGAGCCGTTGTGCACGAGACAGAAGTCTTCGCCCGCGGTAAACGGATGCGCGTGTGCAGGCGTGACGGCTGATTCGGTCGCCATGCGGGTGTGGCCAACCAAGTGGGTGCCGGTGAGCTTGGCGAAGTCATAGCGATCCGCGATCGACGCGGGCAGGCCGGTGTCCTTGTAGAGATCGATCGCCTGCCCCACCGACAGCACATGAAGCATCGGATACTGTTCGTTGATCCACGCACGCATGGTCTGCCCCGTGGCCTTCGACTCGAGGATGGCGTGGTTCAGCTTGGTCGTGAGCGTCGCATCGCGACCGAGCTTCACTTTGGCGGCGCGCGCGAGCTTTTTCCAGTCGATTGCGTGCTCACCCGCGTAGAGCGAAATCTTTCTGCGTCCCTTGCCAACCGGCGCGGTGAACACCGCCATGCCCGCCGAATCCGGACCCCGCTCGGTCATGCCGATCAGCATCGGCAGCATCCATTCGCCCAGCTTGGCGCGGTATTTGGGCTTCTTGACGAGCAGTCCGACGATTCCACACATTAAAAAAACTCCAGATAACGCGACTGCTCCCAATCGGACACATGGCGCGAGTACTCGATCCACTCCATCCGTTTCAGCGCAAGAAACTCCTGCGAGAGTTTAGGCCCGATCCCCTCGCAGATCACCTTGTCGGCTTCGAGCGCATCGAGTGCTGCGGCGAGGTTCTGCGGCAGCAGATTGATCTTGAGCTCTTTCAACTGTGCCTGGGTGTACTCGTACATGTTGTTGTTGTTCGGCGCGCCGGGGTCAAGCTTGCGATCGATGCCGTCCATGCCGGCGGCCATGATCGCCGCGGTCGCGAGATACGGGTTGCAGGATCCGTCGGGAAGCCTGAGCTCGATCCTGCCGTAGGGGATGCGCACGAACGCGGTGCGATTGTTGTCGCCATAGGCAATGTAGGCAGGCGCCCAAGTCGCGCCCGATAACGCCCTCCCCACGACCAGCCTCTTGTACGAGTTGATCGAGGGCGCGCAGACCGCCGTCAAGGCCTTGGCGTGCTCGAGGATCCCGCCAAGAAAGTGGTAGCCCTGCTTCGACAGGCCGAGCCCATTCTTGTCCTTGTCGTCATGAAACAGATTCTTGGTCTTCACATCGCCCAATGAAATGTGGAAATGGGCGCCGGTCCCGGTCCGATTGGAGAACGGCTTGGGCATGAACGTGGCGATCATCCCCATCGAGCGCGCGATTTCGGCCGCCGCCATCTTGAAGAACACGAAGCGATCGGCGGTCGTCAGGCAGTCGCTATAGGTGTAGTTGACTTCGAACTGCCCATTCGCATCTTCATGATCGATCTGATAGATGTCGAACCCGGCTTGCTGCAGGGCGACCACCAGTTTCTCGAGGTAGGCCGAGCTGCGCGCCAACCCCTTGTAGTCGTAGCAGGGCTTTTCGAGCGTGTCGGTCACATCGGCCGGCCCCAGCTTGCCATCGGCGCCCCGTGCAAGCAGCATGAATTCCGGCTCGATGCCGGTAAAAAGCGTCATGCCCCGCTTGGCGAGTTTCTCGACTTGCGCCTTCAGAGCGACCCGCGAGCAGAATTCATAGGGCCTGCCCTTGACGTAACCATCACACGCCATTCGCGCGTAGCCCGGCATCCACGGCACCAGACTGATGGTGCTCGGATCGCCGACCGCCATGTAGTCGGGTCCGTGTGGCCCCATTCCCAGCCCCCAGAGCGCGTACCCAGCAAAGCCCGCACCGTCGTTCAGCACCATATCCAGGTGCTGCGCGGGCACCGCCTTACCCTTCGCCGACCCGTGAATGTCGACGAACTGCGCAAGGATGAACTTGATGTCGTGATCCTTCAGAAACTTCTTCGCGGCGGCGGCGGACATATCTTGTTCTTCTCCATTCACTGGATTTCGGGATAGATGCTGCCGAATCCCGCCGGCGCCCCACCAGACTCGCGGACGATTTCGACCAAGGTGCGCCAAAGGTACGGGCCGAAGGTGGAATCACACCATACATGAAAGCGATTCTCCCGCGGAATCGCGAGAACCGATACACCCGCCATCGAGGTCATCACCAGCTCGTGATCAGCGCGGTCGATCGCGCCGAAGTTGATATTGCAGGTCTGCACGAGCACCTCGTTCGCACGTTCTCCGGTCAGCACGATCGCGGCGTCCTGATGCGGCACCCAGTACACGCCGGCCACGCCGGCGCCGAAGCGACCGATGATCGTATCGACAACATTTCCATCCGGCCCATCCTCGACAAAAAACTCGGTATGGCCGAGGCGCGCGATCAGGCCTCCTCCATCCAATTCCGTCCACCGGTTATGACGCTCGGGAATCGGCATGCCAAGGCGATCGAACCATTCCGCGGCCCCTGGCCCCTTCAATCCACAGCGCGCCATCGCAGAAACGTCGATGAGCCCGAGCGCTCCCGCGCCTCCTGCTGAGCGAAACGAGAACGGCAGACGCATATCGCGCATGGTGATCCAACGCTCGACGCCGTCAGCATACTCAAAGTGTAGAGGGCTCGTTCTCATGCTGCTCGCGCGAGCTTCTGCCGCGTGTTCTCCGAATCGTAGAATGGCATGGGAACGATTCGCGCTTCGACCATCCTGCCGTCGGTGACGCGAATGGAAAAAGTGCTACGACCCTTCGCCAACGCTGGACGCAACATGGCGAGGCCGATGTGTTTCCCGAAGGTGGGGCTGAAGCTCACGCTCGTGACCCGACCGGCAATTTCATCGCCATCAATCACCAAATGACACTCGGAGACCGATGCAGCACGCGGACCCGTCAGCTCGAAGCCGACCAGCAATTGCCGCACCGGCAGGTTCTTCTGGATGGCGAGACTCCGTTGACCGACGAAAAACGGCTTGTCCATGCGAATCGCCCACGTCATGCCGATCTCGAAGGGCGTGGTGAGGCCGTCGGTATCCTGGCCGATGATGATGTG
>JANMUI010000799.1:0-8233 GCA_031391405.1 Betaproteobacteria bacterium
AACGGCTGGAAGCAGGCGTACCTTGCCGCTTCCGATTATTCGCCAGGACATGATTTTCTCGCGTCGTTTCGCATGAAGTATGCAGCGCTCGGCGGGGAGATTGTCGGCGAGGACAAGATCCCGCTCAACACGGTCGATTACGCGCCTTTCATCGAGCGGATGAGCAAGGTGAAGCCACCCGTGTATCACATGTTCATTCCGGTGGGCGCGCCGTCGGTCAACATCATGAAGGCGCTGCGCGCGCAGGGGCTGACCGGGCGCAAGGACCTTGCGATGATCGGGCAGGCCATCATCGACGATCCGTTCCTGCCGCTCTACGACGATTCGGTGGTTGGCATGTTCGATTCGCTTACCTATTCGATGGATGCGCCTGGCGCCGAAAACAAGAAGTACAAGGACGCGCTGAAGACGAAGCATCCGACCGAGCTGCCAAGCTACGAAGGGGCCTGTGCTTACGACGGCATGATGCTGCTCTATCACATGATCCAATCGCAGCAGGGCAAGCCCTTTGATGGCGTGGCGGCGGTGCAGGCTTCGTCGTCCCACAGGTACGAGGGCGCGCGCGGACCGATCGTGATCGAGCCGGAAACGCGCAATGCCACCATGAACGTCTATCTGCGCCGAGCGATCAAGGGTCCGGATGGAAAACTGAAGCTCGAAATCACCGACACGTTCCCAGCGGTCAAATCGATCCCGGCCGGAACGACCAAGTAACGCGCGCTACGAACGAATTAGAATCTGTTGCCTTATGAAGGGACAAGTCCCCTCATACTCCCCCAATCCAGGGGCTGCTGCGGAAAAACTGCAACAGCCCTAGAGTTCGATCTACCGACACCCGAAGGAGTTTGTCATGGCTGACGCCCCATTTCGCTACAAGAAGCTTGGCTATGTTGCCGTCAACGTCACCGATCTCGACAAGACCGTCACGTTCTATCGCGATGTGGTTGGGATGGAGGTCTCCGAATATCGCAAGGGCGAGGTCGCCTATATGCGGTGCGGCGATGATCATCACAGCCTCGCGTTCTACCCGGCAGCCCAGCCCGGGTTGAAGCGCATGGCGTTCGAAGTGCAGGCGGATGAGGACCTCGAAGCCGCGCGACGTCATCTCAAGTCACTTGGGGTTCCGTACGAGGCGGTGCCCGCCGCCGAAGCCCGCGATCTACGCCATCGCGAGAGCCTGCGGTTTCATATTCCCGGCTGCGGCCTCGCGATGGAGCTCTTTAGCGGCGCCGAGAAACAGTTGAAGCCGTTCACCCCCACCACTGCGAACATCCTTCGCCTCGGCCACATCGTGCTCAAGATCAAAGAGTTCGATACGACATTCCCGTGGCTCACCGAAAAATTCGGCTTCCGCGTGTCCGACCATATCCACGACGAATCGAGCGGCGAGCATGAAATCGCGTTTCTCCGCTGCTATCCGAATCCCTATCACCATAGCCTGGGCGTCGCGCGATCCAATTCCAATCAGCTGCATCACTATGCGTTGATGGTGCGCGATCTCGATGACGTCGGCCGCGGCAACAATCGCCTGCCGCGGGCCGGTTCGGAGATCGTGTTCGGCCCGGGCCGGCATGTCGCATCCGGCAGCGTGTTCCTGTATTTCCTGGATCCGGATCGCATCACCATTGAATACACACACGGCATGGAAGAGTTCTCGGAGCGCACGCCACGCCCGGCACGCCATCTGAAACCCACGCTGGAAGTCGTGGACATGTGGCTTGGTGCGCCGAAAGCCGGCTTCGCAAGAGTCGGATACACGGAGGGGGCCGCCAGCTAGTACCCGTTTCACATTATGAAGGGACAAGTCCCCTCATACTCCCCCAAATCGGGGGCCGTTGCGGTCAATCTGCAACGGCCTCTTGGTCGCTCTGCGCGGCGGACGGCATGGCCCTTTCAGACGTGCTGTCCGCGCTGAGTTTTGTCGCCATCTACGGCATCTCGTATGGTGTCGTGCTCTTCACCATCTCGGTCGGCCTCGTCGTCATGATGGGGCTGATGCGGGTGGTCAACATGGCCCATGGTGTCTTTGCGGCCGTCGGCGGCTATATCACCGTCACTCTCATGAATGCGCACGGCGTGCCCTTCGCATTCGCCGCACTCATCGCGGTGCTCGCAGTCGCCGCGGGCAGCGTCGTTGTCGAACGCATCTTCTTCGTGAAGCTCTACGG
Organism: Betaproteobacteria bacterium; assembly: GCA_031391405.1. Lineage (GTDB taxonomy): Bacteria > Pseudomonadota > Gammaproteobacteria > Burkholderiales > SG8-39 > SHXR01. Next base: position 2,169 of record JANMUI010000799.1, read on the forward strand.
CGCGCCTGAGCTCGACCACGTCCTGATGACGATCGGATTGATGTTCATCGGCATGGCCGGGCTCAACCTCGTATTCGGCCCCGATATCGTGCCGGCCCATCTGCCGAATGCGCTCGCGGCGAACATACAAATCGGCGATCGCACGCTTCAGGTGTATCGCATATTCATCGTCGGTTTCGGGGCGGTGCTCATGCTCGCGCTCTGGTACGTGTTCGAGCGGACGAGTTTCGGGGCGCGTTTGCGCGCGGCCGTCGACAATCGCGGGATGGCGGAAGCGGTTGGCATCAACGTTCGCCGGCTGTTTTCGATGGCGTTCGCGCTAGGTTCCGGTCTGGCGGCGGTCGGTGGGGCGGTCGGGCTGGCGGTGTTGCCGCTCGAACCGGCGTACGCATTCAAGTATCTCGTGCTGATCCTGATCGTCGTGTCGATGTCAGGGGTCGGCAACCTGAAGTCCTCCGCTTGGGTATCGATTGCACTGGGGGTCATCGACACCGCCGGGCGCTACTTTCATCCGGAGGCGGGCGGGTTCATCATCTACGGCGTGCTGATCGCGTGGATGGTCTTCCGGGGGCACACGCTGTTGCAGTCCCCATCGACGCGATGAACCATTCGCCGCTGCTCACGCGGCATCGTGTCCACTGGACCGAAGTCGCCTACTGGCTGATCGCGGTGGCGGTGTTCTTCCTGTTCCCGCGCAACTTGTCGCTCGCGACCGCGGTGGTCATCATGGCGCTCTTTGCGCTCTCGCTCGACCTGGTGATGGGCTTTGCCGGTGTGGTGTCAATGGGGCACGCGGTCTTTTTCGGCATCGGTGCCTATGGTGCGGGCCTGATTTCGATCGCCGGGCATCATGAACCCGTCACCGGCGCGATCGTCGCCGCGCTGGCAGCCGCGTCCTTCGCATTGATGGTCGGGCCGGTGATCATGGGTCTCTCGGGATTGCCGCAGATCATGGTGACCCTTGCGCTCAATGTCATCCTATATGAAGCAGGCAACAAGGCGGTCTCGATCACCGGCGGCGATGACGGATTGCGCGGCATCACACTCGATCCGCTGTTCGGCATGTTCAAGTGGACGGTATACGGGCAGACCGCCTATCTCTACGCGCTTGGCTGGCTGTTCGTGCTTTTTCTCGTCGTGCGCTGCCTGGTCTCCTCACCGTTCGGGGTGTCCTTGCAGGGCTTGCGCGAGAATCCGGAGCGGATGCGTTTCATTGGCACACCGGTGCGGCGGCAACTCGTCGTGGCGTATGTCGTGAGCGGTTTTATTGCGGGCATTGCGGGGGCGGTGTCGGCGCAGACCGTGAAATTCGTCGGGCTCGAAGCGATCTCGGTCGAAAGGTCGATCGATGGGCTGGTCATGCTGGTGCTGGGCGGGGTCGGGAGACTGTACGGTGCATTGATCGGCGCGCCGGTCTACATGCTTGTGCATCAGGTCGCATCCGAATGGAACCCGTTCCATTGGATGTTCGTGATCGGTGGATTGCTCATCGTCGTGGTCATGTTCGCGCGGGGCGGCATCCTTGGTGTCGCGTCGATGGTCATTGCACGGGTACGGCAAAGGGCCAATCGATGACCGCGCTTGCGCTCGAAGCCAACGGGTTGGCAAAGCGCTTTGGTGCTTTGGTGGTCACCGACGACGTCACCCTCAAGGTGCCGATCGGCGCGCGCCTTGCACTCATCGGCCCCAATGGTGCGGGCAAGACAACCCTCGTCGGATTGCTCACCGGACTCCTGCGGCCCGACGCCGGGACGGTTGTTCTCAACGGTCGCGATGTCACGTCCCACGCGCCCGCACGGCGTGTGAAACAAGGGCTGGTACGCACCTTTCAGATCAACAATCTGTTTCGGGGGCTCACCATTCTCGAAAACGTTTTCCTCGCGGTGAGCGAGCATGCGGGCGCGAGCTTTTCGATGCTGCGGCCCGCCGGCCTATCGAGGCCGCTCATCGAACGCGCTGAACAGATTCTGGCAACCCTCGGGCTCGCCGATGTGCGCCATCAGACCATCACCGATGTTTCGTACGGCCGGCAACGGCTGGTCGAGATTGCGATTGCCCTGTCGCTCGACCCCAAGGTGCTTCTGCTCGATGAGCCGGCCGCCGGTATTCCCGGCAATGAAGTGTCGCGCCTGCTCGACACGATCGCGCGGCTGCCCGCCGAGCTCGCAATCCTCTTGATCGAGCACGATATGCATGTCGTTCGACAGTTCGCGCGCGAGGTCATCGTATTGGTCGCAGGCCGGGTGCTCATGAACGGATCACCGCAGGAAGTCATGGCAAGCAGCGCGGTGCGCACTGTGTACCTGGGCGGTGCCGGCAGCGGCAAGGCGGCTCATGCTTGACGTGCGCCGTCTCACCGGCGGTTGGGGGCCCACCACGGTCATCGAGGACCTGTCCGTCTCGGTTCAATCAGGAGAGACGGTCGCGCTGGTTGGACGGAACGGGGTGGGGAAGTCCACCCTGCTCGAGCTCATTGTAGGGCGCGCGCAGCGCCGTGCGGGCGAAGTGCGACTCGGGACGACCGATCTTGCGCCGTTGCGAACCTATCAACGTTCCGAGGCGGGGCTCGGCTATGTTCCGCAGGAGCGCGAAGTGTTTCCCAGTCTCACGGTGAAAGAAAACCTCGGGGTCGCGCAACGACCGGGGCGCTGGACGGAAGGCGCGGTGCTGGAGCTCTTCCCCGCACTAGCGAATCGACTAACGAGTCTGGGCCGTCAACTCTCGGGTGGCGAGCAGCAGATGTTGTCGATTGCCCGCGCGCTGGTGGGCAATCCGCGTGTGCTGCTGATGGACGAGCCATCGGAAGGCCTGGCACCAGTGGTCGTGGAGCAACTCGTCCTTGCGCTGAAGGCGGTGGCGGGCGACGGATCGCTTGCAGTGCTGTTAGTCGAGCAGCGTATCGAGGTCGCATTGGATCTGGCTTCGCGCTGCCTCATCATGGATCGCGGAAGGATCGTGCATGAGGCGAGCACTGCGTCGCTGAGGGCCGATCCGATGCGGATTGGCGGGTTGATGGGGTTGGATGATACGGTGGCGGACTCGCCCCCTTGATAAAGGGGGCATGGTTGGCCGGAGGCCGGGACTCACCGCGCCGATTCCTAACTTAGCGTCCCTTCCCCCCAACCCCAGTACCGGGCGATGGCGCCTGCATCGACGCGCATATCGGTTCCGGTGACGAACCGCGATTCGTCGGACGCAAGATAGATCGCTGCATACCCGTAATCGCTCGGGCTCGGCGGCTTGCCGGTCGGCAATAGCTTGCCGCGCTTGAGTGCGAGGTGATTCGTGATGTCCCAGCGAGGGCGACCCCAACGTTCTGCGCGATCGACCGACTCGGTCGGATCGGTCGCGGTCGGCGTGAGGCTGTTGACGCGGATGCCGTATTGGACGAGCTCCATCGCGTTCGCGCGGGCCATGTTCAGAATGCCCGACTTGGCCGTGCAGTACGCGACGTTCTGCGGATTGCCTTGATGCGCCTCGGTGGAGGCGAGATGGATGATGCTGCCCCGTTCCTTTGCATCGATCATCGCCTGTGCGGTGTACTTGGTGAAGACGAATGCACCGGTGAGAATCAGATCGATCTGCTCGCGGAACTCGCTCACCGGCATCGTGAGGAGGCCCTTCATGTTGTATTTGACGGCGCCGTTCACGAGCACATTCACCCGGCCGAACGTGCTGATCGCCGCCTTGATGACGTCTTTCACTTGCGCTTCGTCGAGCACATTGCACTGGCGCCCGATCGCTTTGCCGCCCGATCGTTCGATGTAGCGCGCGCAATCCATCGCGTTGGCCGCATCGGCATCCACGCAGACGATGCTCGCGCCTTCGGCAGCAAGGGCCTCGGCGATGCCGCCGCCGATGTTGGGGCTGGTGCCGGTGATGATCGCTACCTTGCCTTTAAGACGCATGACTTTGTCCAATCCTAAATAATGATGCTCACCTTCCCCTGCGGCCGCAGCGCTTCCAGATCCAGCACGGCCTTGCGCAGGCGAAAGCGCAATTGCCCATCCGCTTGCACCAGGATGTGTTCGTAACGGCCCATGTACACATCAAGCAATTCGCGCCGGACGCGATGAATGATGAAGTTCGCTCGCACATGCACGTCGCCATTCGGTTGCGATGCGAACATCACGTTCGTCACCGCTCGCCGGGTGCGCGACAGCGGGCTCTCTGAATGGGCATTACCCTTCAGGAGCTGCTTGATGCGTGACTGGAGGCGCTGGTAGTTGTCGTCGACCAGGTACAGCGCCTGTTCCGGCGGCAATTCGCGCGCATCGAGCGGCGGCACCTGGTAATACGCGTCCGGGGCAAACAGCGTGAGCCATTCATTCAATTGCCAGCGATCGAGCAGGTCGGCTTCCCGATACAGAAACGTCTCGATGACTTCGCGGTTGATCGTTTGCATAGGGGCGTTGAAACGCTACGCGGCGCGGCACAAGGGTCCGACGGCCGCGGGCGCTGCGATCGGGCGCTCCACCTGCGGTGCGTAGGAGGGATGCAGGCATTGGTACCAGCGCCGCCAGAAGGCGCGCATCTGGATTTCATCGCTCGAAGTGGGTTCGCGCTTCATGCCACGCGAAATATCCGACCACTCCAATTCGCGCACCGCGAAGCCCCGCTGGCAATTCTCGAGCGCTTCGACATCATCGGGCGTGCCGAAGCCGCCTGGTCCAAGGAACGAGATGAAGTTGTCGTGACGCAGTCGCCGAATTGCCGCGGGCTCGCCCTTGGGGAGCAGGGCCCACGCATTCACTTCAAGGTAGTCGGGGGCGGCCGGATAGAACGTGCGCACCGTCCGAAAATTCTGCACGAAGATCAGATTCGGGAAGATCAACAGATTCCGGCTGAAGCCCACCATGCGCTCGGTGTATTCCTTGCCGAACCTGGCTTCGAGATCGACGCGCACCTTGCCCAAGTGCTCGGCCGCGTTCGCACTCATCGGCAGCTTGCCGATCGGGTTCTCGATCACCGCGTGACCGCCACCGAGCTCGATCCCGGTATTCCCGGGCATCGGCAGCACCAGCGATTCCCAATCCTTCGAGCTGCCGCCCAGGTCTTCGATGTAGTCGATGAAGTAGCGCTCGTGGGTCATCATCGCGTGATAGCCGTCGATGCTGTTCTCGACCAGCAATTTCCAGTTGGCACGCATGCTGTAGGACTGCTGGCCGGGAACGATCTCGACATCCTTCGAGTAATCGAGGATCAGATCGAGATATTCCTTCGCGCGGCCAAGATACGTCACCAGGCCCACGATATCGGCCTTGAGGCTCATGAACACCAGGCCCCGGTAGATCTCGACCCGCGGTGGCGTGGCCAACGGAAAATTCTTCTTGTCGAACGCCGGACCATAGCCCGCGCTGTCCGGTACCGAGATCAATTCACCGCGCGTATTGAATGTCCACCCATGATAGAAACATTGGAAGCGTTTGGCTTTTCCGGAGGCTTCTTTGCAGACGGTGTTGCCGCGGTGGGGGCAGGTGTCGAAAAGCACGCGAACCGTCCCGGCATCGTCCCGCACCATGATGACGGGGCGCCATGCGACCTTGCGTCGCACGAAGCTGCCGGGCTCGGGCAGCTCCGATTCATGCCCGACATACAACCACGACTGGCCGAAGACGGTGCGTTTCTCTTCCTCGAGAACGACCGGATCGATGAAGGCGCGGCGATTGACGCGAAACAGGCCGTTGTCCTGGTCGTCGTCGACCAGCCCTGCAAAGGACTGCGGCATGCGAAACCTCCTGGATGTGATGCGCGTGCGTGAGCGTTGCCGCATGTTACGGCCCGCTGCAAAGGCGGGTCAAGGCGCACTTCGAACGTCGCCGAGATTCCAGCCATGCGTTGGAGGAACGACGAAAGGGACCTCGGAATCGAATGGCACTTAGGCCACCCAAACCCGTTTGCCGGCCGTCCTCTCACTCGACGACAAAATAGTTGGGGTGCCCGCTCTGTCGTTCGTTCAGCCTTGGACGATTGACCGTTCGCCCTGAGCCTGTCGAAGGGTGAATGCTGGAGAATCCATAACCAGAACATCGCGGACCGTCGACACCTGCGTTACCCTTCGACAG
>JANMUI010000832.1:0-18643 GCA_031391405.1 Betaproteobacteria bacterium
CGTGGTCAACCCGCCGCTCGGGATGGTGCAGAGCCGGAGACTGTCAATCGGCATGTTCGTGCATCCGAACTACGACCAGCGTATCGAATGCGTGCCGACCTGCCTTGGACCCGGCGAAACACCGCGTTTCCCGGTGATCACTGCGGGCGAGCACATCAAACGAAAGATTGAGCGGAGCCACGTCGCGACGTGACGAAGGGATTAATCGGGCTTCACCTGCCGCAGCGCGCCAGGGTATCGGATCCTGGATGAAATCGCCTCTTTGGGCGTACGAATCTGCTTGAAAGCCTATAGCTCTCCGCGTAGTATTACATACGTTATAACCTAAGGGAGCCACCCATGCATACGCTCAAACTGACCCAGATCGGCAACTCCATCGGCGTCATCCTGCCAAGGGAGGTCATCGCACGCCTAAAAGTCGAGAAGGGCGATAGCCTTTTCATTTCCGAGACGCCGGGCGGCTATGCGCTCACGCCATACGATCCGGCCATCGATGAGCAGCTGCAGGCCGGCCGCGATTTCATGCGTGAATACCGCGACACATTCCATCAACTTGCGAAATGAGTTGGCGCTGGATCGATAAGCGCGCCCTGCTGTTGCTGCACGCGGAGAGTTTGGCTGAACACGGCGGTGCGATGGGAATGCGCGACGAAGGCCTGCTCGATTCCGGACTCGCCCGACCGTTGAATCTCGCTGCGTACGAAACGCCCGACGTTGCCGACCTCGCCGCCGCCTACGCATTCGGTGTGGCGAAAAATCACCCGTTCGTTGATGGCAATAAGCGCGCTGCCTTCCTTGGCGCGGGCCTGTTTCTCGCGCTCAACGGCTATCGATTGACGGCATCGCAGGTCGATGCGACGCGCGCCATGCTTGCCCTCGCGGCCGGTGAGATCGACGAGGCGGAGTTCGCTCGCTGGATACGTGATCACGCCGTGCCTCGCCAGACGCCTGCACGCTAGCGATGCGCGGACGCGATACCGACTTCTTTCGACTCACGCTCGACTACAACGCACGGCATCGCCACCAAAACGAGATTGCCGCGTGTTCGGCGAGCCGAGCGAGTTCGACTGCGTCGACTTAGAACCAATTCCAGAGATCTTCCTTGCCAAGCAAGGCTTGGGCGTTTCCATCGGACAGGACGCGCCCGCCCTTCATGATGATCGCGCGATCGACGATCTTGAGCGTGCGCGGCACATTCTGCTCGATGATCAGGATGGCGAGGCCGAGGCTCGTGCTGATGCGATGGACTGTCTCGAGAACGGTGTTCGCAAGCGATGGGGCAAGCCCGGTCGTGGGCTCGTCGAGCAAGAGCATCTTGGGCTGGGTCATCAGTGCCATGCCCAATGCCACCATCTGCTGCTCGCCGCCGCTCATCGTTCCAGCATTCTGATTGCGCCGGGCCCGCAGCACCGGAAACAGATCCCATATTGGCGCAAGATCGTCGTTGCGCCGTTTCAACCCGGCAATGCGAAGGTTCCGCTCGACCGTAAGGTCCTTGAACACATTGCGGTCTTGCGGCACGAAGCCGATGCCAAGCTGTACATTGCGATGCACTGCACCGGCGATCACCGTCTGGCCCGCGAAGGCGATGCTCCCACTGCGCGCGCCAAGCGATCCGACGCAGCACTTGAACAATGTCGACTTGCCTGAGCCGTTGTGCCCGAACACCGCAACGCGTTCGCGTTCCTCGAAATGCAGAGAGACACCCTTCAGCGCGTGGAACGCGCCGTAGTAGGCATGGACATCGGCGCAGCTGAGCAGGTTGGCCATGATCGTCAGGCGCCGAAATACAACTCAGTCAACTGCGGGCTTCGCACCATCTCATCGATCGTTCCGGTCTGGATGATCCGTCCTGCGAACATGAACACGGCCACATCGCAGAGATCCTTGATAAACGAGATGTTGTGCTCGACCACGCAGATCGCACGACCCGACGCGGCTTCATCGCGTACGACGCGCTTGATAGATTCGTACGCCGGGCCCTCGACGCCGGCCATCGGCTCATCGAGCAGGAGACAATTGCCGTCGTTCATCAACGCGCGGGCAAGACCGATCAGCTTCTGCTTGCCATATGAGAGCTCGATCGGCAGCCGATGCGCCGCCGCGGTCATATGGACTTTCTCGAGCTGCGCCATCGCGCGCTCACGCGTCGCCGTCGTCTCGCCGGTTTGGCTACGAGAATAGGCGGCCAGGAGCGACCCGCTGTGACGGCGGCGCTGCGCGAGCAGCAGATTGTCGAGCACAGTCAAGGACGGAAAGAGGCGATTGTGTTGCCAGGTCCGTGAGATGCCGAGCCGCGCCCTGGAGTGCATCGGCAGCGAGCCGATCGCCCTGCCGTTGAACGTGACCGAGCCGGAATCGGCGGGGATGGCACCGGTGATCAAGTTGAATAGCGAAGTCTTACCGGCGCCGTTGGGCCCGATCAGGCCGACGATCTGACCAGCACGCAGTCCGAGATCAATTCGATCGGCGACCACGACACCGCCGAAGCGTTTGGAGAGCGCCTGCGTGCGGAGTACGTCGCTCACTTTGCCGGCGCCTCGATCGGGTCTTCTTCCTCGGCGACCGCCTGCGGTCCCGGCGCGCGTCCGAGCAAGCCGTGGGGTCGCAGAAACAGAAAGACCAGCACGAGGCCAGTGAACAGGAGTCCCTGCAAAGGCCCGGTCACGGAAGACGGCAGCTTCAAGAAGTTGATCGCCTGCGGCATGAATTGCAGCAACACCGCGCCGAGTGCCGGCCCCCAGATGGTCCGGATTCCCCCAACGACGACCATGGTCAGCATCGCTGCCGAGTACATGATCTCGAATTGTTCGGGAGTTACATACAGAAAGTAGTGGCCGTAGAGGCCACCCGCCAGCCCGGCGAGGCCGGAACCAAACGCAAACAACACAAGCTTCAGGTTGACCGCGTCGTGGCCGAGCCCCTTGAACGCCTCCTCGTCGTCGCGCATGGCGGTGATGGCACGTCCATAGTCCCCGCTAACCAACCAGCGCACGATCAGGATGGTGCCGATTGCGGCGATCGCGACAATCGCGACGTAACTCCAGATGGCCGCGGGCCCGGTCGCGGCGAACATCGGCGCGATGTTGGTGAGGCCACCCGGACCACCTGACCACTCAGAGTTCTTGATGATTTGAAGTAGGCCCAACTGAATGCCGATGCTCGCGATGACGAGATAGTCGCCTGACACGCGAAGTGACGGCAACGCCAGCGCAACCGACGCCAAGGTCGAAAGCGCGATGCCGAACACGATGCCGACCGGAACGGGAACACCTGTGCCCTGGACAATCAGCGCCGAACCATAGGCACCGAGCGCGAAGAAAATCGGATGCGCGATGCTCATCAAGCCGCCATAGCCGATGATCAGATTGAAACTCGTCGCGAGAATGATGAAGATGCCGATCTGGATCAGCATCGCGCCGAAGAATTCCAAATTCGCTACTCCGTGGCCTTGGCCGTTTGCGCCGGCGTATCGAAGGCCGACACCGCCGTCCGACCGTCTGCGACCCGGCGCGCGGGCAGGCGGATGCCGCGCGGGAAAAAAATGATGGCGACGAACAAGATCGAAAAGACGATCAGAGGCTGCCAGCGCGAATCCATGACCAGCACGCTCAGCTGTTGCAAGACGCTGATGCCGACTGCCGCGACCGCCGCGGCGAACACGCGATCGATACCCCCGAGAATCGTTGCAACCACGGCGAACATCATCATGTGCAGCGCAAGCTCCGGATAGACCGCAAGCTTGCTACCGAACAGATACATCGCCGCGGTGATGAACAGCGTGGCGATCACCATCGCCCATGCATAGGACTGGGTCTTGCTGATGCCGTAGGTCTCGGCGAGATCGGCATTGTCGGCGACCGCGATCATGTACTGCCCTGGTCGCGTGTACCGCAGAAACAGGAACAAGCTCAATGTGAGCACGGCCGCGACCAGCATAGCGCTGACATCCCATGCACTCACCACGACACCGCCGACCAAAGTGGTGGGCGACATCATGTTGGCGAACAAGAAGACCGGCTCCGTCGTGAATGCCAGCGTGAGCGCGTAGATCACGAACTGCGCGAAGATGAGCGTGAAGATGAAAAAGGTGAGCGACTCCGACCCGCGCGCGCGCAAGGTCGCAAACGCGTAGCGTTCAATGCCAAGGCCAAGCGCCGCGGTGACGAAGAAAGCGACCAGGATCGCGATCGGCAACGGTGCACCCAGCCAATTGATCACCACGAACAACGTGTAGAACGCCACCCCCATCAGGGCGGGTTGCGTAAAGTTCCAGATCTTCGTGACCTTGAGGACGAGCGCGAAGGCAATCGTCAGCAGGACCTGGAAGCTCGCGCCTGCGATGCTCGTCCACAGCACCTGCAGCAGAATGCTGCGATCGAACATCGCCCGTACCGGTCTATTGGTAGACGCGGACCGGCACGAAGGCGCCGCCTTTCACCTCCAGCAGATAGACCGGCTTCAACACGGTGTGATTCTCGTTGATGGTGACATCGCCGGTCAGCGGGAGCTTGAAGCTCTTCACCTCGAGAAGCGCCTTGCGCAGATTCTGGCCGGTGAGCGGCGTATTGGTCTTGTCGAGATGTTCGACCAGCGCCTTGATGATGTAGGCGCCGTCATGGACGTACTGGGTGCCGGGCAGGTTGTTCGGCTCACGGCCCTTTTCCTTCTTCCATCGCTCGACATAGGCGGCGACGGCCGGTAGATCGGCCACCCCCGGCGCGAGCGAGGCGACAATCAGCCCATCGGCCTGGGCGCCAAGTTGTTTGACCATCTGCGGGTTATAGGCCGCAGTGTACGAGGTGATCGGCACCTTGATCCCAAGCTGGCGAAGCTGCGCGATCGCCTGCGGCGAGTCGCCGGCGTTACCTTGCAGGTGAACGATCTCGGGATTGGCGGCGCGGATCTTCAAGATAGCGCCGGTGTAATCGGTGGAATTGGGCTCGTAACTCTCATACGCCGCGATCCGGCCGCCGAATTTCTCGAAGGCATCACGGAACACGCGGGCGCCGTACACACCGCTCTCATCGTTGAGATAGAGCACCGCGGCATTGGCTTTCTTCAACTCTTCACGCGCGTACTTCGCGAGCAAGGTGACGTCAACATCGGCGAGCGGGTAGGTGGTGTAGACGTAGTCGCCCATCGTAGCGATGCGCGGCGAATTGGCGCCGATCACGAACGCGAGGACATTGTTGCGATTGACGATCGGTGCAACGGCCGCAACCACTGCGCTGAATGCTGTGATCACGAGCGGCACCTTCTCGACGCTGATCAGACGAGTGACGACGTCGATGCCGACTTGCGGGCGTGCCTGCGTATCGAGGATGACGGCATTGAGCTTGCGCCCACCCGCGCCGCCTTTTGCATTGATCTCGGCGATGGCCCATTCGAGCCCCTGAATCTGGTCCAAACCGAAGGGCGCCGCGGACCCGGTGGTCGGCAATGCAACGCCAAACGTGAATGGCTCCTTGGTCTGCGCGTGCACCGCGCCGCCGAATCCCGCGAGCGATAGCAACAGGATTGACGCGCTGATGAGCCGGCGGCCAGCTGCGACCCTGATCGTCATATGCCTCTCCCTTTTTTTGATCGAACGGAAATTCTACGTTACTTCTTCAACCGCCCCTCGGGGTTCAGCACATCGACCGGCCGGCCCGCTGCGAACGCGAGCAATTGTTCGACCGCGGTCGCATACATCCCCTCGTAGCTGCCCCGCTCGGCGTAGCCCAGGTGCGGTGTGCATAGAACGTTGCGCATCTTCAGCAGCGGTTGGTGTGCACCCACCACCGGCTCTTCTTCGTACACGTCGACGGCAGCGAACCCGGGCCGACCCGCCCTGAGTGCAGCGACCAGAGCGCCGCCGGCGATGATCGACGCGCGGCTGGTGTTGACGAGCAACGCGCTCGACTTCATGCGACCAAGATCGGTGGCGGTGACGATACCGCTTGTTTCCTGGTCGGCCGGCAGATGCAGGCTGATGATGTCACTGGTCTCAAAGAACGCCTCGCGGCTCGCAGCGATGTCGAACCCTTCCGCCTTCGCCCGCGCAATGGACCCTTCGCGCCCCCAGCACACGACCTTCATACCGAACGCGCGCCCAACGCGCGCCACCGCACCGCCGATATGGCCGAATGCATACACGCCCAACGTGCGGCCGAACAAGCCGGTGCCGACGGTAGATTGCCAATGCCCTTGCTTCAGGCGCTCGACCTCATAGGGAAGATGCCGGAGCGCACCAAGAATCAGCGCCCAACATAGTTCTGCGGTGTTGGAATATCCATGACCTTCCGTGAGCGCCTTGCTGTGATGCCCGATCGACACCACAACACCGTGATCAGTACACGCGGAAACGTCGAGGTGGCTCGCGTTGGGACCGGTCTGGCACACGAATTTCAGATCGGGGAGCTGTTCGATCACATTGCGCCCAAACGGCACGCGCTGTTGCGTAAGTACCACCGCGTCGCAGCCCTTCACTTGCTCCACCACTCGCGCGGGATCGGTGTAGGCATCGGTGTGGATGACCACTTGATGATCTTTCAATCGATCGAACCCGCTGATGGTGCGAAATACATCGGCGTAGTCGTGGATGACGGAAATTTTCATGCAACGTTCTTCTCTGTCGCTCGCGCTACGATGGCCCGCTTGAACGTCGGCACTAGTCCACCTTCACTTGCCCTAGCGCGCCACTGAGCGCACGAATATCCGGCGCGGATGCAAGGTTCTCGCACGCCAGGGCGAGTGCGTCTACGGCTGCGGGCCCAAGTGTACGAGCCGCGTTGCCGCGGAATTTTTCCATCACCCTGGCGGCCGCGGGTGGTCGGGTGTGATTGCCATCAACGTCATCAACGCGAACGGATTGGGATGCACCGGACATCAGCTCGCAGGTAATCACCGCCTCGAAGCGTTCTGGAAAGCGGGCATTCGCGAGTGGAATCCAGCGGACGCGCTTGGCCAGCGCTCGCACCTCGGGCGATGCAGGCGTCTCGAAGGTCGCGAGATCCACCTTGCCCTCGACGAGACGGGCCGCGACGGTGATCGGCAGGCTCCAGCGTGCGGCGTGCCCGTTCGCAGGATCGAGCGCGCGTTCCCATGGTTCGCAAATAACCGGCGCGGCGCCGGCCGGCACTTCACACACGATTGCTTTTACATCCACAGCGCGTACGCCGCGCTCCGCGAGAAGACCGGCACCTTCGATGAAAGGATGCAGGTAGTGGCAGCACGGATAGAACTTGAATGCAGCATCCTGCAGATGCCACTTCGCGCCGAGATCGCCGAGCAGCGCCTGCATACGCTCGGCCGCGGTATCGTCCCCGGTGAATTGCCGGAACAAACCCCACCGCCCTTCAAGAGAAGTTTCAGGACCGGTCATGCCGGTGCGCGCAAAGAGCGCCGCGAGCACGCCGCCGTGCGCGGCCCAACCTGAATGCAACGATTTCACTGAAGAGCCATTGCTCAGAAATTCCATGACGCCTGCGGACTGACTAAGTGCAATGCCAAGCGCGGCGACAGTCTGGTCTTCGGTCAGACCGGCAAGCTCAGCAGACACGAGCGCGGCCGCGAACGTCCCGGCGATCGAGGTCGCCTGGAAGCCCTGCGCATGGAAGCGGCCTGGTGCCGCGAGGCCGAAGAGCGCCAGCGCTTCCCAACCGCGCGCATAGGCACCGAGCAGCGCTGCACCCGAAACGCCGTTCGCCTCGGCCAAAGCGAGCGCAGCAGCCGCGACCACCGAACTGCCGTGCATGATGGAGCCGGTGTGCGTATCGTCGAACTCCAGGCTGTGCATCAACCCACCGTTGATGAGCGCGGCGTCGGCGGCCGATGCGCCGATCGTCGAACCAAAAACCGTTGCTGGTCCGCCGCGTGCAAGGTCGCGCGCCGCATCGCGGTAGGTCACACCTACTTGCGAGCCTGCCGCCGCGAGGCCGACGCCGAGTGCGTCAGTGAAATGCAACGCCGCCGCGCGCGCAATCGCATCGGGCAGCGGCCGGTCCGACGCGCTACGCAGCGCGCGGACGAGCTGGCGTGCGAGCTTCAGGCTCCCTTCCCTTCGCGAACTAGCGCGGCCATCGCATCGCGCCAACTTTGCGTGAGCGAAGCGCGTTCCCCAGCGATGATGCCGGCGAGCAACCGGGGCGCGTTGGGGAACACGGCGCCAGTGTTTTCGGCGAGCTTGGACAGCAACGTCGGCTCGTTGAAGGGCTGATCCGCGCCGCCCCGCGGGCTCTCGCAGACCGCAGACATTTCGCCACCGTCGCGAAACTTCCAGATCACGCGCGCGGGGCGATCACGCGGCGGTGGGTCGGCGTTTGCATAGAGCGCAAGGCGCACGCGTCGTCGCAGCGCGGCGATACTTTCATCATGCAGCGTGTCATGCGTGAATGCGGCCGCGCCCGCGGTGCCAAGGTGCATGGTCGCAGCGACCGCGTGCGGCATGGAAAATTTGGCCGCGAGCACCGTTTCGGGTTCGACGGTATGCAGCGCCACGCCACCCGCGCCGGCTTCGACGACGATTTCCTCAATCTCGCTCATCTTGCGTTGCTGCAGGCGACTGCGCAGATCGAGCGTGGCCTCCACCGCAGCGTGCGCGTAGTTGCAGCAGGCGAACATCTTGTGGTAGCCGTTCGCGACCGACCATGCGGTACCGAGCCCATCGACCAGCGCCTCCGGGATCACGTTCGTTCGATAGCTGCCGACAAACACATCGTAGGGCGTGTCGATACCACCGCCGATGCCGCCTTCCGCCCAATCGGCGGCGCGCATGCCGATCCAGGCGCCCGCTGCCTGCCAGCCATTGCGCACCAGCGAGCCTTCCACCGCGGTGTCGAACGGGCCAGCGAAGGACATGCTGGCGGCGCCGGTCACGGTATCCTGCATCGTCTTCGCATCATGGCCGCGCACGAGCGACACCGCCGCGGCCGCACCGATCGTCGCGAACGCCGCATGCGGATGGACATAGAACGAGGGAAACGGATACGCAAGTGCAAATCGCGTCGTCACCTCGTACGCCAACGCGAGCGCACGCAGCACTTCGTCCACGGTGAGTCCACGCGCCTCAGCCTCGGCAAGCAGCGCGGGAATCGTGTATGCACCGGCGTGGCACGAGGCATTACGGAATCCCTCATCGAGCTCGCACCAAGTAATCGACATGCCGTTCGCACTAGCGGCGGAGTAACGGTCCACGCGCGCGGCGCCCTTGGCGAGCACCGTGGCTTCGGCGGTGCCGGTCGCAGTGTTCATGAAACCCTGGCGCGCCCGGGCCACCTGCGGTTCGAGAGAGCCGACGACCATCGCGCCGATGTCATCCGCAAGAATGGTTGCGGCGCGCCGGCGCACCGCCTCGGGCAGCGGCAGGCTGCGGGCCGCAGCAGCCCAGCGCATCAACTCGCGCAGATTGGCGGCTGCCTGAATGCGGGCGGGGGAGAATTTGGTGGAGGTCATTGGGTGATGTTCAAGGGTTGCTGCGACGATGCATGGTACGACTCGCGGGAGTCGTACTCAAGCCGAACTCGATGCATGAGCCGACGCGCTCGCTTACGCACGAAGCCAGCGGGCAGGCCTTTTCATAGACTTTGAGGCGCAGGTTCCGGCCGCGGCGTCTGCATCGAGCGCCCTGTTTGCATCCGTTCCGCGATCAAATGATTGAGTTGACGGATGTGGGAGTACCCGAAGATCCTTTAACGACGATTGCCGGATTGAAAAGCATGCTGTGAGGGATCACGCAAAGGGACGGATGATCCTGTCCGCAATGTGCCCGGCGAGCGATGAGGCGCAATCGCCCCTCAAGAGTCATACAACAATCGAGATGGCTCGCCAACAAGCGGACGTTGCCGGTCGGTGGATGTACTACCGGATCGTAGAAGAGGTTGAGCTGGAGGTCCAATCTCTCACTCATCGAAATGCAAGCCAAACCCAACCATTGCGTCACTTGCGATAGGGCAAATTCAAACCTCGGAGTGCAGATCGCCCTGGACCGCCTCTTACGGCACCAGGGTCAGGAATAGGAAGGCCGCAAAGAGGACCAAGTGCACGGCGCCCTGCATCACTGTCGCGCGGCCGCTCCCCAGAGTGAGGGTGGCGGTGAGCAGCGTCAACGTCAGCAGCACGATCTGCGTCGGCGGAAGTCCCAGCACCAGCGCGAAGGGAAACCACGGCGACAGCGCGGCCACCACGGGAATGGTCAGCCCGATGCTCGCCAGCCCTGAGCCCAATGCCAGATTGAGGCTGCTCTGCATGCGATTGCCTCTCGCTGCTCGCAATGCGGCGCCCGTCTCTGGCATCAAAACGATCATCGCGATCACCACGCCCACCACGGCGTGCGGCAAGCCGGCCTTGGCCACGCCAGCGCCAAGTGCCGGTGCAAGTGCCTTGGCCAAGCCGACCACGCCCGCTAGCGAGACCATCAGCAGCCCCAGGCTGCTCCAGGCCACCCAATTCGGTGGCGGCGAGGCATGGCTCTCTTCGGTGTCGTTGTCCACCGGGAGAAAATAGTCGCGGTGGCGCACGGTCTGCACGAAGACGAACACGCCATACAACGCCAGTGACGTGACGCCGGCAAACGCCAGCTGCGAGCCGCTGTAGGTGGGCCCGGGGGTGGTCGTGGTGAAGCTTGGAAGCACCAGAGCCAAGCCGGCCAGTGCCCCCAATGAAGCCAGGGTCGGACTCGTGCCTTCAACGCGGTAGGCCAGCACGCCGTGGCGTAAGCCGCCCACCACCAGGCACAGGCCCACAATGCCGTTTCCGGCGATCATCACCGCCGCGAACACCGTGTCGCGCGCCAGCGAGTTGGCGCTTTCGCCGCCGGTCACCATCAACGCGACGATGAGCGCTACCTCAATGATCGTCACGGCCACGGCCAGCACCAACGTGCCGAAAGGCTCGCCAATCCGGTGCGCTACGACCTCGGCATGATGAATGGCCGCCACCACGGCCGCAAGCAACGCCGATGCCATCAGCAGGCCCAGTATGACCCCGAGCGGCCAACGCCACGCTGCGCCAAGCAACAGCAGGGCCAGCAGCGGAATTGCCAGACTCCATGGCCGCAGGCCGGGAATGCGCATCCAACTGGCGCGTCGTGCAGGGTTATGGGTGGCTGACATGCACCGATGGTAAGTCAACCGGCACCATCGCTGCCGGGGCCTTGGGGCAACCGGGAAGAGCAGGCCCTCAACGCGCCGCAGAAATCCGTCCGTTCTGCGCTCGCGACCAACGGAGACGACTTGACTTGACCTCCCTATACCCGCCAAGCCGACGCCGATGGAAATCGGGGCGAAGCGAAGTAGCCTTGGTTTCCTTACCTCACTCGGGCCGCTGCGTCTTCTGCTGGAGCACGATCCTGCGCAGGGCGACGCGATCGCCATGACAAATATCTCGAACCCGCAGTTTGACCAGATCACACCCGCGCAGTTTGCTATCGATGCCAAGGTCGAATAGCGCAAGCTCGCGGTGACGATGTTGCATTTGTAGGCGAACGCGGATCGCCCAAATTTCCTTGAGCTTGAGGGGCGCCTTCAAACGAAATCGGGGTCGAAGTGAGGTAAGGAATCGCAAGGCGTGATCACGATCGTGAGGAGCTGGTCGGCCCCGATCTACCATCACCGGCACGCAATGCCACAGCGGCGATGCCGGTTTATACAGAGAAGAAGGAAATCGGGGAAAGCGAAGTAGCCTTGGTTTTTTTACCTCACTTCGACCCCAGTTTCTACACCGAGATCGCTCGCATTGCCGCCACACCGGAAGCGCGGGACTGGTTCCTCAACGCCGGGGCCGAAGCCGGCATCCTCACACTCTCCGAGATGGCCGCGCTCGTGCAGCGCGAACACGCCCGCTTCGGGCAGTTCATTCACGAGACCGGCCTGAAGGCCGAGTGAGGGCTCGCGATGCAAGGGCTTGCCAACGACGCTCCGGCGGACGAGCTGTTCGCGCTGATCAACGCCGGCTGGACGACGCAGGTGATCCGGACGGCTTGTGTGCTCGAACTGCCCGACCGTATCGCAGCTGGCATGGGCGATGTCGCGGCGCTTGCCGCGGCAGCCGGCTGCGCCCCGCGGGCACTCGCAAGGATGCTGCGGGCTATGACGTCGATCGGGCAGTGCGAGGCCAACGTCGAGCAGCACTACTGCGAAATCGGGGTCGAAGTGACGTACCGCATCACAAGGCGTGATCACGATCGTACAGATCTGCTCGGCCCCGATCCACCATTACCCGCACGCAATGCCACAGCGGCGCTGCCGGTTTATTCAGAGTAGTCGGACATCGGGGTAAAGCGAAGTAGCTTTGGTTTCCTTATCTCACTTCGAACCCAGTTTCCCACCGCGGGGTGAAGCTGCCAGTCAGTCGTCGATCGGCGGCTTCCCGGGGTTGACCCGCCGATTGGTCCGGTGACGGCGAGCGTCACTCTTGGCTGGACAACGCCGGTCAGATCTCGACGCTTTTCATGCGTAGCGCATTTGCAAATGCTCTAATCATTGGATGGCATAATATGCCATCCAATGCAGATTCTGAGAGTGTCCAATCATGCCGACGAGAAATGTTGTCCTGACGACGTATCAGGCCGAACTGGTCGAAAAGCTCGTAGCTTCCGGCCGTTATCAGAACGCGAGCGAAGTGCTGCGCGAAGGGTTGCGTCTAGTCGAACGTCGAGAGGCCGAGGAGAAAGCTCGTCTCAAAGCGTTGCGCGATGCCGCGCGCGTTGGCATCGCGGACATTGAGTCAGGACGTTTTCGTACGCTCGAATCAGCCGCCAACCTGAAACGCCATCTAGCCGCAGTGGCCGACGCTGCAATTGAGGGGAAGGCCGCCAAGGGCCGCGCCAAGTAATGGCGAGAAGCGGTTGGACGGTCCGACTAGCGGCAGCTGCCGAAGCGGACCTCGAGAACATCTTGCGTTGGACTGAAGACCAGTTTGGTGAAGTACAAGCACGCGCCTACGCCGCAACGTTGTTCGCTGCCTTGGAAGAGCTCGCCAGAAGTGGGCCGAGAACACTGGGCGTGAAGGCCCGCGCTGATATCGCCAACGGATTGCTCACGCTGCATGTAGCACGCCGGGGTCGAAAGGGGCGGCACTTTCTATTGTTCCGCATCGGCCGTGACGACGGTGGGGTCGAAGTGCTGGATATCTTGCGCGTACTCCATGACGCGATGGATTTGCCGCGACATATTCCATCGGCAGATTGAACACTCTCGCGACACAAATCCGTGCAACCTGCATCCAGTGGAGCGGCGACGATCAGAGCATTGTAGAACGACGGTCATCGCAACGAGCCGGTGCCACGGCGAACGCAATTGCGAGAACGAAATTGGGGTCGGAGAAGAATGGCACTTACTTAACGTGCGCTGCTCAAGGCTCCGTTCGCCCTGAGCCTGTCGAAGGGTAACGCAGGCTTGTCGAAGGCGGGCGAACGTCCGCTCACGGACATTCCGGCATTCACCCTTCGACAGGCTCAGGGCGAACGGTAAATCCCCTAATTCGCTTAAGTAAGTGCCATTCGGGTCGGAGAACGAAATTGCGAAATTGGGGTCGAAATTGGGGTCGCGAAATTGGGGTCGGAGTGAGGTAACGAAATTGAACGAAATTGGGGTCGGAGTGAGGTAAGAAATAGAACGGCGCGACCACGATCGTGGCGGTCTGGACGGTCGCGATCCACCATCACCCGCACGCAATGTCACGACAGCGGCGCTGCCGGTTTATACCGAGTAGATCGAAATCGGGGCAAAGCGAAGTAGCCTTGGTTTCCTTACCTCACTCCGACCCCAGTTTCCCGACCCCAGTTTCCGTGTGCACGCCTCGATCGCTTCACGTGTGGACGGCGTGATCTCGAATTGCACGGGCCGTTGCGTCGTCTGGTGGAGCACGATCGCTCGCAGGGCAACGCGATCGCCATGACAAATATCTCGAACCCGCAGTTTCACCAGATCACACCCGCGCAGTTTGCAATCGATGCCAAGGTCGAATAGCGCAAGCTCGCGGTGACGCTGCTGCATTTGCA
The DNA here is from genome assembly GCA_031391405.1 of Betaproteobacteria bacterium. Classification (GTDB taxonomy): domain Bacteria; phylum Pseudomonadota; class Gammaproteobacteria; order Burkholderiales; family SG8-39; genus SHXR01. Next base: position 13,982 of record JANMUI010000832.1, read on the forward strand.
GGCGAACGCGGATCGCCCAAATTTCATTGAGCTTGAGGGGCGCCTTTTGACTGACAAGCTTGCCCTTGTTCCACGGTTCACGATGTGGTTTGACGCGAACGAACGGCCAGCGAACGTCCCGTTGCGGAAATTCAGGTGGTCCCGCAATCTGGCGACAAACTTTGTACCGGAACGCTGTGGACGGGATCCGCTCATAATCGACGCGTCGCGAAATCAAGGAGGGATCGGGCATGACCGCGCTCAAAGGCTATTGGATTGTCTACCTGGATGTCAGCAACCCCGAAGCGTACAAGGCCTACATGGCCGCGGCCGCGATCGCACACGGCAAGTTCGAGTGCCGGCTGCTCGCACGCGCGGGAACCTCAGAGCGCGTCGAAGGCAGCCTCCGCAACCGCTACGTGTTGCGCGAATTCAGCGCGTACGACGAAGCGCTCCGCTGCTATCACTCGCCGGAATACACGCATGCGCGTCCGCTGCGCCAGCCGCACTCCGTCGGCGATTTCGTGATCGTCGAAGGCGTCAACGATCCCGCGGTGTCATCGGCGGCGAATTCTCCCAAGGGCTATTGGATGGTTCACACCGATGTCGTCGACGCGAATCGTTTCCAGGACTATGCCAAGGCCTCGGTCGAACCGGTTCTCGAATACGGTGGCCGATTTCTGGTGCGCGGCGGTCGGCAAGAGCAAGTCGAGGGTAAGTTGCGCGCGCGCTGCAGCGTGTTGGAATTTCCGAGCTATCAAGCGGCACTCGATTGCTATCGGTCGGCGGGCTATCAGCATGCTTTTCAACTACTCGATGGGGCGGCCAAACGGGATCTGTTGATCAGCGAAGGTCTGGCGCTCCAGCCGCGGGCGGCTGCGTAATCCGATCAGAATCACCGGCGCCGACAATCTCAAAGGCTGCGGGAGCGGACCGCCGATGAGACAAATCAACTGCGTAACGGCAATGGCCCCCAGTGACCGAAGGTCGGCTGTGCCCGGTTCAAACGGGTGTCGCCTCCTGGCCGTTATACACAGGCCCAAGTTATGAACAGTTGCGGTGTGGCAGGTCGGACGCTTCCATGCCCGCCCCGCGCTCCAGCGCCTGCATGCCTTCTTGAAGCTACCAGATTGTTCTCAAACCCGGGAGTGATCGCAAGTATTCATCCGCGGTAACGAGCACGGCGCCGTGGACCTTGGCGGTACTTGCAATCAGCCTGTCCGCCGGGTCACCGTGCATGAACTCGCGCGACTGCGCCATGACGGCAATCTCGGGAGAGATGGGTAATACGGACAATCGAAGCGCTTGAACGATGTCGTCGATGAACCGGACCGGATCGGCCTTCACATCGATGCGTCCTTTGAAGATCAGCTTTGCGATCTCCCAGAGACTGATGTCGCTACAACAGATGCCACCGGCTTCAACTTCCCGGGCGAGCACCCGCTCGGCCTTGCTACTCATTCGCGAAGGAGCGATGGCATCCAAAATCAGCGCATGGGTATCAACGACGATCACGTTCCGCCTTCCAGGACTCACCGGAGGGGCTCAACACATCCCCGACACGACTGGAATTGCGCAGGGCATCGAGCCGAACCCGTGCCGCCTCCTGCTCGTCCTTGTCCGGAACGATCCGGGCGACGACCTTTCCCCGTACGGTGATTCGAATCTCTTTGCCGCGCCTCGCCTGCTCTACGTAAGCAGGTAGGTTTTGGCGAAGGACTGTGATGTTCACGTGCGGCATGAAGGTACCCTCTCAACATATGTAGAGAAATTCATCGGTGACTGCAAGTGCTCCTTCGATCCGACACCATTGCCACCGTAACTTGCGGCGAGTGGCATCCACGAATTCGTTGAGCACTTGCACAACGATGACACCACCGCCACCACCGACGATCAGCACCTCCGCCTAGGCGCTACGCGCCTGACCGACAGCGAATGCCGCAATCAACAAATTGTGCTGGCGAATTCAAGGGTTGGACCCGAAGCGAAGTCGGTGAGCGTCGGCTATGCCACCTCATGATCTAGGCGTCCGAGGAATATAGTGGAGGCGACAAGATCATGTTCGAACCCTACGAAGCCGACCCCGCGACATGGCGGTGCTGTTTGCATCCCAACGAATTTTAGATCTAGAGATGGCGCGGAGTGTCCATCCGACCGTGCAGAATGCGGACTACGTCTACTCCACTGTCGGCGATGCGATAGTAGATGACGTGGCGGCCCACGCGGTGCCGGCGATATCCCTCTCGAATGTGATCGCAGGCTCCGCCGTGTTCAGGATTGTCAGCAAGCAGTTTGAATGCGTTCGTAAGCTCGTCGGTATATCGATGCGCGTGTTCGATTCCCCACCGCTCTGTTGTGTACATCCAAATAAATTCGAGATCCTGTATCGCCGCGGGTGTTAAGCGATACTCATCGCGCTTTCTTCTGGCCATGTTTGGCGACCATTCGCCGTTTGAATTTCGCTTGATCAAATGGCTGCGGCGTCCCGCTTTGTTCGCCGCGAATGAGCTCACCTCGAAGGGCCTCGATCTCGGCGTTGCGCGCTTGGTCGCGGCGAATCAAATCTCGGATGTATTCACTGTCGTTGGTGAATCCCCCCGATCGAATCTGCGCCTTGATCCAGGCGTCCTGATGGTCGGTGATGGTGATGGTCTTACGCGCGGTTCCCATGTTGCCTCTGTCGTCAATGATCATACGGTTGGTGCAACATAGCACTTTCTTGAGTGCCTGTAACCGTATTCGCCTCTCCAAGCGCCGCCGTACACAACAGCGCAATGGCCCAGCTATCACGAAGCGCAAACGCTGCTCTTGCCAGATGCTGTGCCGCGCCGGCGGCACCAACCGCGCAACACGTCGCTTGCCTGCCTGCTAGCATGACGTCGATAACGTCGGTCTGAACGTTAGATTCAAACTCGAAACTGGAAGTGGACACCATGTCGATCCGGTATCAGCTGAGGCCTCTCGGTATTGCCGTGGAGCTCGCTCTTGGCGTCGCTTTGGCGCTCGCGACCTCGGCGTCTTCTGCCCAAGATACCCAGGGCGCGAAACTTGACCAAATGATCCCGGTGGAGCGCCAGGATTTCGGTGTGCCGCCGACAAAGCAATTGCATGCCGGTCCGATGCACGGGCCAACACCGACGAGCCTGCCGGGTGGGCAGATCATCACCACCAAAGGCTTGGTGGCACTCGTGCAAGGTCGGCAGGCACCCTTCATCGTCTTCGACGTTCTCGGTCAGCAGGACATGCTGCCCAACGCCGTGCCGGCGGCATGGCTGGCCCAGGCCGGGTCGTTCAACGACGCGGTTCAGCAGCAAGCGAACCAGTTGTTCGCACAACACACCCAAGGCCGCAAGGACACCGCGTTGATCTTCTACTGCCTTTCACGCGAATGCTGGATGTCGTATAACGCGGCGTTGCGCGGGGTCCATGCGGGCTACAAGAATGTTCTTTGGTATCGCGGCGGCATCGACGCGTGGAAATACGCAGGGCTGCCCACGCAGCAGCAGCAAGGGCAGCAGGCCCAGCCCGCACCGATGCGGCAACCGGGACAGCCGCCGCAACACGGCAACGATCCGATGGCGAAGTTCGAACCGGTGATGCCGCTCGCGCGGGAAGGCACCGGCGCAGCGAGTGCAGCGCGACCTTCCGGGGAGTTGCGCATCGGGCAGGGGCGACACTTTTCTTTTGCGCTGCCGCCAGGCTGGCGGGTTGGCGAAGATGGCCAATTTGCGCTGACGCTGGTGGCGCCCGACAACCAAGCGATGACAGTGATGGTAGGCAATTCCGGATTTCCGCTGAACTATTCGGCGGCACGCTTCGCCCACGAAAAGTTGTCGGCAACGCGGCCGCAGAATCTGCAACTCAGCGCGCCGCGCGAAGCCAGACCGACGGCCGGGTTCCGCCAAGCAGTCGAGTTCGACGTGAGTTTCATTAGCCAGCGCGGCGTTCCGAATCGTGGGGTGGCCAAGGTCTCGGTGACACCGAACTACGACTCAGCCACGATGGCGATGACCGCGGCGCTGTCGTCGGCCGATCAATGGGCCGGGTATGCATCCTGGTTGCCTCAGGTCGCCGATCAGGTTTCGGCAACCAACGGGGCTGCATTTGGCATGCGCGGTGTCATGCAGCAGAATCTGCAAAACTCGGTCGCGTATGGCGAGGCGGCTCGGCAATACCGGGAGTGGTCACAGAAAAATTGGCAGGGTGTCACCGACGCGCGCAACGCCAGCCAGGACCGCAGGAACTTCGCGGTGCGCGAGAATCTGGGCGGCGTGCAGACCTTCGCCAACCCGTTCGGCACCGGCCAAGCCGTCGAGTTGCCGATCACGCGCAAGTACTACTGGACCAATAACCAGGGCGGCTTCGTCGGCACCGATGACCCGAGTGCCAACCCGAACGTCGGCTCAACCAGCGAATGGCGCAAGATGGAACGCGAGGTGAAGTAGCACCGCAGCCCTTAGATCGATAGATCATGGTCACGGGCCAGCGTCACGGCGCGGGCATGAATTGCGGCGGTGAGTGGGCGCGCCGGGCCGAGCAATTCATCGATGACCGCAAGCGCTCCTTCGATCCGACGCCATTGCAACCGTAACTCGCGGCGGGTGACTTTCACGAATTCGCTGAGCACTTGCACGCCGATGACACCGCCATCGGCGATGAGCGCTTCTGCCTTGGCGCTACGTG
>JANMUI010000836.1:0-19205 GCA_031391405.1 Betaproteobacteria bacterium
GCTGGGCCCGGCAAAGCGAGGGCCCGGTTCAACCAATACCGACCCCGATTTTGCAACCCGGTGGGGCCGAAGTACATCATTAGGTCCGCGGCCATCGCCAGAGCCTCCTCCGCCTCCCCGGGCTCGCTCAGGCTGAATTCCAGAGCGGCCTGGAGGTCCGGCAGCGTCTGATTCAGTCGTCCCCGCCACTCCCGCTGACCGTTGAACATCCCGAAAACGAGGGGCCGGGCACTGCGGTGCAATTTGAATTAATGAACTTGCCGCCGTTGCGACGTTCATGGCTTATCAATCGAGAGGGTACGAACCTTCTCCAGGTTCAAGAGGATCGCTTCCTTTTCAATTGGAAGAGGACGGATGCTCAGCCTGACTACCCGAGTTATGAGCACGTAGTTTCTGAATTCCGCAGCCACTGGGCTGGCTTCCGGCGTTTCCTTTCAACGAACGACCTGGGCGCCCCTACTGTACGGCAGTTAGAGATGACATATTTCAATGTCATCAAGGGCTCTTCAACGGACTTTCTCGTCGACCACACGCGATCAAGAGGCGCAAATCGATTATTGCCGGAGCCCGAGGCCGTGAACTGGCGAACGCAATACGTTCTTCCGGATTCGATGGGAAGGTTACATGTGACCGCGCTTTCTACGCGCAACGTTCCCACTGGTGAGAAGGCGATCCGGCTTGAGCTTACCGCTCGCGGAATGCCAAGAGACGCTCGCAGCGAGCCGGCCCACGATGCCTGGTTCGATCTCGCGCATGAGTGGATCACACAGGGGTTCGCTGATATCACGAGCCCGGCGATGCACGTCTTATGGGGAAGGATAGCCTGATGCTTGATTACCGTTTGGATTCGTCGTATAGCGGCACAAGTACAGAGTGGGTCGAATATGGTGACCATGCTCCGATTTTCGACATAGGTGTCATGCCCGGTGAGCGCGCCACGCCCGATGCACTTGCCAACTATCGCCAACGCGAACTACTAGCGTCTGTCGTTCAGAAGTTCGAGAAGCATGCTGTGGTTTCTAGTGTCAGTCATGAGGCTGCGATCACCTTTTTCGATGCTCTGCCTCGTTCCGCGCCCCTGCCCAAGGTGGCGCCCGATGGGGACGGTGGGCTGCTGTTGGCTTGGACTCTCAAGTCGGGAGCGAGAACCCTTGTCACCATCGACGGATGGACCCTCCATTGCGTTTCTCGCACAGGTACAGAGATGGCCGAGTACAGCGACGACCTCGCATTCGACGGAACCATACCCGCAGTGATCCAGGAAGCTATTGCCGAGTAGTCGTCGTTCGTCGCTCGCATGACCATCGAGGACATCCCGGACGACGACGAGGTTAGCCGCCACATCGACTCGCCGTTGCGATTCAGCGCCGCCGAGCGGAAGCTGATCGAAGGGAACGTCTTCCAGTTTCCATCAGCCGATGGGAATCGAGAGTCGCTTATCTGGCGCAAGTACAAGCCGACCCTGGCAGAACTGCACGCCATGGGGTGCGAACGTCAAGCGCACAAGCGGATGACACACACAGCCTGGACCTACGAAGGAGCTATCACGATTGTCGTCCGCGCGGTTCGTCAACTCCGAAACAGGAATCGCAACGGGTTTGTCGTCGAACACGATCCGGTAGAGGGCATTCACCACGTCACGATCCGCTTCTGTTGCCCCGTTGGCTACGAACTGAAAAAGGCGGAGAAGTCAGAGCTAAAGGACATGCTGGTCAGGGCGTTTCGTCCGATAGACGAGCATTCGTGTGCCTAGCTCCCACCAGAGCGGCAACAAGTATCCATGCTTGGCGCGCGAACATGAGGAACATCAGCCTTTCGGCGAATTGCCAGAGTGTCTGTTCCTGGCCGGTAAGTGTCGGCCGCCGACGGATCGACCCATAGCAGAACCACGCTTCCGCCTCGAGCGGACACTGGCTGCAGGAAGATTGGATCATTTTTGCCACCGCGGTACGCGACCCGATTCCGTTCGCGGATTTCGCACTTGTAGCAACAGCAGCCACTCTTCTGGCAGACTGGTACATCGTGACCTGTTGAGGGAGGCCGAGAGCCACTGCTCGCGGCGAACAGCTTGTACAACCTATTCGTTACAGCGCGAGACGGGGCATGGGATGCCCAAGGTTATGAGTACGACCGCGGTCGCTTCCTTGAGTACACGCCTGACGATGTAGTTGCCAGCTTCAAGGATCTCAAGCGCCGCCAGCTGGATGCTCTGCAGAAACTGCCCTGTCTATTTGCCTATGAAGGCAAAGAGCCCATGCGGGTGGGGAAACTGAGATCGATCAAGCTCCGAGGGCGAGCACTGCTTATCGAGTTTGAACTCGACAAGGACATCCCCCCGATTCCGTACGACGCCATTTCCCCCATTCGGACCCTCCTGGACATCCGTGACTGGGAAATGAACCGCACGCACTGGGCGGTAAAGGACGAAGACCTCTTTGCAAGGCTGCGTTCGGCCGGCCTTTTGCCGCAAGGTACCGTCCAGCCTCCTGCGCCCGAAGGCCTGCCTGATCCCGAGCCGGCCGAAAGCCACGTGGACTCGGTCGGAGCATTCATTACTGTCGTTCTGGCGCTCAAGAAAAAGGGCAAGGAAGTCTTCTACCGAGGACACTCCAGTAAGGCGAAGTACCGATTAGAGCCTTCGGTGTTCCGTAAGGACGCCGCGGGCGACTACATCCACCTCGATGAAGAAGATCGGCTGTATCGCGAACTGCTCGTCTCCAACTCAAGTGATTTCCAGGGGGATGTCTACAGTCTTGATCGACTCGTGCGGATGCAGCACTACTCGCTCCCAACTCGCCTCTTAGATATCACCTCCAATCCACTCATTGCCCTTTACTTTGCTTGCCGCAGCCACGGCGAAAGGCGAGAAGGCAGCGCTGTGGTACCTGAGCAACCAGGCGAGGTGATCGTCTTCTTCATCGACCGCGATGGCATTAAATACTTTGGCTCTGACACGGCGAGTTGCCTTGCCAACCTGGCGAGGTTGCCGAGGTCGCAGAGGGACACCGTCGACTACTCATTGGCTAGCCCCGCTTTCAACAAGCAACCGGCCGTTAAGAGACTCCTTCACTTCATCAAGGAGGAGAAGCCGTTCTTTGAGCCGCGCATCGAGAAGGCTGATCTGCGTAGCGTCATTTGCGTCAAGGGTAAGCGCAACAATGACCGCATCTCCTTCCAATCGGGGGCGTTCTTGCTCTTTGGTCACGACGCCGTTCTTGACGAACTGGGTACGCCGCAGATTGGCGTCACACGTATCGCGGTCATAAACAAGACAAGGATGTTGGAGGAACTGGACCAGCTGGGCATCAACGAGCGGACGGTCTTCCCATACATTGAGAACTCGGCACGCTACATCGCACAAAAGTTCGCATTCAAGCGTTGATCATCGACATTCAACGCATTGAATAGGCGTCCGGTTTGCAGAGGCTGGGATCGAAGCCGGACTTGCGTCCGCTTGTGGCCGATTGCGCTCCATCGCCGTTAGCGTTGATCGTGCCGCATGACCGTTGGCGAAAGGTCGACCGCTTGAACAGGCGGGTCAGATTAACGGGGTCTGGACGGCCTGCCGCGCAGACGCCTCGGCTATGTGAACTACCCTGTTAGGTCGATGTTCACGCCGGATAACTGCCACAGCGTGACAGAACTTGGCGTCGCAGTCGTGCGCACATCACGGCAGAGCTCGCCTACCGGATCGCGATAGATGGTCAACAGACGATTCTGCAGGTCGACCAGCCAAACTTCAGGGATCGCGTGCCTCGCGTAGAGCGGAAGTTTGACATCGCGATCGTATGCAAGACTGGAATCGGCGACTTCGACAAGAAGCAGAATGTCGCTCGGACCTGGATGGCTCGCACGATAAAAATCTTGGCGTGGCTTGAGAACCGCGACATCCGGCTCGGGCTCGGTGTCGGTTCCCATTCGCACAGGATTCTGCACGGATACGATAGCCTTGCCGGCGATGCCAGTGTGGAGTGCCGTCGCTAAGAAAGTCACCTCGCCCGCGTGACTGCTTCCGATCGGGGTCGGTCGATCACCTTTCCGTCGATCAATTCCACACGCGCTTCCGGAGAGAAGATTCCCGCTTCACCCATTCGGTAGTAGTCCTCCACCGATATCCGGTGCCGCGTCACCCGGTTTTCATTCGCCAGCCCCATTGCGTGCCTCGAAATTCGTTAACGTCCGATATTCAGCTTACGCCACGGCCCCTACGGCTCCGCGTATGCCGCAACCGGCGGGCATGCGCAGGCCAGGTTCCGATCGCCGTAGACATGGTCGACCCGACCCACCGGCGGCCAGTACTTGTTGGCGCGCACCCATTGCATCGGATAGGCAGCCTGCTCGCGCGAGTACGGATGCGACCACTCACCGGTCAGCAGAACGGCGGCGGTGTGCGGGGCATGCTTGAGGGGATTGTCTTCGCGCGGCCATCGGCCGGACTCCACCGCACGGATCTCTTCGCGAATCGCGATCATCGCCTCGCAGAATCGATCGATCTCCTCTTTCGATTCCGATTCGGTTGGTTCGATCATGAAGGTGCCCGCCACGGGAAATGACATGGTCGGAGCGTGAAAACCGAAGTCCATGAGACGCTTGGCGACATCATCGACGGTAATACCGCTTACTTCCTTGAGGGGGCGCAGATCGATGATGCATTCATGCGCGACCCAGCCGCCCGACCCGGTGTAAAGAACCGGATAGTGCGGCGCCAGCCGGCGTGCAATGTAGTTGGCATTGAGGATCGCCGCGCGCGTGGCATGGGTGAGTCCTTCCGCGCTCATCATCGCGATATAGGCCCAACTGATCGGCAGGATCCCCGCGCTGCCGAAAGGCGCCCCGGACACCGCGCCGACCGGCGCGTTCGGATCCGGGATCGCACTTGCGTCGGGAAGATAAGGCGCCAGATGCGCGCGTACCGCAACCGGCCCGACCCCCGGCCCACCGCCACCATGCGGAATGCAGAACGTCTTGTGCAAATTGAGGTGCGACACATCGGCGCCGAATTCACCCGGCGCGGCGAGCCCGACCAAGGCATTGAGATTCGCGCCATCGAGATACACCTGCCCGCCGTGGCGATGCACGGTCTCGCAGATTTCGCGAATCTTCGCCTCGAACACACCATGCGTCGAGGGATAGGTGATCATCAGCGCGGCGAGATCGGCGGCATGTTGCGCCGCCTTGCGTGTGAGATCGTCGATGTCGACGTTTCCGGAAGCATCGCAGTCGACGACCACGACGCGCATGCCCGCAAGCTGCGCAGATGCGGGATTGGTGCCGTGCGCCGAGCTCGGGATCAGACACACATCGCGATGCGCTTCACCGCGCGACGCATGCCACGCACGAATGGCGAGCAACCCGGCGAATTCGCCTTGGGATCCGGCGTTCGGTTGCAGCGACACCGCGTCGTAACCGGTGATCTCGCACAACCATCGCTCCAGCTCGCCGATCAGGCGCGCATAGCCCTTGGCCTGATCGCGTGGTGCAAAAGGGTGTATCCCGCCGAATGCTTCCCATGTGACCGGGATCATTTCGGTGGTCGCATTCAATTTCATCGTGCAGGAGCCAAGCGGGATCATCGCTCGATCGAGCGCGATATCACGATCGGCCAGCCGCCGGAGATAACGCAGCATCTGCGTCTCCGAGCGGTGTGCATGAAATACCGGGTGGGTAAGGAACGCACTTGCGCGCCGGAGCGCTACCGGCAGGCGGTCAGTCGTGGCGGCGGCAATCGCCGTGAATCGAAAACCGATGTCGTCCCGACCAGCGATGACTCGCCACAACGCCTCGATGTCGGCGCGGGTCGCGGTCTCATCCAGCGCAACGCCGATCGTCGCGGCATCAATCGGACGCAGGTTGAAACCCCGCTCGACCGCACGGACGAGAATCTGTTCGGTGCGTGGTCCCGATTCGATGGTAATCGCATCGAAGAATGTGGAGGTCGGCACGCGCATCCCGAGGCGCTCGAGCCCGGCTGCGAGAATTGCGGTCAAGCGGTGTGTGCGTCGCGCGATGCGCGCGAGTCCTTCGGGCCCGTGGTACACGGCGTACATGCTGGCGATCACCGCAAGCAGAACCTGCGCGGTGCAGATGTTGCTCGTCGCTTTCTCGCGCCGGATGTGCTGCTCGCGTGTCTGCAGCGCGAGTCGATACGCGGTGTCGCCGTTCGCATCGATCGTGACACCGACCAGGCGGCCTGGCATCTGGCGCTTGTGCGCGTCGCGCGTAGCAAGGTAACCGGCGTGTGGACCACCGTAACCAAGCGGCACGCCGAACCGTTGCGCCGAACCGACGGCGATGTCCGCGCCCCACTCACCGGGCGGTGCGAGGACACACAGCGCCAGAAGGTCCGCGGCCACGGCGATCACGACGTTGCGCGCCTGCGCCCGCTCGGCCAGAGCGCGATAGTCGTGCACTGCCCCGGTCGTACCGGGGTATTGCAGCAAGACGCCGAACACATCCGACCGGTCGAGGTCACGCAAAGGATCGCCGACGTCCAACTCGATGCCGGCCGCGGGCGCACGAGTGCGCACGACCGCGATCGTTCGCGGATGGCAGTCGTTTGCCATGAAAAAACATTGACTCGTGGACTTGGATACGCGCCTGGCAAGCGCCATCGCCTCCGCCGCGGCCGTAGCTTCGTCGAGCATCGACGCGTTGGCGATTTCCATGCCGGTGAGGTCGCTCACCATCGTCTGAAAGTTGAGCAGCGCCTCGAGTCGCCCTTGCGATATTTCCGGCTGGTAGGGCGTATAGGCCGTGTACCACGCGGGACTTTCGAGAACGTTGCGCAGGATTACCGAGGGCACATGGCAGTTCGAATAGCCCTGCCCGATGAACGAACGCAGCACCTTGTTCTCGCCGGCGATTTCGCGCAATGTCGACAGCACCGCGGCCTCGGTTCTCGCGGCAGGCAAACGCAGCGGACGCGCGCGCCGGATTGTCTTGGGAACGACTTGATCGATCAGCGCATCGAGGCTTGCCACACCAACCGATCGCAGCATCGATTCAATGTCGCGAGTCGCCGGTCCCACATGTCGCGCGACAAACTCGTCGCGCGCTTCCAGTTCGTCAAGCGAAAGCGTGTCGTTCACTCGGGCTTGATCCAGTTCGATCGTTGGCATGCCTGTTCCTCCGATACGCGCCACTACTTCGCGATGCTGGCGCCATAGGCCGCCTCATCCATCAGGGTAGCGAGCTCCGCCGGGGCGTCAAGCTTCAACTTGAAGAACCATCCGCCGGCGGTCGGTTCCTGATTGACCTTTCCGGGTTCTTCTTCGAGCGCCTTGTTCACCTCGATCACCGTGCCCGATACCGGCGCCTTGCAATCGGCGGCGGCTTTGACCGATTCGATGACGGCGACTTCTTCGCCCCGCTTCACCTTCCGCCCGATCGCAGGCAATTCGACGAACACGATGTCGCCAAGCTGCTCTTGCGCGAACGCGGTGATACCGACCACGGCGACATCATCGCCTTCAGTACGAATCCATTCGTGATCGGCTGTGAAACGCATGGTCATGGATCGACTCCTTGGCTGGCTTCGCGAATCATCGGTGGTAACGCTGGGGTACGAACGGCAATCGGACGATGCGGCATGCGCGTGGGCGCTCCCGCACGACGGCGGTCAGTATGGTTCCAGGTGCGCTGGACCCTGCATCGACCAGGGCCATCGCGATCGGACCGTTGACCGTTGCACCGAATCCGCCGCTGGTCACTCGACCAATTACGAGCCGATCGGCATTGAAGAGCGGCTCACCTTCGCGAATTGGCGCGCGACCCTCGGGAATCAGTCCTACCCGGCGACGGCTCGTGCCCTGCTCGATCTGGCGCAAGATGATCTGCGCGCCCGGAAAACCGCCGGCCCTGGCGCCGCCGTGACGTCGTATCTTTGGGATGGCCCACTCGAGCGCCGCTTCGACCGGGGTGGTCTGCTCATTGATGTCATGACCATAGAGACACAGGCCAGCTTCCAGGCGGAGCGAATCCCGCGCGCCGAGGCCTGCGGGCGAGACCTCACTGTCGGCGAGTAATCGGCGTGCGAATCGTTCGGCGTCTCCCGCAGGCAGTCCGATCTCGAAGCCATCCTCGCCCGTGTAGCCCGAGCGTGTGAGCGAAAATTCAGTGCCATCGCTCGAACAGCGGGTGAACTGCATGAATTTCATCGCGGCACTGACCGGCGCGAACGCGGTCATGACGCGCGACGCTGCCGGCCCTTGCAACGCGAGGAGCGCGCGATCGAACATCGGTTCGATCCGACACTGCGCCCCGATGCGCGATTGCAGCCAAGCCAGATCCTCCAGCTTGCGCGAGGCGTTGACGATCATCAAAAGCGCATCGCCCGCGTTGGCAACCATCAGATCGTCCAGGATGCCGCCTGCGTCATTGGTGAAGAACGTATAGCGCTGCCGGCCGGCTGGCAACCCGATGATGTCGGCGGGCGCGAGCGATTCGAGAGCCGCCGCCGCACCTGGGCCGGACAGTCGGATCTGCCCCATGTGCGATACATCGAACAGGCTCGCCTTGGCGCGGGTGTGCAGATGCTCGGCGAGTATGCCGGCAGGAAACTGCACCGGCATGTCGTAGCCCGCAAACGGCACGAGCCGCGCACCCAGCGAACGATGCAGTGCGTGGAGCGGGGTGAGGAAGAGCGATTCCGCCGGATCGGACATCAGCACCTTTTACCCGAGAAAATGTCGAGCGGGGATCGGATGGCTGATAATCGGGCGGATCCCATCGTAAGGTGTGCGCCTCTTCTCATGTCGGACTCAACAAGCGCCTCGACCCCCATTCTTTCGATTGATGGTGCGCGCGCCACCATCCGCCTCAATCGCCCGAGTGAACACAATCGGATCGATCCGGCTGATCTGCCCGTGCTGCGCGATCATCTGGACGCTATCGAGCGGACCCCGGGAGTGCGCGTGCTGGTGTTCACCGGCACCGGCGACAAGACTTTCAGCTCGGGCTACACGTTGCAGGCGCTGATTGATCTCAATGCCAATGATCACACGATCAAATGGGACACGTTGATGGACAGCATCGAGCGCTATTCGGTTCCCACGATCGCGGCACTCAATGGCAGCATCTATGGCGGGGCTACCGACCTCGCACTGGCCTGCGATTTTCGCGTTGGGGTGACGGGCTCCCGTTTCGTGATGCCGGCCATGCGCATCGGGCTGCACTACTATTCGGGCGCCATGCGCCGTTATGTCGAGCGGCTGGGTGTGTCAGCCGCCAAGCGCTTGTTCCTTCTCGGCGATCCCGTTTCCTGCGAGCAGATGGAGGCGCTCGGCTTCTACGACGCGCTTGTGCCGCCGGCCGATTTCGAAGCGCGTGTGGCGGCAATGGTCGATTCACTGGCCGCGGGCGCACCCAGGATCGTGCGAAGCATGAAGCGGCATTTGAACGCGATCGCCCGCGGCGAGATGGATGCGCAGGCGATCGATCAGGCATACGTGGCCAGTCAACAGTCCGCCGATCTCAAGGAAGGCATTGCTGCGATGCAGGAGAAGCGGCCGGCGCGATTCACCGACGGCTAGAACAGCTTGAATCCCCGCCGCTGCACATACGCCCCGAAGTCATCGCGATCCGGCTTGGCGTACTGGCGCGCCTTGTCTTCCGACCAGCCGTAATCAGTCGCCTCGCCGTGCACCGCGACATCGCGTTGCTGACGGATCGGCTGCACCGCGTTGCGGCGTTTATCGTAAGCATCGACCTGTGCGCGCACGTCGGTGTCGTTGAAGCGATCCAGATGAACGGTCGCCTCGAGCGGCAGGCGCAGGCTGATCTCGCGATGATGCGCGGGCCACCCCACCGTCATCCCCGCGACCGGAAACACATGATCCGGCAAATCGAGAATCCCACTCACCGCTTCAGCGTGATTGCGGATCACACTGATCGGACAACACCCGAGCCCCACGGTTTCGGCGGCGGTGATAAACGTTCCGAGTGCGATCGCCGCATCGACCGCAGCATTGAAGAATGGATCGAGATGATCATTCGCGAACGGGATGCCGCGCCAGGCATGCAGTTGTCGCTGGCGCCGGTTGTTGCCGCAGAATACGAGGAAGAACGGCGCTTTCGCCATCCACGGATCACCAGGGAAAAAGCTGCTGATCCGGGCGCGCTGGCCGGCGTCCTGGAGGACCACGATATCGCGCTGCTGCAGATCGCTCTTGGATGGTGAAGACAGCGCGATCGCGCAGAGCATCCGGATCAATTCGAGCGCGACCGGTTGATCGGTGTAGTGGCGTTTGACGCGATGGTCGGCCATCCGGAACAACCCGTCCAACCCCTGAAGCGTCGAATCGACCGTGCACGCCGTGCCGAACCGATGCACGATCAATCGTTCGATCTCGGCGGCGAGCGCCGCGGATTCGGTGGTTTGCATTGGGTCTCCTTTTTTATGGGCGCCGTCAGAGGACGTGATCGGGTGCCAACCGACACTCGATGCTGCCGTGCTCGATCTGAATGGTCGCATGATGGATGCCGAAGCGCGCTTCGAGCGTCTCGCAAATCTGCTGAAGAACCGCGTCGCCGGGATGCCCGGTCGGCATGACCAGGTGGGCGGTCAACGCCACTTCGGTGGTGCTCATTGCCCACACATGCAAATCATGCAGCGCGACGACACCCGTGTGTGAACCGAGAAACGCGCGGACTTTCTCCGGGTCGATGCCGGGCGGCACGCCACCCAGGGCAAGATGCAGCGATTCGCGAAACAGCCGCCATGTGGCCACCACAATGACCACGACCACGATGATGCTCGTGGCCGGATCGACCCATCGCCAGTCCGTGTAGACGATCACTATGCCGGCAACGACGACGCCAAGCGACACCGCCGCATCACTCAGCAGGTGCAGGTAGGCGCCCCTGGCGTTGAGATCATGCGCGGCAGCGCGATGAAATAACCAAGCCGAGGCGCCATTGACGATGACACCGGCCAACGCGACCCAGATGACGATGCCCCCATCGACTTCGCGCGGCGTCGCGAACCGGTGTACCGCCTCCCATGCGATCCCGCCGCACGCGACGAGGATCAACCCCGCGTTGATGAGTGGTGCCCAGATCGATGTCGCGCGCAAGCCATAGCTGAGGCGCGGCGTCGGTTCTCGGCGCGCGGCGGTGGCGGCCAACCACGCGATGACGAGTCCCAGCACATCGGCGACGTTATGGCCCGCATCGGCGATCAGCGCGAGCGAGCCTGCGATCACACCGAAGAAAATCTGCACGCCGATCAGCGCAACGTTAAGCGAAATGCTCCATGCGAACGCGCGCGTTCCGGCGCTGGGACGGTGCGCATGATGGTGATGCGGGTGATGGGCCGCCCCGTGGTGCTCGTGCGGTCCGTGCGACGAATGCCGGTGCGGGTGCGCTGCCATCGGAAGGACGGCCCGGCAGCCGTTCCTCAACCTCGGCGTACCGTAACGAAGGGCAGATCGGTATCGCGATGCAATTCGACGGTGGCATCGCGACGCATGATGACTGTGCGATTGCGGCCGGCGTGCCTGGCTGCATCGTGCGCCTGGTCGGCACGCGCCATCATCATCGCGACTTCTTCATGACCGTCGGATTCGGTGATACCGGCCGAGAATGTCTGCGAATCCGGCAGCACCTCGCGCACGCGATCAACGATCTCGCGCGCCGCATCCGCGCTACAGCCGTGCAGGATGATCGCGAACTCCTCCCCGCCGTAGCGCGCGATGATGTCGCCCTCGCGCAATCGCGACGCGAATGATCCGGCAGTCGCGGCGAGCAGGCGGTCGCCCGCCATATGACCATTGGTATCGTTGAAGGACTTGAAGTTGTCGAGATCGAGCATAGCCACCGACACATTACGCTCAGTGCGCCGGGCCCGCTCAAGGGCAAGCGGACACTCTTCATCGAAGCGGCGGCGATTGGCCACACCGGTCAGTTGATCGGTTCGGGACAGAGCGTCGAGGTTGCCGATCATCCTGACGCGATGCATGATCGCGCGCACATTCATGACGCCGAATAGTCCGGCAAGAAGCGCCGTGGTGAGGGCGAAGGCGATTTTCCATGTGCCGGCACGATCGCTAGCCCGGGCGGCCTGGACTGCCGTCTGATCGCTGCGTGACGCGACACGTTCGACCAGGTCCCCGACCAGTTCCAGCGACTGGGCAAACTGCGCGGGCGCACCTGCCTGCATCACGTTATCGGCCGCGCCCGCGCCACGCGTGGCGGCCCGATCCTGCGATCGCATGAATTGTTCGAATGCGCGCTGGGTAGCGAGATATTGGCGCTGCTCGTCGCCGGTCAAGCGTGTCGAATCGATCGCATTCAGCTTGGAGCGGTACGCAGCCGCGGCCGCAAGAAAGGTGGCACGCGCCGGATGATCATCCTTGATCGCACCTGGACCGCTTCGCCAGATGTCGAGCGCGTAGGCGATCTGCCCGCTGTTCAGATCGGCGGCGAGATACCGCAGCTCAAGGACTTGACGAGTGAGATCGAGCGCATGGGCAAGCCGATTGCGTGATTCGCGTTCGGCGTAGATCGCTTGCCCGCCTGACACGAGGGCAATGCACACCGCCACAAGGATGACTGCAACGGCCCCGTAGGCGCGCCATGAATTCTTGCTGGCTTGGTGTTGCTGCATATCCATGGGAGAGCGTGAACTTTTGTGTATGTCTTATTTTGCGCCACGCCGCGAAATGAAGCATCGGCTGTCGGGCGTTTCCCTCGGCAGTTCGTGGATTTCTCGCGGTTTCGGCCGCGATCCCAGGCAGTTTGCGGCGGCCTCGATCGACGTTCGACGAACGAGACGCTGCGTTGAACGGACCCTACGCGGCGATCGATTTCTTGTCGATTGCGACGGCCGCCTGGACCACCTTGAGCGGGCCACCGCCCCAAAGGATGGTCGCGTAGAAATTGTTCATCTGCTTGGTGCGCATGAGCGCGAGCCATTCGGCGCCGGTGATGCGGATGATTTGTCCGGTCATGCCCATCTCGCCGATGATACTGAACATGGCGACGGTGACGTTTCCTTTTGGCTTGGTGTCGCCCCATTCGACCGGATCAACCCGGTCCACCGATTTGGGTTCGGTACCCGCGTAGACAGAGTAGACGCCGCGCGCACCATCATCGGTCTCTATCATGCATGCAATTCGTTCGCCACGCGGTTTCATACTTTTCTCCAGAGCGGGGTTGAACCAAAAGGCGTGTTCGCGAACGTCCGGGAAGAAGCAATACGGACTGCACGTTCGATCGCCAGCGCGTTCCGGTTCATCGGCAGCGGCAGGTGAGGCGGCGCGTGCATATGCCGCACATCAAGTAGAGACGGTTAGAATCCACGCAAGATGTGCGTATGAATCACAACAGGAGCGCCGCGATGCAGAGCTATGAAGTGGTTGATTGGGGCAAGCCATTGCAGATGGTGATGCGCGAGACGCCGAAGCCCACCGGCACCGAAGTCCTGATCAAGCTCAAGTTCTCGGGCGTGTGCCACAGCGACGTGCACATTCGCGACGGCTATTTCGAGCTCGGTGGCGGAAAACGCTTCTACATGACCGACCGCGGCATGAAGCCGCCCTTCACGATGGGGCACGAGCCGTACGGAACCGTGGTTGCCGCAGGGCCCGAAGCGGGTGCTGTGCCGATCGGCCAGGACCGATTGGTGTGCCCGTGGACCGGTTGCGGCAACTGCGCGAAGTGCAATGCCGGGAACGACAATTTGTGCATGACACCGCGCTTCATGGGCGTCGCGCGTCCGGGCGGTTATGCGGACCACCTGATCGTGCCGCATCCGCGCTATCTGGTCGATTCGTCAGGCGTCGATCCCGCGTTCGCCGCAACACTCGCCTGTTCGGGACTGACCACCTATGGAGCGATCAAGCGCGCGGGTCCGTTTGATGCGGACGATTGGGTCGTCGTCATCGGCGCGGGCGGGCTTGGGCTGCAATGCATCTCGGTGTTGAAGGCGCTCGCGCACCGCAACATCGTCGCAGTGGATATCGATCCTGCCAAGCTCGACGCCGCGAAGGCCGCGGGAGCGAGCGCGGTGATTGACTCACGCGACCAGGAGGCGCTCGCCAAGCTGCAGAAAATGTCCGGTGGGGGCACGCAGGCGGTGATCGATCTGGTGGGCGCGACCGCAACCGCGACATTGGGCGTCGCCTCGCTTCGCAAAGGCGGCAAGTACGTGGTGTGCGGCCTGTTCGGTGGCGAGATTCCAGTGAGCCTCGTGACGATGGCGCAACGCTGCATCGCCATTCAAGGCTCGTACGTCGGCACCGTCGCCGAACTAAAGGAAGTCGTGGCGCTCGCGCGCGCGGGCAAGCTGAAGTCGATCCCGATCGAGACGCGCAGCCTCGATCAGGTCGAGCGCTCGCTGCAGGAGCTCAAGGACGGCAAGATCGTCGGGCGGGTGGTGCTGAAGATGTAGCCCGACCTGCGCCCGCCACGAGGGCGCACCACTTCGGCTCGGGAAACCCGGCGGGAGCTTGCGTTATCACCCGTTGCGCCCGAATGGCACTTACGTAGCGTGCGCTGCTCAAGCCTCCGTTCGCCCTGAGCCTGTCGAAGGGTAACGCAGGCTTGTCGAAGGCGGGCGATCGTCCGCTCACGGACGCTCCGGCATTCACCCTTCGACAGGCTCAGGGCGAACGGTAAATCCCCTAATTCGCTTAAGTAAGTGCCATTCCCGTTGCGCCCGTCGTGTCGTGGTGTTCGCCCTGGCACGTGATCTCGCAGAGGATCAGGCGGCCTTCTTATGCTGCTTGGCCTGCGCCGCCTTCGTATGCAACGAGGCATAGGCTTGATGCGCGGCTGCCTCGGCGTCGCCGACGTGGATCGGGTAGCCGACATCGTCCAGCACCGAACCGAGCGCCGACAGACACAGCATCACGTTTTCCGGCCGGCAGCTGTAGCCCATGATGCCGATTCGCCAGATCTTGCCGGCCAACGGCCCGAGCCCCGCACCGATTTCCAGGTTGAAGTCGTTGAGCAGACGTTTGCGAATGTCCGCCTCTTTCGCCTGGATCGATTCGGGAATGCGCACCGCGTTCATTTGCGGCAGTCGGAAGCCCTCTTTCACCAGGAATTGCAGGCCCATCGCTTCGAGCCCGGCCTTGAGCGCCACATGATGACGGGCATGACGGGCCCAGGAATTCTCCACCCCTTCTTCGCGGATGAGCAGCAGCGCCTCATGCAGGCCGAAGAGCGAATTGGTCGGCGCAGTGTGATGGTAGGTGCGGGTCGTTGAGCCCCAATAGCCGAGCAAGAGGTTCATGTCCATGAACCAGCTCTTGATTTTGTCTTTGCGCGCCTTCACGTAATCGACGACGCGCTCGGAGAACGACACCGGCGAGAGACCTGGTGTGCATGAGAGGCATTTCTGGCTCGCGGAATAGACGGCGTCGATGTTCCATTCGTCGACTTTGAGCGGCGAGCCGCCGAGCGAGGTGACCGCATCGACGATTGCGAGCGTGTCGTACTGATGCGCGAGCGCGACCAGGGTCTTCGCATCGGATTGCACACCGGTCGACGTCTCCGCGTGCACGAAAGCAAGCAGGCGCGCGTCGCGATTGGCCTTGAGGGCGGCTTCTACTTTGTTTGGATCGACCGGCTCGCCCCATTCGCTTTCAACAACGATCGCGGTGCCGCCTGCGCGCTCGACGTTTTCAATCATCCGGCCGCCGAATACGCCATTGCGCGCCACGATCACCTTGTCGCCAGGCGACACGAGGTTGACGAAGCAATACTCCATGCCGACCGATCCCGGGCCCGACACCGGAAATGTAAGGGGATTCTTGGTCTGATAGGCGTAGCGCAGCAGCGACTTCAGTTCTTCCATCATCTCGACGAAGACCGGATCGAGATATCCGATCGCGGGCTGGCTCATCGTGGTGAGGACGCGCGGATGGATCTCGGTGGGTCCCGGCCCCATCAGGGTCCGCTGCGGCGGGTGAAACGAGGTGATGCGTCTGGCGGGCGCGAAGTGGTTCATGTCGAGTCCTTCCTGGTTGGCGAAAAGCGTGTCATCGTCGGCCCGCGACTTGAGCCGGATGGGTTTGGCGAGCGTGGCTTCCCGGAGGACCTCATCCGAGCCGATCTGCCCGCCGGTAACCGACTGAACCTCCATCGACCAGCGCGCAGGCACATAGCCGCATTTCACCCAGTGGCTCACCACCGCGCGATCAATCCGCAGGCGCCGAGCAACCTCGGCCTGGGATCCGAACAGCGAAACAAGGCGATCAGGGACGTTGGGCATCGGATTCTTCCAAAGAGGCCGCAAGGCTAGCATGTCAAAATTAATTTGACAACCACGGGTTTGGCAACCAAAGCGCAGTCTCTGCTCGACCTAAAGAACGCCCGTGCCGTAGCCGGCCAACTTGCAGTCAGGGGCCCCATTCGGGCTGAGCCCTTCGACAGGCGTGTCCCTGCGCCCTTCGACAAGCCTGTCCTCAGCTTGTCGAAGGCCTCAGGACAGGCTTGTCGAAGCCCTGTTGATTACGCCCGCAGCGCCACAGGGCCTACGCGAGCACCGCCGCATCGACGGTCAGCAACGTGAGATTCTCGGCGTGGGCCTGAGCAATCAGTAGTCGATCAAACGGATCGGTATGCGTTGGCGGCAACTTCGCCGTTGCTGCGACGTGCCGTGACCGAACGACGAGCTCCTCGAAACCACACTCCTCCGCAAGCTCGGCAAGTTCGTCTGGGTCGACATTCAAGTCGTCGCGCCCGAGCGATACCTTGATCGCCACCTCCCATACGTTCACCGCGCTGAACCAGACCTCGTTATCGCGATGCTCCAGTAGCCGACGAGTGTCGGTGCCCAGGCGCCGATCACCGTTCAGCGCCCACAGCAGAACGTGTGTGTCGAGGAGTAGCCTCACTTGGTCCGCACGCCGAATAGTTTGCCGATCTCATCGGCACACATCCGGTCAAAATCATCGGGCACGCCAAGCTTGCCTTTCGCGAGCCCGAGGCGGCGCTTGGCGCGCTGCGGCCGCGCAAGGGGCATGAGCCGTGCCACCGGCTTGCCGGCCTTCGCGATGACGATCTCTTCACCCGCCGCGGCATGATCGACCAGGCGCGAAAAATGGGTCTTGGCGTCGTGGATATTGACGGTCGACATTCGAGCAACAATATGGACTAACTTAGTCCATGTTGTTGATCTTTGCTGCGAGGCTGTCAAGGAAGATCGCGCCATGCAAACGTCCAGGGGAGTAATAATCCGGTCTCGGGCAATCGGAGCCATCACGCCATGATCGAGAAAGCCGTCAAACTGCTCGCCGCCGGGAACTGGCAAGCCGCCCACAAGATCGCTCAGGACGCCGAGTCGCCGCTTGGCTACTGGGCGCATGGGATCGTGCACATGCAGGAAGGCGATCTGGACAACGCGCGCTATTGGTATCGCAAGGCGAAGCGCGTGTTTCCCGGCGCAGATGCGATCGAAGCGGAAATTGAGGCAATTCAGCAAGCGGTCAAAAAGGCCTGACGACCAATCGCTGGCATGAATCAATCTCTTGCCAGCGTCGTCCCGGACTATGATCCGGGATCCAGAGGCCGCGCAAGCCGCACCGAGGCACGCGTAGGAGAAAAGTGTGGGTCTGCTTTTATGAGGAACGGCGCGAGAACGTGCCGGCGCAATCCCCAGGAGTCGGCGAGGCACACGTGGTTGATCCAACCTTGGGCGCTTGCGTCGAATTCACCAAATGAGATCCGCCCCACCCGGTAGTCGCCGTAGCGTTGCCCCAGCCGGCGTGTCGCATGAACCACCTTGCGCGCCTTCACATGCCGATGATCGGGAAAGATCACAAGCCCCAGCCAGGGAACGCCGCTCGCAGTCTGCATGACCTGGGTGCTGCTTTCGTGGACGGTCAACCGTAGCTTCTCGAGTCGCGCCTGAATCGTCGCCTTCCACGACCACAGCGTCGCCTTGCTGTCGGCGAAAAGCGCAAAGACATCCACATAGCGCAAGTACGCAGGGCATCCGAGCTCCCGCTTCACGAACAGATCGAACGTGTGCAAGAAGCAGTTCGACCAGAACTGCGAAGTCAGATTTCCGATCGGCAGCCCCCGCGGACGGCATACCGAGAGCAGGTCATCCCCAGGGAACGTCACCATCGTGTACTCGTCTCGCAACACATCCCGGCCGCTCGCTATGATGACTTCGATGAGCCGCATGACATCTTCTTCGGGAATCTTCTTGGCCAACCCGTCGAGCAGGATTGCGTGATCGATCGAAGCGAAATGTTGGCGGATATCGCCACGGATCACATATCGGTAGCGCCCTGCGAATTGCTGAAACCGATCGATCGCGCGATGGGTGCCCTTGCCGATCCGATTTGCATAGCTGTCAGGAATGAACACCGCCTCGAAGCGCGGCTCGATGATGGAGCACAACGCGTGGTGCACGACCCGATCGCGGAACGGCGCAGCGCTGATCTTGCGGCGCTTCGGCTCGTGCACGAAGAAATGCTCGTAAGGTCCCGGCGTGTAGGTTCCGCGCAGCAATTCATCGCGCAGCAGAAGCAGCTCGTCAGCCAACCGGAACTCGAAATCTGCGACGGCAGCGGACCGTCGCTTGCCGCGCGAGGCGCGTTCGAACGATCGCAGCAGGTGCGCAAAGCTGCAAAGCTCCTCAAACGCATTGCTACGATCCAAGGAGGTTCCCGATGGCGGAAGAGCTCGTTCTGCACGCACGATTGTTCGATTTATTGACGTGGCTGCTGCCGAAGGTCGAACGATTTCCGAGGCCTTATCGATCGACGGTTACCCAACGCATGATGAATGCCGCGCTGGATTGCCAGGAAGCAGTGTTCACCGCTCAAAGCGCACGCGATGCACGCCGGCGCGATGCATTGGCGGAAGCAGACGTCGCACTGAATCGTTTGCGTCTTTACCTGCGCCTTGCGCATCGATGGCACTGGCTCGACGACGGACAGTACGCACACGTCAGCGGCCAAGTCGCCGAGATTGGCAAGCTATTGGGCGGATGGATCAAGCAGTCTGCGCGCTGAAAGAGGTGGGCGCCGCGGGACGGAGATCCAGGCGGCGCCCGAATTTTGTATGCGCCCGACGCGATGACGCTGCGTGCGGACGGGACTCACCTGCGCCATCGACCCCCTCCGGCCTCGGCCGGCAAACCGTGGTCGGCCGGCAATTCCGGCGGCACCACCGCGTGGCACCTGGCGGAGAAGATCCCGATGTGGGACGAACAAGCAACACGAAAGCCGATGTTGTCGTTGCGGTTG
>JANMUI010000856.1:0-5298 GCA_031391405.1 Betaproteobacteria bacterium
TGCACGGTGACGGAAGCGCTCGCGCGCGCTCGGCCGTTGCCCGCGGCGTGGACGAGCCCGCCGGTACCGTTCTGAATTTGAGGCCGGTCAATCGGTTCGGCTGGTATGGTCCGCAGTATTCGCACTAGAAAAGGAGCTCGCCATGACACTCGGTGAAGAACTGGCCCGGTTGCAGGAACTGCATCAAAGTGGGGCCCTGACGGACGACGAGTTCTCGCGTGCGAAGGCTCGCCTACTGGACCATCCCGATGCGCCAGAGAGCGCACCGGCGGCTTCGCCGGTGCTGGCAGCCATCAATGCGTTACGGCGCAGCCGCAGCGATCGTTGGATTGCGGGCGTTTGCAGCGGCATCGCCCGCGCCACCGGTGTGGATTCCTGGGTTTGGCGTCTTCTGTTTTCCCTGCTTGTGCTGTGTGGCGGCGCTGGGCTGGTGGTCTACGTGCTGCTGTGGATATTCGTGCCGAGCGAGTAACGCGGATTCACGGACAGGCAGGGCCGCAAGGCGGTGATTCAAGGACCGCGCTGGCTTCGACGGGTGGAGCCCTGGGGATCTGGAAGACGTCGTCCGCGGATTGGCGTACGCTCCGCTTCCCGGTCCGAAAAGGATTGATCATGACGCTCTGCCCGATAGCGATCGTCGCCGGCTGCAAGAAGTGCCCGGTTTTCTCGGTGTGCCCGCTGAAGACGGTGATCGGCGATGTGCCCAAGGCGGCCGATCGAAAAGCCCCGGAAGTCAAGAAAAAATAAACAGCGCGGTCGGCGGCGCAGGTTCGATGTCGATGATTGCGGGCGCACGATCGTTGTATCCGCTCGCGATGCACCCCGCTAGATCACGGCGGTTCGCGCTTCGATCGCGCGGATCAACGCCGGCACCTGGTCGGCGGGAACCGCGCGGCTGTACAAGTAGCCCTGGATCTTGTCGCACTGTCGTGCGCGCAGCCATGCAAGCTGCGCCTCGGTTTCGACGCCTTCGGCAACGACCGAGAGGCCGAGGGAGCGCGCCATCGAGATGACCGCCTCGACGATTGCCGCACTTCCGGCGTTTTCCGGCAGCGTGCAGATGAACGACTGATCGATCTTGATCTGGTCGACCGGCAGCGACTGCAGATGGGCGAGCGATGAATACCCGGTGCCGAAGTCGTCGATGGAAATGCCGATGCCTTCGCGGCGAATCGCCTTGAGCGCCTCTTCACATTGCTCCGGATTGTGCATCAGCTGACTCTCGGTCAGCTCGAAGAGGAGCGCATCGCGCTCGATACTGTATTCACTGGCGATGCGGCGCGCCAGCCCGGGCATGTCCGCACGCAGCAATTGGCGCGCGGAAACATTGACGCTCATTGTTAAATGGGGGCCGTGAAGCGACCGCCAGATGGCGAGTTGCCGTGCGGCGGCGTCCATGACCCAATCCCCGACCGTGATGATCAGATCGGAGGCTTCAGCGACCGGCACGATGCGATTCCCGGCGAGCAACCCGAGCCGCGGATGGTGCCAGCGAAGCAGCGCCTCGACTCCGACTACACGGCCGCTTGCCATGGCAACTTGTGGCTGATAGTAGAGGACGAGCTCGTTCCGTTCAATCGCCTTTCCGAGCTCGATCTGCAACTCGAGATTACCCTGTCCCCACCAGTCATTGCCCTCCGAATACACATCGAGCGGTGCGCCGCCTTCCTTGCGGATCCGACGTAACGCCACGCCCGCTTTCCGGACGAGCGATTCGGCATCATTACCCTCGGACGGAAACCGCGCAACACCAGCGCAGGCGGACACGACAAGCTCGCGTCCGTCAATCAGGAAAGGCTCGCCGAACGAGGCGAGAATCGCCTTGACCCGATCGAGCGTCAATGCAATGCCGGCCCCGCCCTGGATCACGATGCCGAATCCGGCGCGATCCCAATGACCGAGGAGATCGCTCGGAAAGCGGTGGCCCTCGAGCCGGCGGGCCGCCTCGTGCATCAACCGGTCACCGACCGACGGCCCGAGCGTATGGTCGATCCGGGTGAAGCCAACGAGCTCGACGGCCACGACCGCGAGCTCGATGCCTGATCCGCGTGTGACCACGATCGCCTGCTCGAGGCCGTGCATGAACGCTGCGCGGTTCGGAAGCGCCGTCAGGGCATCGTGTGTGGCCAGGTACGAGATCGATTCGCTCAGTGCCTGGGCGCGGGTGACGTCGTTCAGCACCACCACCACATAGGGTCCGCCTGTGCGCCGATCCGATTCGTCGATCGGTATCACCGACAGCCGGAATGATCGTTGTGAATCCGCTCGCGCCAGAACAACATTTTCCTCGGGTCGAACCGGGCGCTTCGTCCGCACGCATTGCCCGATGCTTCGCCACACGAGTCTCGCCGACGCACCCCCACCTCCGGATTCGAGCAACGAGGTGAGCGCGGCGCCGCTTGCCTGTTTCGGCGTGCGGCTGAACAACTCTTCGGCGGCGTGATTGATGTCGATGATGGTGCCGCCCGCATCGATCGTCACCAATGCGTCGCCGGAAGATTGCATCGCCGCCTCGAATCGCGAACGGTAGTGATCGAGCGCTCGTGCGGTGATGCCCGAATGCAACCACCACCAGATGACATAGCCGATCGCCACGACGAGGGCGGGCAGCACCGGTGATAGCCACACCCGGCCGATCAGAAGCAAGAGCGTCGTGGCAAGCACGGCGACGACAATCGTCGCGCCCGCGATACCTGTCGCCCATCGCGGCGTGCGCACGAACGCGAATTGCAAGAGGACAACCATGCCGGCCACGATCGCAACGAGGATTTCGACGAATCGAGTCACAGGCCGAACCAGCGCGTTGTGGTTGATCGCATCGAGGAGGTGGGCCTGCAACTCGACGCCCGATAAGGTGCGAGCGCCGTGCGTGCCGTGCGCCATGAATGTGCGCGCCAGGCCGGGCGCCGTGACCCCTACAATAACTGTTCGGTCGCGCAACATTTCGGCGGCGCGCCGATCGGATAGAACATCCGCAAATGCGATGCGATGGAAGCGCTCAGTGAGGGCGCCGAACGGAACGAGCAGCACATCGTCGCGGATCCAGAGTCGCGTATTCAGGCCGGGCCGCTCTGCAGCCGCATCGAATTTGCGCAACCCGCTCGCGAGCGACAATGCGTGTGCGAACGCCATCGCGCCATCGCGCATCGCATGTCCGGCAATACGCCGAACCAAACCATCCTGGTCGACATCCACATCGACGCTGCCCAGGCGTGCGGCAGCGCTCGCCAAAATCGGGAGTGGGCGCGATTGCCCACCTTTACTGTCGCGCTCGAAGAACGTCGGTAACACAACGCGTCCGCTCCGCGCGATTGCAGCCGCCAATGCCTTATCACCACGTTCATCGCGAGGGTCCGGTTCCGCGAACGCGATATCAAAGCCGATGGCCGCGGCGCCGACGAGCGTTGCGCGTTCGACGAGTTGCGCGTGCACGGCGCGCGACCATGGCCAGCGACCGAGCCGGTCAAGGCTCGCCCCGTCGATCTCGACGATGACGATCGACCCGTCGGGCGCGCGTTCGTCAAGGGAGAGAAAAACGTCGGCTGCAAGGTTGTCCAGGCGCGGAATCACCCCGGAGAGCAGCAAGGCTCCACCAGCCACTGCCGCCGCGATCGTGGCGCGGACAGGCCGGCTGGAATACCACGCCGCGATCAAGGCTCGGCCGGAGGTCATAGCGCGAGAATGAGCAACATCCACAACATTAGCAACCAGTCCGGACTCGCAGGCGGAGGCGGCGCCGGCACTTCGATGATCTGCGCGGATCCAAAGGGTCCCTCTTCACCGTCCGGATCGATCGTGCGCGCGCGCAGATAATAGCGGCCGGGCGCCGGGCGCGGAATCACGGTCTGCGGCTCGGCCACACGCCTGTCATGGATCGGCTTGATAAAGGTCGGTTCGCCGGCGATTTGAATCTGCCACGTCTGGCCCGGATCGCCCGCGCGCCAGGAAAGGGTGATTTCGGCGTCGCTCACAGCCGGTTGTCGATCGAGCGCGGGTCCCGGAGGCAGACGGCGGAAGGCTTGCGCGTCCGTCCAGGGTCCGCGGCCCTCTGCATCGATGCCGGCAACGCGCCAGTGATAGCGGCCCGGCGCGAGATCCACCGGAGGAACGATGTTCGGGTTCGTGAGCGTCGCGTCCTCGTGCACGAAGCGAGTGAATTGCGGATCCGTGGCGAGCTGGAAGTGATAGCGCGCCGCCTCCGGGTTGCGGGCCCAGGCGAAGCGCGGCCGCTCATCCGGAATACTCGTACCCGGCGGTGGCGTAATCGTGGTGGGCGCAAGCGGGCGTGCATCCAATGTGAACCGATGCTCCGCGGCAAAACCTTCGAGTCCGTTGCGATCCACCGAACGAATGCGTGCAATGTAGCTGCCATCGGGCAGATCGGAACCGCGCAGGCGTCGCGCTGGGGCCTCGCTCTGGAACAGAACCGGCTCGAATGCGGGCGACCTGGCAATCTGCATCACGAAGCCGACTGCGTCACCGGCAGGCGGCATGGCGAATTCGATTGGCACGCGATCCAACAACGTGGGTAGCGAACCTACATCCGGCGCGGGCAGCAGCCGGATCGGTGGCGCGGGTGGCTTGCCTTGCTCCACAACGGTCCCAAATCCGCCGCCGACATTCTGCGTCCCGGTGTCGTTGCGCACGCCGACGCCGCCGTCCAGCACTTCCACACGCGTGACAGGCCGCTCCGTGCCGGGTTCGGCCTGTACCCGAAAGCCGGTCCCGCGCACCGACGTGATCGCCGACGGCGTATCCATTTGAAAGCGCCGCTTGCCGCCGATCGGGACAAGATTCTCGGCGCGCCCCTTGGTCAGCCGGATGCGCGTCTCGAAAATGTCCGCGCCTTCGAACGAGCGCACTTGTATGAACTGAAGCTCACTGTCCGAAAGCAGCAGGAGTCGCGAGCCATCATCGAAGTTGAGCGTGACGTTGGCCTCCGGCGCGGTCGCGAGCGTGTCACCAGTCTGGAGTCGGCCGCCCGCCATCACTTTGATGCTTGTCCCATCGCGACCGCTCGCGATGGTCGCCGCGCCGCTGACTGCCGTGACGGTGGCACCCGCCGGATTCGTGCGGAGCCACTCAAGGGGAATTGCAAGCGCGCTGCCCGGTTTCAACCGGTAGGGATCCGGAACCTTGTTCAGATCGCGGAGCTTTCGCCAAAGCGCGGTGTCGAGGAGATAACGTTCAGCGATCGACCAGAGCGAGTCGCCCGGCTGGACCTCGTACTCCCAGCCGTCGTTTCCGATCGCCGCCATGGAAAGCGAGGACACGCACAAGGCGAGCAGCCATTGCGCG
>JANMUI010000862.1:0-8578 GCA_031391405.1 Betaproteobacteria bacterium
CATTCATCGGGCGGTCTATACGACGATCAATGTGAATGCCGATGTCGCGCGTGCCGAGCAGGAGCTACGCGCCTTTACCGAGAGCTACTACTCGAGTCCCTTTGATGTTCAGAAGAGCCGCCAGAGCCTATGCGCCGGGAATGCACAGACGGTCATCGCGTGGCTGCGTGCGTATGCGACCGCAGGCGCGCAAACAATGGTCGTGCGCTTGGGTGGCCCCGATCAGCCCCGGCATCTCGAACGCTTTACGAAAGACGTGTTGCCGGCCGTCATGGCGGGATGATCGAGCAATGCGGCGCCGCTCCTCGCGACGCCGCTGCAAGCCCTCACCGCGCCGCCCGCACCTTCTTGATCTCGGCGTCCAGGGTCTGAAATTGCCGCTCGTTTTGCGCGCTTTCCTTGCGCCAGCCCTCGATAACCGGGTCGGTCATCTTGCGCCAGATGGCGATGGTCTCGGTGGTCGGTGTGGTGATGCGCTTCTTCGTCTGCTTGGATACGCGTTCCCGGACCGCTGCATCGCTCGACTCGAAGAGCTCGATCAACCGGCGAACGAGGGCCTCGCCGGAGTGCTTGTCGATCGCCGCGCGTGCCGGTGCGGGCAACGCGTCGAATTTCGACTTGAGCATGATGACCATCAGCGCGGCGCAGCCAAGCGGCATCTCGTAGAAGTTCGTGGCAACCTCATCGACCTTGAAGGTGACGTTGAAGTTCCATTCGCTGATGATCGCATCCACGACGCCTTTCGAGAGGGCCTCCGCCACTTGTGGGGGGGCCACCGGCACCGGCACCGCGCCGAGGCTGTCGAGCGTTTTCGTCCGAATAGGCCCGGAGCCGCTTACACGTTTGCCCTTGAGATCGGCGAGCGTATTGATCGGCGCGAGCGAGTTGAGGAACTGCGGCGAGGTGGTGCCGAGCAGAAGTACCTTGAATTCATCGAAGCCGGTGAGGAGCCCCTGTTCATATAGACGCCAGAGCGCGAGGCCGCCTTCGCGAACGCTCTGGATGACGAACGGCAGCTCGACGACTTCCACGCCTCCGAAGCGGCCCGGTGTCATGGCGGGCGCGGTCCACGTGATGTCCGCGACGCCATCCTGCACGAGCTTCACTTGCTGCCCGATGCTGCGCCCAAGCGTGCCGCCTGCGTACATCTCGATTTCGAGCGTGCCTCCGGATGCGGCCGACACTTCTTTGGCCCATGGAGTCAGGACGCGTGCCGTGATCGGCGCCATGGGCGGCTCGATGCTCGAGAATCGGAGTTTGACCGGTTGCTGTGCAAGCGCACCGGAGGAGCCGATCAGGGCGGCCGTGCCTACTGCGATGAGGGCGTTCATGTGGTCTGTCTCCTGGTTATTTCGTCGAACGTTGCAACACCGATGGGATAGTGCCGCGCTTGAATCATCGGCGTGGTACCGGAGCGCTGCAACGTTTCGGTCCGGCCGTGACGATTCAAGGATAGGTGAGCGGGGCGGCTGGCGAATCGGCCCGTTTACCCGGATTTCGGTTCGGCATTACCTATTTTCCGAGGGTGCACGATGCGGGGCGGCCCGGGCTAGGAGTCTGCGCGGCAGAGCGCGCACACTCCTATAAGCAGACGCAATTGTTTAGCTGAACGACGCTTTGCGATGAAAACTAGCTAGATTTCGGGATTATTGTTTGGCGCATTCGCGCTCATGAAGGCACGTAGCGTCTGCCATCAGGAATCTGCGCGGTCTGCCGCGCAGATTCCTAGCCGGTGGGATGCCGCTTTCGGGGACCGTGGATCGGCTATAGTTCCACTGCACCAACCACGCAGAGAGTGATGCCATGAACGCGGTAATGGAACGTCGCTTGTTTTCGGTCGAGGAATACCACCGGATGGTTGAGGTCGGTATTCTTGGCAGCGAGGATCGAATCGAGCTGGTCGATGGAGAACTGGTCACCATGGCGCCTATCGGGAAATGGCATGCAAGCCGAGTGGGACGGTTGAACGCCCTCTTCCAGGAAGCCGGCGGACGCGAAGTTCTCGTATGGGTGCAGTGCCCCATCAGTCTCCCACCCCGCTCTGAGCCTCAACCCGACATCGCGCTCTTGAAGCCGCGTGCCGATTTCTACGCGAATGCGCTTCCCGTTGCTGAGGATGTCCTGCTGATCGTAGAAGTCGCCGATACGTCGCTCGCATACGATCGGGACATCAAGCTGAAGCTCTACGCCCGGCACGGGATCCCCGAATTCTGGATTTTGGATCGCGAGCACCGCGCGTTGGAGATTCACCGCGAGCCGAGTGCCAAGGGGTATCGAATCACACTCCGCCCCGATGCTTCGGAGTCGATCTCCCCGGCGGGGGTTCCGGGTCTAGTGATTAACGTCGGCGATCTATTCGTCGGTCTGGATTGATCCGGGCGCATTCCGCCGTTTCGCAGTTCAGCCACCCCAGCCACCCGCGCTTTCTCGCAACGGTCACCGATTTTTCAAGCTGCGCTCATCGCGCTTTGCGATCACGCCGGTTAAGCGGGACGAAGAACCGGCGAGCGCTCCATTCTTTCTTCACGCTCACCTCCTCGAATGAGTATATTTGGTGTATAAATGACGCATCGCCCGCAAATTGGTGGAACACCATGATCCGATTCAACGTGACGCTTTCCGATGACCTGAATCGCGAAATCGACAAGGCAGCGGAAGAAACCGAAACCAACAAGAGCGTGATTCTTCGAAAAGCGCTCACGCTGTACCTGGCCGCCCTTGAGGGAAAAGCGAAAGGGCTCAAGCTCGGTCTGATCGATCCGAAGACCCAAAAACTCGAAACCGAGATCGTCGGTTTGTGAGTCAGCTGGATTTGGGCAATCCGCCGCCCAATCACCAGATGAAGAAATGGGCGATGTCAGTCCTCTCGGCTGCTGCCGGCGGGATCATCGGATATCTCGTCAAGAAGTAAGTTTGGCCCGGTCTTGGGCTTCTCGTGTCGGTCACGGACCCAGCCACCCGCGCTTTCTCGCCACCGCCACCGCTTCCTGCCGGCTCCTTGCACCGAGCTTGGCGATCACACCCGCCACGTGGTGATCGACCGTTCGGACCGAGCGAACCAGCCGTTTTGCGATATCCGCGTTCGAAAGTCCATCTGCGAGCAACGCAAGCACTTCCGCTTCGCGCTCGGTGAGTCCGAGGGGATGGGTGCGGGCATGTGCATAGGCACCGCGCGGAATGTTTCGGATGCCTTGCTCCTGCATGCGCCGCCGACAACACTCAGCCGCGGCATCGGCGCCCAGCCGCTCGAAGATCTCCAGGGCCTCGCGTTGGGCGTCTTCATCGCCGAAGAGGAGCGACAAGCCTTCCATGTACACATAGCCCAGGCGCTTCCACGCGTTGGCGGCGCCACGCCAGTCGCCTGAGAATTGCAAAGCGTAGGGCAGGGCGGTATGAGTCGCGACGGCATCCAGCTCCCCCACGGCCCATAGCCAGAAATCGCCCTCGCCGCGCATCCAGGGATGGTCGACCGCGTACCGTACGTCGCGAACGTTCCGCGCCGATTGACGCGTGGCTTCCAGATTCCCCGCGAGCCAGTGATGTTCGGCCAAGGCACAGTGCACGCTGAAGGCTTCGAATGTCATCAAATGGCTTTCCATGGCGAGGGCGTCTTCAAGCCACTGGATCGCCTCGGCGCGACCGGCGCGCACGAACATGGCGCCGGCGCGCAGGCGGTCCATGAAGACCGGGACGCTGCGGGGCGAGCGACCTGAACCCAAGTGTCGCTCGGCGTTTCGCGTCAATGCCTCCCATTGCCCGCGGTGATGATCCAGCTCGAGCAGATGGGTGCGCAAGATGAACGCCGGGATGTAGCGTTCGAGTTGCCGCTCCTCGGCGAAGCGCAAGCCCTCGGTGATTGCGCGCTCGAGTCGCGGCAGATCGTGATTCTTTACTGCTGCAAAGACAGCGGACCGAAACGCGTTCAGGATACCGCGATCGCTGCCATGCGCCTTCGACAGTTCCAGAAGCTTCGCGATTCCACGCTACGACGGCGCGCCAAGCAGAAACATCTCGAGTACAGGCAGGCGCGCGAGGACGGCGATCACGGACGCGGCCTCGCTTAGGCTTTCCGCCATGCGCGTGGCGCCGGTGAGATAGGCGTGGGAACGCTCCGGGTCCCGCCGGCACAGCATCATTCCCGCCGAGCACATTGCCAACGCCAAGTCGGCGCTTGGACCGTGCGGCTCCAGCAGACCAATGGCCTTATTGGCATGCGCGAGCAACTCGTCCCGGCGCGTAATGTCGGCGTCGTAGAGGATCTCGCAGCGGCGTACCAGGTTGCGCCCTTGCGCGATGTCATCGCCCAACGCGTCCCACAACGTGTATGCGGCCTCGCTCATGGCGATGCCCTCAAGGCTCTCATCGACTACGAAGCAAGCTTGCGCGCGCTGCTCAAAAAAGCCGGCGCGCGCGGCGAGCGGCAGGCGATCGGCATGCGGTAGCGCGCCGGTGAGCAACGCTGCCGCTTCACGATTGGCGCCGCGCTCCGTGGCGATCGATGCAGCCTGTGGAGCGAAGCGCACGATACTTTCCGAATCGTGCGCCGCGACCGCATGATGCGCAAGGCGGGTCAGGGACTTGCCATTGAGCGTGGTCTTGGCCAAGGCTTCAACGATTCTTCGATTGAGCCGCGTGCGCTTGACGGGTGAAAGAGCGGTTTCGATGGCCAGACGCGCCAGTTCATGTCGAAACGACACATGGTCGTTGGTGAAGGCGAGCAGCCCGCGTGTGGCGCATTCTTCCAATGCAGTCAGGTCGACCGCAAGCGGCCCTTCCAGAAGCGCAAGCTCGATCTTGTCCGGCACCACTGAGACGAGATCCAACACCTCGCGTGCAGGCGGCGAGAGATGGCGGGCACGCGAAAGAACGGCTTGTCGCACGCTCGGGGCAAGGCCTTTCGGCGTCACCTCCCGCGCTCAACAGCTCGGTTACGAAGAACGGATTGCCACTGGTTACACGATACAGATCGACCTCGGCACGACCCGCCTCGCGGGCGAGCTGATCCACGGTTGCACGCGAAAACACCGGGAGCTTGAGATGGATCTGATCGCCTGAAGGGATCTCGCCCAGGACAGCGGTGAGAGGGTGCTCGGCGCCGACTTCGTCGTCCCGATAGGTCGAGAGCAGCACGGCCGGAAGTTGCGGAATCCGCCGTGCGACGAAGCGGACGAAATCGAGCGTCGCGTGATCGGCCCAGTGCAGGTCCTCCAGGACGACCAACGACGGCCGATCATGCGTGCGGATCGAATCCAGCAGCCCGTGGAACACGTCGACGTGCTTCGCGCCGGACTCCAACTGCGCACGGAGCGGTCCGTCGAGGCCATACACGATGTCGTAGAACGGGCCGAGTGGTCGCGGCGTGAAGAGCGCCTCGCAAACACCCCGGAGCACCCGAGCACGTTCACCGGCGGTGTGGGTGAATGCGTCGACCAGCGCGGTCTTGCCGATGCCGGCCTCGCCGCACACGAGGACCGTGCGCCCGCGCCCGGCTCCTGCATCGCTGAGCACCCGATGCAGTTCGGATAGCTGCGTCTCGCGTTCGAGGAGTGCCATGCGGTCATGGTTGGATGAATCCCTGGCATTGTAGCCAGATCACCGAGTCGGGCGCTGTACGTTGAGGGACGTATGCAGACTGCCATAATGCGCAATCGAACAAGAAGATCCAACCCGAACGGATCGTCCCATCATGGCATTCCGAGACTTGCGCGACTTCATCTCGAACGTTGAACGATTCAGCGCGCTCCGCCGCGTGCATGGCGCCGATCCGCATTTGGAGATTGGCGCCATCACCGAAGTTGCGGCGGGCATGCATGAGACACCAGCGCTGCTGTTCGATGACCTCAAGGGCTTCCCGCGCGGCTTTCGCGTTTTCACCAATCCGTTGATGGCACCGGAGCGTGCCGCGCTCGCGCTTGGGCTCGATCCAACGCTCCGCCCGCTCGATGCGCTTCGTGCGTGGATGCGCAAGCGCCAGACGCTGAAGGCCGTGCAGCCGACTGTGATCAAGCAAGCGGAGTTTCTGGAGAACAGCTTTCACGGCGACAACGTCGATCTCGCGAAGCTGCCTGCGCCGGTATGGCATCGTGACGACGGCGGGCCGTACATCGGCTCGGGCAGCATCGTGGTGCTCCGCGATCCGGAGTCCGGATGGATCACCGCTTCGATCTATCGCGTGCAAGTGCATACGCGCAATCGCGTCACGGTGCAGTTCGATCACCTTGGGCGGCACGGCGCGATCATCGCCAAGAAATATTGGGACGCGGGCAAGTCGTGCCCGGTTGCAGTTGTGAATGGCGATGATCCGGCCCTCTTCATTGCGGGTTTCGAGTCGCTACCCGCCGGATATGGCGAGCTCGATTTCGCCGGGGCAATCCGCGAGGCGCCGGTTGAGGTCGTGCCGGGTCCGCATACCGGA
The DNA here is from genome assembly GCA_031391405.1 of Betaproteobacteria bacterium. Classification (GTDB taxonomy): domain Bacteria; phylum Pseudomonadota; class Gammaproteobacteria; order Burkholderiales; family SG8-39; genus SHXR01. Next base: position 6,416 of record JANMUI010000862.1, read on the forward strand.
TTGCCGGTCCCGGCGCACGCCGAGATTGTGCTGGAAGGCGAATTGATTCCAACCGCGCAAGAAACGTTGCCGGAAGGGCCGTTCGGCGAATTCACCGGTTACTACGCGGCCGATCGACGACCAGGGCCGATCATGGAAGTGCGTGCGTTGCACCATCGCAACGATCCGATCCTGCTTGGTTCACCGCCGCTCAAGCCGCCACGCTTTCATGTCGGCTTGCCGTTTCGTGCGGGCGGCATCTGGGCCAATCTGGAAGCGGCCAATGTCACCGATATCGCCGGCGTCTGGCAGCATGTGTCCTCGCTGATGACGGTGGTATCGCTCAAGCAGCGTTATGACGGACACGCAAAACGCGCGGCATTGATCGCAGCCGGTAATGCCTACATGGGGCGCATCGTTGTCGTCGTGGACGAGGACATCGATCCCTCCAACCTCAACGATGTGATGTGGGCCGTCGCGACCCGCTGCGAGCCCTCTGAGTCGGTGGATATCGTTCGCAACGGATGGAGCTCCGGCCTCGATCCGCGGATTTCGCCCAACGACAAGGCGCGCGGTGTGACCTCGAATTCGAAGATCATCCTCGACGCGACGCGCCCGTATCCATGGCGCGACGCGTTTCCGAAGCCCTCGGCGTTATCGACAGAGGAAGCGCGAGCGATTGAAGAGAAGTGGCTTGCGGTGTTGCGGTCGGACCGTTGATCGTTCACCACGACGACGCAACGGGCACGACCAACACGACGGTTATGACGCCGAATGACTGGGTGAGATCCCGCATCCCGCGGTGACTGGGCAGGTAACCCGGAACAAGTTTTTCGTAGTGCTCCGTTGCGCCGTTGCGCCGTCGTGGTAGGTCGACGTCGAACGTCTTAGTCCACCTTCGCACCCGACGCACGGATCGTCCGTTCCCAGAGCGGCGCCTCCGCTTTGATGTCCGCATCAAAGGCAGCGGGCGACACGGAAGGCGTGGCGTCCATCCCTTGCGAGTTGATTTTCTCGCGGATCTCCGGTTTGGCGAGCGCTTTCGCGGCAGCTTCATGGAGGCGCGCAATGATGGGCGCTTGCGTTCCGCTCGGGGCAAACAGGCCGAACCAGAAGGTCGACTCGTAATCGGGCAATCCCGCCTCCTCGGCGCCAGGAATGCCGGGGATCGACGGCGAGGCCTGTCGCTTGCTCACGACGAGCGCACGCATGCGCCCGGCCTTGATGAACCCCAGCACGGTCGGCGATGTTGCGAACATTACTTGGGTGTCGCCTGCCAAAAGCGATTGCGCTGCAGGGCCACCCCCTTTGAACTGCACCGTGGTGAATTGAATTCCCGCCGATGCTTCGAACTGTACCGACGCGAGATGCGGCGCGGAGCCAAAGCCAGCGGATGCCGAGAACAGCTTGCCGGGATTTGCTTTGGCATGTGCGATCAGTTCCCGCAGCGAGTTGACCGGCAAACTGTTGTTGACCACCAGCACCGTTGTACCGGTCGCGACTTTCGAGATCGGCATGAAATCGCGATCAGGATCGTAGGGGAGCTTTCGATACAGCTCTTTGCTGATGGTTTGGTGACCACCATTGAGCACCGTGTAACCGTCGGCTGGTGCTTTGGCCACGATGTCGGAGGCGATCGTCGCACCCGCGCCCGGTCGATTGTCGACGACGACGGTCACGCCGAGCTCGCGCGCCATTTCATCAGCGATGAGCCGTGTTAGAAAATCCCCGGAGCCGCCCGGCGGGTATCCAACGATCAGCCGGATCGGGCGGTTTGGATATCCTTGCGCAAGCGCGACGGTGCATGCAAGGAGACCGACCAGCAGTGTGAGGTATCGCGATGTGCGAATCATGATGGTCTTCCTAGAATTAACCACAGGGGACACAGAGGACGCAGAGGAAAGGCGCGCCTGGCATAGACAACCAGCGTGCAAGTACAACCACTCTCACTAACCGAATCTTTGCCTTTCCTCTGTGTCCTCCGCGTCCTCCGTGGTGAATTTGTGAGCGTTCTACTTTTTAGAAGCGAGCCCTAGCCGAACAGCTCCACCACCGCGTTCGCCAACACGCCATCCGGCCTCGCCAGGTGATCCAAAATCGAAAAGTGATCGTCTCCCGCCAGAACGAGCTCGCGTACATCACGCTGATTACCACGCAGGAACGCGGCGTACTCGCTTGACTGGC
>JANMUI010000899.1:0-9661 GCA_031391405.1 Betaproteobacteria bacterium
CGGGGAACGGGCAACGGGTAACGGGAAACGGGTAACGGGCAACGGGAAACGGGAAACGGGAAACGGGAAACGGGAAACGGGAAACGGGAAACGGGAAACGGGAAACGGGAAACGGGAAACGGGAAACGGGAAACGGGGAACGGGAAACGGGAAACGGGAAACGGGAAACGGGAAACGGGAAACGGTCTGCGCGGAGCGCAAGCGTGATGCGTTCAACCGATAATGCGGGTCTCCTCCGTCCAATAAGAACTTCGCCCGCCATGCGCGTCAAACCATCCGCCCGACTCACCCTCAAAGACAAACTGTCCCGATTCACGCTTCAACAAGCCGAGAGACTCCTGGGTCCGACGGGGCCGCAATTGCTCGCCAAGGGCGGGGCGATGGAGATCGACGTCGCGAATCAGGTCGCCCTTACCGACGATTATTTCCGGGTCGCGTTTCCCGAGGCGGACGTGGACCGCCAACCTCTGGTGGTCACCGTGTCGCTGCATGACGCCTATCGCGATCGCTTGCAGGTCACTTGCAGTCACGACGGAGAAGTCGCGCTCGTGCATCGGGCCGCGGCGCTTGCGCTCGTCCTGGAAGAAAAGACACTGCTCGGACTGGCGGCGCCGCCGAATGAAGACACGCCCTGGGAGTTGCTGCCCGAAGAGGCGCTCGAGTCACGTGCATTGGCCGATCGGGCCGCCCGTGCCGATGAGGAGAAAATGCGCGTCAAGCCGACCGACACGACCACGCCTTGGACCGACTACATGGTGGCCAGTGCGCTGTCGGGAAAGACCTATCGGGTCGCATTGCGAGGAGGCGAGCGCGGCGATAGTTACTGCACGTGCCCCGATTTCAGGAAGAACACCCTCGGTATCTGCAAGCATGTGATCAAAGTCCAGGCTTGGGTAGCGAAACGATTCAGCAGTCGCGACCTCGCCAAGCAGTGGGTGCCCGATCGATTCGCCGTGTTCGCGCGCTACGACGGCGCATTGCGATTGGGTCTGCAAGCGCCACCGCAATTCGCTGCCGGGATAAAGCCAGTTATCGCCCGCTGGAAGGACCGATTCGCCGGCACCGATGCAGAGCTCGTCGAACTGTTCGAGACGGTGCGCAAGCTCATCCAGCAAGGCGAGGAGGTCACGGTCTTCCCCGACGCCGAAGAGGTGTTGGATCAGGTCATGCACCAGCATCGCATGGCCGAGCTGGTGAAGAGTATTCGCCGGAATCCGGGCGCGCATCCGCTGCGAACGCAATTGCTGAAGACCGAGCTTCTGCCTTACCAGCTTGACGGCATCGCTTTCGCGGCCGGTGCGGGGCGCGCGGTCCTCGCCGACGAGATGGGGCTTGGCAAGACCATCCAAGGCGTCGGTGTCGCCGAGTTGCTCGCGCGCGAAGCGGGGATACGGCGGGTGCTGATCGTGTGTCCGGCGTCTTTGAAGTCGCAGTGGCGCGCGGAGATCAACCGGTTTTGCGGACGGGATGTGCAATTGGTGACCGGCCCCTCGGCCGAGCGCCTGGCCCAATATCAAGGCGAGGCGTTTTTCACCGTCTGCAATTACGAGCAGGTGCTGCGCGATTATCTCGACATCGAGCGCACCGGGTGGGATCTCATCATTCTCGATGAAGCCCAGCGCATCAAGAACTGGGAAGCCAAGACCAGTCGCATCATCAAGAGCCTGCGCTCGCGTTTCGCGTTGGTGCTGACCGGTACGCCGCTCGAGAATCGACTCGACGATCTCTACTCGGTGGTCGAGTTCATCGACGATCGCAGGCTTGGCCCCGCATACCGCTTCATTCATCGCCATCGCGTGGCGAGCGAGACCGGCAAGGTGCTGGGCTACAAGAACCTCGATGCGTTGCGCGAGCGCCTGAAGCCGGTGCTCCTGCGCCGCACGCGGGTGAGCATCGCGCTCGATCTGCCGCCGCGTTCGACCGAGATCGTGCGCATCACGCCCACCGATGAACAGTTGGAGCTCCACGGTGCGCAGATGAAAGTCGTGAGCTCGGTGACGCGCAAATCTTTTCTAACCGAAATGGACTTGCTCCGGCTGCAAAAAGCATTGCTCTTGGCGCGCATGTCGGCAGACAGCACATTTCTCGTCGACAAGGTGTCTCCCGGTTTTTCGAGCAAGCTCGAGCGATTGAACGAGCTGCTGGAAACGTTGTGCCTGGAGCCTGCGCGCAAGGTGATTCTCTTCAGCGAATGGACCACGATGCTCGATCTGGTGGAACCGGTGTTGAAGCGGCTCAAGGCAGACTTCGTTCGACTCGATGGCAGCGTGCCGCAAAAGAAGCGTCAGATGCTCGTGAACCGGTTCCAGACCGATCCGACTTGCCGAGTCTTTCTCACCACGAACGCCGGCTCGACCGGCTTGAACCTGCAGGCGGCGGACACAGTGATCAATGTCGACCTGCCCTGGAATCCCGCGTTGCTCGAGCAACGTATTGCGCGCGCACACCGGATGGGACAAAAGCGCCGCGTGCAGGTCTACCTCCTGGTCACCGAGGGCACGATCGAGGAGAACCTGCTCGCGACATTGTCCGCGAAGCATGAATTGGCGGCAGCCGTCCTCGATCCGGATTCCGATCTGCGTGAGGTGCAGTTGGTGACCGGTATCGAGGAATTGAAGCGTCGCCTCGAGTTGTTGCTCGGCGCGAAGCCCATGGCGCCTGCGGATGAGTCGTTGCGTGAACGCACCGAGGCAAGCGCATTGGCGCTGCGCAAGGAGCGGGTGGCGGAAGCGGGCGGCCAGATGCTGGCTGCGGCCTTTACGCTTCTTGGGGAATTGCTGCCTGCGTCGGCCCCGTCGACGCCTTCACCGGCAGCGGTGTCCGCGATCAGGGCAGGTCTCGAGCAATGCGTGGAAACGGGCGCAGACGGAAAGATCAAGCTCGCGGTGACTTTGCCGGGGACGGGTGCGCTTGATGCGCTCGCGGCGGCGCTGGCGAAGATGATGGCGGGGCGGGTGTGAGGGCCGCACACGACATTCAGAAGGAAGGCCGCGCGCGGCTGGCGAGTGGGCAGAGCGTCGCCCCGCGGACTTGCGTTATCGCCGCTCGGACACATATAATTCCACATATACTGGAAAATGGGATGGTGTGTGATGGGCCAAGTCACGATCTATCTGGACGACAGCACCGAGAAGCTGGTCGACGCGGCGGCGAAGTCGGCCGGTGTATCGAAAAGCAAATGGGTGTCGGATCTCATTCGCGATCGCGCTGCCACGGAGTGGCCGGCGTTCGTGCGAGCGCTGGCAGGCGCTTGGCCGGAATTCCCGCTCGCTGAAGAAATCAGGGCTGGGCAGCCGGCCGACGCGCCGCGCGAGCGACTCTGATTCACCATGTATGCGCTCGATACCAACACCCTGATCTTCTTTTTCAAGGGCAGGGGTAACGTCGCGCGTTCTCTCCTTGAGATTCCGCCGCGAGAAATCGGTATTCCGTCGATTGTCCTCTACGAGTTGGAGGTCGGCATCGCAGGATCGACGCACCCAACTTCGCGACGCACGCAGTTGGATCAGTTGATTTCGGTCGTGTCCATCCTGCCATTCGACGACGCGGCGGCACGTCGGTCCGCGGAGATCCGGATCGGCCTTCAAAAAGCCGGCACGCCGATTGGCGCTTTGGATGTCTTGATTGCCGGCACGGCAATGGCGCACGACGCAATCCTCGTAACCAACAACAAATCCGAGTTCGCGCGCGTGAAGGGCTTGCGTGTGCACGACTGGTTCTAGGGTGTAGCGTCCTTCGCCGCATCGATTCCCCCACCCGAGTGGGTCAATACAACGATAGTCCTACAACGTCGGACTCTTCACCTCGCCGCCCAGCGCCGCCAAAGCCCAAGGGGTGACCTGCGCATCGACGCTGAACGAAAAATGCGCCGCGCCCGCATGGGCATCCCGGAAGATGCGCTGTAGCGGATAGTTGTCGTAGATGCCGTTGGCGCCCGCCATCTCGTAGAGCGAATCGACCGCTTCATGCACGATCTTCATGCCCATCGCCGCATCGCGTTTGTAGCGGAGCTTTTCTTCCATGGTCAGCACGCCGCCGCCAACATAACGGGCGTTGGCCTCGATGCAGTTGGAGCGAAACCAGGTGCGCACCGCGTCGATCTTGGCGCCGGCCATGCCGATGCGAAGCTGGACGGTCTGGAAGTCGCGCATCTTTGCCGAGGTATAGCTCGTGCTCCGCGACTGGACCGCCTCGATCGTTGCATCGAGCGCCGCCCGCGCATTACCGATGAGGGCGCCGCCGATGCAGTAGCCGCCCAGCGCAGGGGTTGGGACCTTGAACATCGGATTGGTGTGGATTTTCAACCCCGGGTACGCATGCCCGGGCCTTGCGACGTGCATTGACAGCGACCGGTGCGCCGGCACGAACACATCCTTGCAGCGAACGGTGCGGCTGCCGCTGCCGCGCAGGCCGATCGTCTGCCAATCATCGATCAACTCGTAGTCCGATACCGGCACGACATTCATGCACCAGTCCACCGGCTTGTCGCCATCCATGACGACACAGGCGAGCATGTTCCATTGCGATACGTCGACACCCGATGAGAATCCCCATTCTCCGTTGAGAATGATGCCGCCATCGACCCGCCGCCCGCGTCCTTGCGCGAAGGCGATCCCGGAGGCGATGCAGGCATCCGGGTTGTCGCCCCAAATTTCTTCCTGCGCCCGCATGTCCCATTGCGCGAGGCCGCGATGGTGCGAGGCGAGATTCGCGAATGTCCACGCCGCCGACGCATCGCCGCGACCAAGGATCTCGGGGACATCGAAGTACGCGACGAAATCGAGCTCCATGCCACCCCACGCTTTCGGCTGGAGAAAGCGAATGAGGCCGCTCTGATGAAAGGTGTCGAGGACATCGGTGGGCAGGTGCGTGGCCTTCTCACCGGCGGATGCTCGCTCCTTCAGATACGGGATCAATGCGTGCGCGCGGCGAATGGCTTCGTCGTACGTCACGTTCGCGAAGGACTGGGCGTGTGCAGGTGCGTTCATCGGCGGAGGGGGAAAGGTGATGGGGGAACGGGAAAGCGGGCTATTTCGCGGTGACAGCATCGTCGCGCTCGGCGGCCTCCAGTTGATTCTGCAGGTTGAGCCACTCTGCTTCGAGCGTCTCGATGACCGTCGCGAGTTTGCCTTGATCACGCATTGCGGCGGCAACCTCATCCTGATCAGGCTGCGCGAAGAACGAATCGGACGACAAGCGCGCCTCGAGCGCTTTGCGTTCCGTGCCGAGTCGCTCCAGCTCTTTCTCGATCTTGCGGACGCGATTGACGACAGGCTGCAATTTTCGATAGCGGTGGTTGCGCGATTCGGCTTCGGCGCGGCGTTCGTCGCGCTTACTCGCCCGTGCGTTGTCGGTGCGCGTGTTGAGGCCCCGAGAGGCCATCACCTGCTCGCGATACGCGTCGAGATCGCCGTCGAATTCCAGAACCTTGCCGCCCGCGACAATCATGAGTTGATCGGCGGTCGTGCGCAGCAGGTGCCGATCGTGCGAAACCAGGACCACCGCGCCCTCATACTCTTGCAGCGCCCGGGTGAGCGCCTCACGCACTTCGATATCCAGATGGTTGGTCGGCTCGTCCAGCAGCAAGAGGTTCGGGCGTTTCCAGATCATGAGTGCGAGCGCAAGACGCGCCTGCTCCCCGCCTGACATCGTGCCGGCCGGTTGCATTGCCATCTCGCCCGCGAAATCGAACTGGCCGAGAAAATTCCGGAGATCCTGCTCGCGTGTGGCCCGATCAAGGCGCAAGAAATGCGCGAGCGGGGAGTCTTCCGGGCGCAACTGTTCGACTTGATGCTGGGCAAAGTAACCGATGGAAAGGCCCTTACCTTCCAGACGAATGCCCGACTGCGGGGGCAATTCGCCCGCAAGCAGCTTCACCAGGGTCGTCTTGCCGGCGCCGTTCACACCGATCAAGCCGATGCGCGCGCCGGCGGTGATCGTAAGCGTCACATTGGTGAGGATCGGCGTGCCGCCATAGCCGACGTCGGCGCCGTCGATGACGATGGCGGGGTCGGGACTGCTCGGGAAATCCCGGAAATGAAAGTCGAACGGGGAATCGACATGCGCCGGCGCGATGCGCTCCATGCGTTCGAGCGCCTTGACGCGACTTTGCGCCTGGCGCGCCTTGGTTGCCTTGGCGCGAAAGCGGGTGACGAAGGATTCGAGACGCTCGATCTCGCGTTGTTGCCGCGTGTAGAGCGCTTTCTGCTGCGCCAGGCGTTGGGCGCGGGCATCTTCGAATGCAGAATAATTGCCGGTGTAGAGCCTGAGCTTGCGATCGTCGAAATGGAGGATCGACTGGCTTATCGAATCGAGGAATTCGCGATCATGCGAGATGATCAGCATCGTGCCACGGTAATCGCCCAGCCAGCGTTCCAGCCACACGATGGCATCGAGGTCGAGGTGGTTGGTCGGCTCGTCGAGCAGCAAGAGATCACTGCGGCACATCAGTGCCTGGGCGAGATTCAAGCGCATGCGCCAGCCGCCGGAGAAGCTTGTGACCGGCTGCTCATGCTCCGTGTCGCGAAAGCCGAGCCCGGACAGCAAGGTTGCCGCACGGGCGCGCGCCGTATAGCCATCGATGGCCGCAAAGCGCTCATGCAACAGCGCCAATTCCTCGCCATCGAACGCGCTACCGGGATGCTCTGCATCGGCAAGGCTCGCCTCGAGAGCGCGAAGCTCCACGTCGCCATCGAGCACATAGTCGATGGCGAGCCGATCGGTGGCAGGGGTGTCTTGCGCCACGGAGGCGATTGCCCAGGCGCGCGGGACCAGGGCGTCGCCGCGATCGGCTTGGAGCTCGCCTCGCAACAGCGAGAACACGCTCGATTTGCCGCAGCCATTGGCACCCACCACACCGACGCGCGCGCCGGGGTAGAGCGTGAGGTCGGCGCCGTCGAGCAGCACTTTCGTGCCGCGCCTGAGAGAAACGTTCTTGAGGGAGATCATGCGGCGCGCATTGTAATCGGTGCGCGCGAGTTCGATTGTTAAAGCGTTGCAGCTAGTGTGTGATGCACACCTTGCCGAAATGCGCCCCCGATTCGAGGTATGCCATCGCTTCCTTCAATTGCTCGAAGCGAAACGTCCGATCAATCACAGGCTTGACCTGGTGCTGCGCAAAGGCTCGCATCATTGCAGCGAAGCCGTCGCGATGACCGACGGTGATGCCTTGCAGGCGGACCTGGCGCGTGACGATCAAACCGAGCGGCGCCGACATCGTGCCTCCCGAGAGAACGCCGATCATCGAAATCGTGCCGCCCGGCCGGATACATCGCAATGACTGCGGCAATGTCGTCTCGCCACCCAGCTCGAGGATGTGGTCGTAGCCCGCGCCGCCGGTGATGTCGCGTGAGGCCTTGGCCCATTCGGGGGACGTGCGATAGTTGATCGCCGCATCCGCGCCCAGCCGCTTGGCGCGCACGATCTTCTCATCGCTCGATGAAATAACGGTCACATGCGCGCCCTGCAGTTTGGCGATCTGCAATGCGAAGAGGGCCACACCGCCCGTTCCTTGCACGAGCACCCGACTGCCGGGCGCGATCCGGTCATAGGTGGAAAGCGCGCTCCAGGCGGTCAACGCCGCGCATGGGAGCGTCGCGGCTTCCACGTCGCTCAGATAATCGGGGACGCCCACCACGCCATCCTCAGAGAGGCACATGAGCTCGGCCATGGTGCCATCGATCGGCCCGCCCAGCGTCGATGTCAGCCGTTCCAGGCTTGGTTCACCGGCCGTCCATTTCTGCATGAAGCATGGACAGATACGCTCGCCGACCTTGAATCGCGTCACGCCGGCACCGAGCTCGACGATCTCGCCCACCCCATCGGAGAGCGGAATGAGCGGCAAGGTCCCGGTGAACGAGCCGTATCCGCGCTTGGGGACCACCAGATCGCGGTAATTGACCGATGAGGCTTTCATCGCAATCAGGATTTGTCCGGGACCTGGCTTGGGCGTTGGCCGGGAGGCGATCTGCAAATGGTCGAATCCCCATTCGTCCTGGATTTGAAAGACTTTCATGCGTATGGATTCCCTGCTGATGGATGGTCGGGGAGGGTCGCCATTGTCGCCGGAATTGCCCGTCCGGGCGCCGCATGGACCGCGAGTAGGGGCATTCAGGGATCTTCCGGATGCCGTGATAGAAATGTGATGATTGCGTGAGAATGCTTCCAAGGCTTGACCCGAGACTACCTGTGTCTTGGCGGGTGTTCCGCCGCCCTGGATTTTCTCCCCGGCAGGTAAGCTCACTCGACATCGTGTCGATTGGAGGTGACGGATGCAACGCCGCGTTCTATTGGTGGAGGACCATGTTGAAATATCCGACCTCGTCCGCCTGCATCTGCGCGATCTCGATTGCAGCGTGACGGTGGCGGCCGATGGATTGGCGGGTGTCGCCGAGGCTGAATCGAAGCGCTACGATCTGGTGATCCTCGACATCATGCTGCCTGGCATGGACGGACTCCAGATTCTGCGCCGGCTGAGCGCGAAGTCGATGGTGACGCCGGTGTTGATGCTCACCTCGAAGAGCACCGAGCTCGACCGCGTGCTCGGTCTCGAGATGGGGGCGGACGACTATCTCACCAAGCCGTTCAGCGTGATGGAGTTGACGGCCCGCGTCAAAGCGCTCTTCAGACGCGTGGAAGCGATGGCTTCGCACGGCGAAGAGGCGACCAAGCCACTCGAGTTCGGGCGGCTCCGTATCGATCCCGAACGGCGCACCGTATCGCTCGACAAGGACACGATCGAGCTCACCGCGAAGGAGTTCGATCTCCTGCATTACTTCGCGCGCAATCCCGGGCGGGTATTTACACGCAGCCAACTGCTCGACCATGTCTGGGGATACACCCACAGCGGATATGAGCACACGGTCAATTCACACATCAACCGGCTGCGGGCGAAGATCGAGCGCGACGCGGCCAATCCGGAGTACGTCCTGACCGTTTGGGGCGTGGGGTATAAATTCACCGAAGGCAATGCTTAGACGACAACAATACTTAGACGACAATAGCGCGCCCTTGCGTTGTTGGTTGCATTCAATCGCGGCTCCGTCTAACTTTCCGTGACCCAATCCGACGCACGCTGTGTTTCGCACGCTCTATAGCAAGCTCGCCGCGACCCTCCTCGCCCTGTTCGTGCTGCTTGGAACGATGCTGTTCCTGCTGCTCCGATCGATGGTTGAAGCGCAAGACGAAGCAGTCAATCAGGAATTGCATCTCGATCTGGCGGCGCGTCTGGTCCCCGCGTACTTTCGCGAGCGGGTCGATGCCGACCGTCCCGCGAACCTGAAGCAGCTTTTCACCCAGGTCATGCACCACAATCCGAGCGTCGAGGTCTACCATATCGATGCGGAGGGTACGATCCTCGATCACGCTGCACCGGTGGATCGGATCAAGAAGAAGAAAATCGATATCCGCCCGATTCTTCGGATGCTGGCCGGGAATGTGCCGTTGCCGTTGCGCGGCGATGATCCCCGCAATCCCGAGCGACGCAAGGTGTTTTCGGTTGCGCCGATCGAGGTTCAGGGAAAAGTTACGGGTTACCTATATCTGGTGCTCGCCGGCGAGGACCGCTCTTCAATCACCTCGCAGCAACGCGGCAGCGGCGCGCTTCGCACGACCGCCTGGGTGATGTCGGCCGGGCTCGTGGTCGCGCTGTTCGCAGGCTTTG
>JANMUI010000954.1:0-2300 GCA_031391405.1 Betaproteobacteria bacterium
GAGCGTCAGTGGACCTCAGTCAAGCGTCGGAACAGGATTGAGTACCACCTGCTCTACCCGGGGTTCGACTCAGGGTTAGATGGCCGTACTGATGACTTTGCTCGGCGGCGCATGCCCACGGCGCCAACCTACGAAGGGCCAGACTATTACAACCACTCGTGGGGTCGGGACGACCAGTTGCAGGTGCCGGACACGATCGATAGCGACCTTAGGACTTACCACGCGCTTCCAACTGACTCGCTTCGTAGCTTCAACCGGGCCTGCTACTGGTACTCCCTTGCAGTGCAGTTGCGGAATGAGCCATCGCTGTCGACAGTGGCGTTTGCTACCGCTGTCGAGTGTCTGCTGCCACGACCGTCCAAGTTGTCGTGTCTAAGCTGTGGTAAGCCCACCGGCTCGGGACCAACCAAGTTCTTCACAGAACATCTAAGGAAATATGGTGTCCTGCCACCCTCACTTGCAAGTCGTCGGGATGCGATCTATGGCGTCAGAAGTGCTCTTGTGCACGGGAGTCACGCGAAGCGCACGGATGAAGACTTTTTTGGCCAAGGAGATTCGTTCGTCGATCCAATGTTGATGGAGATCATCGTCCAAAGGAGTTTGCTTGGGTGGTTGCGTGATGCACGAAGAGCAACCTGAGCTTGGCGCCATCGCCGCAGTACGGCCTAACCCCTCGCTCAAGCCGAGCGCCAACGGCAGGCCACTAGGCCCGGCCTGGCGGTACGCGGTGCATTTTCGCCAGACCGGGCCTGGCGTCCTGCGGTCGTCGCCCGCTTAGCTCGAACGTTGGCGTCAGGTAGCCGAGATCCTCGCTCATCTGGTACGCTGACGGCGTGAAGGTTACCCGGTACTTTGAGGCTATTCGCGCTCGACCGGATCGCGTCCCTATTCAAGACGAATGGATTGAGCGCGCGATCCAGTCGCCGCTTCGCGAAACGGTCCAAACCGATGGCCGCATCAAGCGCTGGATTCAGGTACCGGAAATGGAGAATCGTTATTTGCGCGTCGTGCTCTTGCCGGACGGTGAGACCGTCCACAACGCTTTCTTTGATCGAAGGTTCACACCATGAGAGTCCGCTACTTCGCAGACACAGACACTTTGCTCATCGAGTTTCAGGATGCGCCGGTTGTTGAAACCCGGGACCTTGACGAAAACACTGTGCTCGACGTCGATTCCAACGGCAACATCTGCTCGATCACGGTAGAACATGCTTCGCGAAGAACCGGAGCACCACAGTTCTCTTACGAACAGATTGCCGCATAACATGCCATTCGAGGCGGGCCTTCGCCAGCGAGCGTCGCTCGTGGCTTCGGCCGCTCAATGGCGACGTTCGGCTTCAAATGAAGCACCGTTCCTGAGTGACCGATGAATTACTAAAATTCCGCACTGGAGGCACGCCATGCCAAATGAAAGCACCGTCGATCGCGCCGCTTTTAAGGAGTTCGAGCGAATCGGATATTCCAAGGCTGCGAGCACGTACAAGGGTGATCCCGCCCGGGTGACATCGCAAGTGAATGAACCCTTGCTTGATGCCATCGGCGCTCAGGCTGGAATGCGGATGCTTGATGTCGCGTGTGGGCCGGGTCGCCTGAGCGGGGCCGCTGCAAAGCGTGGGTGCATTGTTACGGGCCTCGACTACGCCGAGCCCATGATTGCCTATGCCCGGCAAGCGTTTCCTGAGATCACCTTCCGAGTCGGGGACGCCGAGGCTCTCCCATTCGAATCAGACCAGTTCGATTTGGTAACGTGCAGCCTTGGCATACTCCACTTTGCTGACCCTGATCAAGCGATCAGCGAGGCGCGGAGGGTTCTCGTCACGGGTGGGCAGTACGCATTCACCTGCTGGGTGCCGCCGGCGCGGAATCCCTTCATGGCCTTGATATTGGGGTCCGTTCAGAAGTACGGTACGACAGATCTTCCATTGCCGCCTGGGCCGCCCATGCTTCGGTTCGGTGAAGCGGCGGAGTGTGAGCGAACGGTTCGCGGGATCGGGATGAAGGTCGTGTCCACCAGCGAGCTCGCTATCGAGTGGGATTTCAGTTCTCCAGAGGAAGTAGTTCCGATCATCACAGGTAGCACTGCGAGACTTGCGCCAATGCTGTTGCTCCAATCGCCCGAGCAACGTCGAGCGGTGGAGCGCGCAATTACGGAGGGTGCCCGCCGGTATCTGAAGGCTGGAAGGGTTTCGATTCCCGCGCCAATTACCCTCGTGGTCGCACGCAAGAACTGAAAATCCCGCAGATTCCCCGTGGCCTTGCCACGGGGATCAAACCGGATCCTTCGGAGCGGTTGGTGCAAC
>JANMUI010000966.1:0-9125 GCA_031391405.1 Betaproteobacteria bacterium
GGCGCAAGGCGCCGAGATGGTGATGCCTGGGGACAACACCAAGTTGACGGTGACGTTGATCCAGCCGATTGCAATGGAAGACGGCTTGCGCTTTGCCATCCGCGAGGGTGGCAAGACCGTCGGCGCAGGTGTCGTCACCAAGATTCTCGTATAGGAATCCGGTGCGAAGGCGGAAGGCGGCGTGACTCGACCGGATGCGCGTTGTCCTGATAGAATGCCGCCCCTCTTCAGTCTTCGACCCCTCAGAGATATAGGCCAATAGCTCAATTGGCAGAGCGTCGGTCTCCAAAACCGAAGGTTGGGGGTTCGATTCCCTCTTGGCCTGCCAAAAAATTCGACGCCGTAGTGCGGCGGTCAGTGTCGGTTAATGATTAATTGAACAAGGGGGCTCGCCCCCTCGTAGCTCCCCGATAAGTATGGTTACGCTGATTGCGCGAAATAGCTTAATCAGCGTTTCCTTAAGCAACGGTTCAGCTTTGTGATGTGGCACCACCAGAAAGCGGCGACGACTAATGTCATCTAGTGTCGATCCGCCGTGCGGTGCCGTGATGGAGTGATATGCAAGACAAGATCCGCATCGGTGGTTCCGCTCTCCTCTTCTTGGGCGGGCTGGTGGGCTTCTACTATTTCGGTCAGCAGCCGATGGTGGCAAGGGTCGGCATCATTCTGCTTGGCGTGGCGCTCGCAGTGGCGCTCGCATGGGCCACCGAGCCTGGCACGCAGCTTCGTTCCTTCGTCACCGAATCGATCGACGAGGCGAAGAAGGTTGCATGGCCGTCGCGAAAAGAATCGATCCAGACGACCGCGATCGTGTTCGCGTTTGTCATTGCGATGGCCCTGTTCCTTTGGATGACCGACAAGCTCCTCGAGTGGAGCCTCTACGATCTGGTACTCGGATGGAGTCGGAAATGACGATGCGATGGTATGTCGTGCACGCCTATTCCGGCTTCGAGCGTTCGGTTCAGCGGGCGCTCCAAGACCGGATTCAACGCAACAACATGGCGGAGCACTTCGGCCGGATTCTGGTCCCGACCGAGGAAGTGGTCGAGATGCGCGCCGGGCAAAAAAGCGTCTCCGAGCGCAAGTTCTATCCGGGCTATGTGCTCGTCGAGATGGATATGACGGATGAAGCCTGGCATCTCGTCAAGAGCACGGCAAAGGTGACTGGTTTCGTGGGCGGTGCGCATGGCAGGAAGCCGCCGCCGATTACGGAGAAGGAAGTCGACGCCATTTTGCAGCAGATGCAAGAAGGCGCAGACAAGCCAAAACCGAAGGTCTTGTTCGAGATCGGCGAAGCCGTCCGAGTGAAAGATGGCCCATTCGTCGATTTTCACGGCATGGTCGAGGAAGTGAATTACGACAAATCCAAGTTGCGCGTGTCGGTCACGATTTTTGGCCGCGCGACACCGGTGGAACTGGAGTTCGGTCAGGTCGAGAAAGCCTGACCGGGTCCGTGAACGACGATAAGCCGCAACGAGCCACGGGAGGCGACGCCAAGGTGATGCAAATGTTTGCGGCAGTCCGAAATTTTGAAGGTCGAGCACAACTGGGGAGGCTGCACATGCAGCCGATCGAACCCGCGAGGAGAGTGATGTGGCAAAGAAGATAGTCGGCCAGGTCAAACTGCAGGTGCCTGCAGGGAAGGCGAATCCAAGTCCACCGGTCGGTCCGGCCCTGGGTCAACGCGGCCTCAACATCATGGAATTCTGCAAGGCGTTCAACGCGCAGACCCAGAAGATGGAGCCCGGCCTGATGCTGCCGGTGGTGATTACCGCCTACGCAGACAAGAGCTTCACATTCATCATCAAGACGCCGCCGGCGACGGTGCTGATCAAAAAGGCTGCCCAGATCCCCAAAGGTAGCGCCAAGCCCCATGTCGACAAGGTGGGAAAAATCACCCGTGCCCAAGCGGAAGAAATCGCCAAAACGAAAATGCCCGACCTGACCGCGGCCGACCTTGAAGCGGGTGTCCGGACGATCGCCGGCAGCGCGCGATCGATGGGCATTACGGTGGAGGGCCTCTGATGAATCCGACGAAACGACAAAAGGCGCTCACCGGACTGGTCGATCGCGCGAAACACTACACCGCCGCCGAAGCCCTCGCGCTGGTAAAGAAGGGAGCATCCGCGAAGTTCAACGAATCGGTCGATGTCGCTGTCAATCTCGGCATCGATGCGAAGAAGTCCGATCAAACGGTCCGCGGTTCGGTTGTGTTGCCTGCGGGCACCGGCAAGACCGTTCGTGTTGCCGTATTCGCGCAGGGCGAGCGTGCGGAAGCCGCGCGCGCGGCGGGTGCGGACATCGTCGGGCTCGACGACTTGGCCGAGCAGATCAAAGCCGGGAAGATGGACTTCGACGTCGCGATCGCAAGCCCCGACACGATGCGGGTGGTCGGCCAACTGGGTCAGATACTCGGACCCCGCGGCCTGATGCCCAATCCACGCGTTGGAACAGTCACCACGGATGTCGCCACAGCGGTCAGAAATGCGAAAGCAGGCCAAGTGCAGTTCCGTGCCGACAAGGCTGGGATCGTACAGTGCTCGATCGGCCGTGCCTCGTTCACGCCCGATGCGCTCGGCACCAATCTGAGCGCATTGGTTGACGCACTTAACAAGGCGAAGCCCACCGGATCGAAGGGCATTTACCTGAGAAAAGTTTCTGTCTCTAGCACGATGGGTCCCGGCGTCAGAGTGGATCCTTCGAGCATCGCCGCATAGGAGTGGTGAGTCGTAACACGTCGACTTTGGGCTCGATCATTCGATCGGTTCCTTGCTTGTGGATCGCCTGATGATGGGCGATCACTCCACCGGCCGGGTTATCGAAAGGATGGTCGAGGTTGTCAAAGACCGCAGGCGCCCGCACTGGATTAAACCGGTCGGGCTTAAACGAGGAAACATGGTCACGCAAGAGGCGAACGCAATGTCCTCGAACGTGGCTCAGGTTTCGCAAGCCAGCGCAGACGGCGGACCCCAATGACGGATTGCAAGCTGGATGCTTTCGAAGTCGAAAGTGACCACGGTGCGCTTCCGGAAGTTGGAATCGCCGATAGGTACGGATGCTCTGATGTTCGGCGCTCACCCTCGGGTGGGGTCGCCTGTTCATCGAAGAGCATCCTTCACTCGTAACGGAGGTAGACCTTGGGTCTCAATCTCGAGCAGAAGCAAGCGGTCGTATCGGAGATCTCCGCGGTAGTCGCGAAGGCTCAGGCGATCGTGCTTGCCGAGTACCGTGGCCTGGAAGTTGGACACATGACCGACCTGCGCCGCAAGGCGCGCCAGTCGGGCGTGTTTCTGCGCGTTCTCAAAAACTCGCTCGCGCGTCGCGCGGTCAGTGGAACGCCGTTCGAGAAGCTGGGTGATCAGATGATCGGCCCGCTTATCTACGGTATTTCCAACGATCCGGTGGCGACGGCGAAGGTGCTGAGTGATTTCGCCAAGAGCAACGACAAGTTCATCATCAAGGGCGGTGCGATGCCCAATGCCGTCATCTCCGCAGCGGAGGTGAAGACGTTGGCGAACATGCCGTCACGCAATGAACTGATATCGATGCTCATGGGAACCATGCAGGCGCCGATCGCAACATTTGTCAGGACGCTGAACGAGGTACCCGCGCGGTTTGTCCGCACCGTCGCTGCTGTACGCGACGCGAAGCAAACCGCGTAGGTCCTCGAAATTTCCGGAACCGACTCGCAATCCAGCAACGCATACCAGTACTTCAGGAGCAAGACATGGCACTAGCCAAAGCAGACATTCTCGACGCAATCGCCGGCATGACGGTCCTTGATCTTTCCGAGCTGATCAAGTCGATGGAAGAGAAATTCGGCGTCTCCGCGGCGGCTGCCGCCGTCGCCGTTGCCTCCCCAGCGGGTGGTGGCGCCGCAGCAGTTGTAGAGGAACAGACGGAATTCACGGTGATGTTGACCGGCATAGGCGAGAGCAAAGTAAACGTGATCAAGGCGGTGCGCGAGTTGACAGGTCTTGGTCTGAAAGAAGCCAAGGACCTGGTCGACGGTGCACCGAAGGCGGTCAAGGAAGGAATTCCAAAGGCCGAAGCCGACGCCGCAGCGAAGAAGCTGACCGATGCCGGCGCGAAAGCCGAGGTCAAGTAACGAAGGTGGGCCGGCGGACTTCGTGTCCGCCGGCAATCTACGTCCATTCCGAACCCCATCCATTCCGTACCCATTGGCTGAGCACGTCGGGGAAGGCCCGAAGCGAATCGATAGCCATCGCCAGCCATACGCCAACAGCACTTTTGAGTGGCCAGAAGAAATTACGTTTGCATGTTGTTCGCAGTTGCCGATGCAGCGTCCTTTCTTCTGTCCTCTGTCTTTTGACACGGAGCGTCCATGACGAGCATCGCCTACACCTCGACCGAGAAAAAACGCATTCGCAAGAGCTTTGCCAAGCGCACCGGCATCGCCAAACAAGCGGGCGCGTTAGCGGTTCCCTATCTGCTTGCAACGCAACTTGAGTCGTATGCGGCGTTCCTGCAGGCGGAAACCGCGCCTTCGCAACGCAAGAACCAGGGCCTGCAAGCGGCATTCACATCGATCTTCCCGATCTCCAGCCACTCCGGCAACGCCAAGCTCGACTTCGTGAGCTTCGCGCTCGGCGAGCCGCCCTTCGACGTCAAGGAATGCCAGCAACGCGGACTCACATTCGCCTCCCCGTTGCGCGCGAAAGTGCGGCTGACGATCATGGACCGCGAGGCCGCCAAGCCGACGGTCAAGGAAGTGAAGGAGCAAGAGGTCTACATGGGCGAGATTCCGCTTATGACGGACACCGGCTCGTTCGTCGTGAACGGCACCGAGCGCGTCATCGTCTCCCAGCTCCACCGCTCGCCCGGTGTGTTCTTCGAGCATGATCGTGGCAAGACGCACTCTTCCGGGAAGTTGCTGTTCTCTGCGCGGATCATCCCGTATCGCGGTTCGTGGCTCGACTTCGAGTTCGATCCCAAGGACTACGTGTACTTTCGCGTCGATCGTCGCCGCAAGATGCCGGTGACGATTCTTCTCAAGGCGATCGGCATGAAGACCGAACAGATCCTCGAGCACTTTTATGATTTCGACGATTTCCGGTTCGCTAATCGTCTCGCCCAGATGGAGCTCGTGCCTGAACGTCTGCGCGGGGAAATGGCGCGCTTCGACATTCTCGACAAGAGCGGCAAGGTCATCGTACAGAAGGACAAGCGCATCAACGCGCGGCATATTCGCGAGCTCGAGTCGGCCGGCATGACGCGTATCGAGGTCCCGGACGATTTCCTCCTCGGCCGCGCGCTCGCGCACGCCGTGATCGACAAGGAAACCGGCGAGATCATCGCCAACGCCAACGACGAGCTTACCGACGAGCTGCTCGGCAAGATCAAGGATGGCGGCGTCGAATCGTTGAAAACCCTCTACACGAACGACCTGGATCAGGGCGCCTATATATCCTCGACGCTGCGTATCGATGAGACCGCCGACCAATGGGCCGCGCGGGTCGCGATCTACCGGATGATGCGCCCCGGCGAGCCACCAACAGAAGACGCGGTCGAGTCGCTTTTCAACGGACTTTTCTACCACGAGGACCGGTACGACCTCTCCACGGTCGGGCGCATGAAGTTCAATCGTCGCGCCTATCCCGAGAAGATCGACGAGCGGGCACCAGGCTGGCTAAAGCGCTTTTATCAGCGTTGCGGTGTAAGAAACGAAGACGGCAAAGGGACCGTGTCGAACGACGACCTCCTGGCCGTGGTCGGCATCATGGTCGAGCTTCGCAACGGGCGTGGTGACATCGACGACATCGATCACCTCGGCAATCGCCGCGTCAGGTCCGTCGGAGAGTTGGCCGAGAATCAATTCCGCGCCGGTCTGGTGCGCGTTGAACGCGCGGTGAAAGAGCGGCTGTCCCAGGCCGAGACAGAAAATCTGATGCCGCACGACCTGATCAATGCCAAGCCGATCTCCGCGGCGATCAAGGAATTCTTCGGCTCGAGCCAGCTCTCGCAGTTCATGGATCAGACCAATCCGCTTTCGGAGATCACGCACAAGCGCCGCGTCTCCGCGCTCGGACCGGGCGGTCTCACGCGCGAACGCGCGGGCTTCGAGGTGCGTGACGTGCATCCGACCCACTACGGCCGCGTCTGCCCGATCGAAACGCCGGAAGGTCCGAACATCGGCCTGATCAATTCGCTGGCGTTGTATGCGCGGACGAACAAGCACGGCTTTCTGGAAACGCCCTACCGCAAAGTCGAGCACAGCAAAGTGACCGACCAGATCGATTTCCTGTCGGCGATCGAGGAAGGCAACTACGTCATCGCGCAGGCGAACGCGCAGTTGGACACCGAGGGCAAGCTCACCGACAGCCTGGTGTCTTGCCGCAACAAGAACGAGTTCACCTTGCTCACGCCCGATCGGGTGCAATACATGGATGTATCGCCGGCCCAGATCGTGTCGGTGGCCGCCTCGCTCATTCCGTTCCTCGAGCACGACGACGCCAACCGCGCGCTGATGGGATCGAACATGCAGCGTCAGGCGGTACCGTGTCTGCGCGCCGAAAAGCCGCTGATCGGCACCGGCATCGAGCGCACGGCGGCGATCGATTCGGGAACCGCGGTGGTGGCGCGACGCGGCGGATTTGTCGACTATGTGGACGCGAGCCGGATCGTCGTACGGGTGAATGACGATGAGACCGTACCGGGCGAAGTCGGTGTCGACATCTACAATCTGATCAAGTACCAGCGTTCGAATCAGAATACCAACATCAACCAGCGCCCGATCGTGGGCAATGGCGAGCACATCGCCCGCGGCGACGTGATCGCCGATGGAGCCTCCACCGACCTTGGCGAGCTCGCACTCGGGCAGAACATGCTCGTGGCATTCATGCCATGGAACGGCTACAACTTCGAGGACTCGATTCTCATCTCGGAGAAGGTGGTCGGTGATGATCGCTACACCTCGATCCACATCGAGGAGCTCACCGTCGTTGCCCGCGACACCAAGCTCGGGCCCGAAGACATCACCCGCGACATTTCGAATCTGTCCGAAGGCCAGTTGGGCCGATTGGACGATTCGGGCATCGTCTACGTCGGTGCCGAAGCGGAGGCAGGCGATGTCCTGGTGGGCAAGGTCACGCCTAAAGGCGAGACGCAGCTGACGCCGGAAGAGAAGCTCCTCCGCGCGATCTTCGGTGAGAAAGCCTCCGACGTGAAGGACACGTCGTTGCGGGTTCCCTCGGGAATTTCCGGAACGGTCATCGACGTCCAGGTATTCACACGCGAAGGCATCGAGCGGGACAAGCGCGCACAGCAGATCATCGATGACGAGCTGAAGCGCTACAAGCAAGACCTCGCCGACCAGTTGCGAATTGTCGAAGGCGATGCATTCGGCCGGTTGGAGCGCCTGCTGATCAACAAGACCGCCGCGAAGGGCCCTAACAAGCTGGTGAAAGGCGCGAAGATCACCAAGGAATATCTGGATGAGCTCGAGCGCTATCACTGGTTCGATGTTTCGCTTGCCGATGAAGAGCCGCAATCCCAGGTCGAGGCAATCAAGGACAGCCTGGCCAAGATGCGCGAAGAATTCGACAAGGCGTTCGAAGCCAAGCGGAAGAAGCTCACGCAAGGCGATGAGCTGCCCCCCGGCGTGATCAAGATGGTCAAGGTGTATCTGGCTGTGAAGCGTCGGATCCAGCCGGGCGACAAGATGGCCGGCCGTCATGGCAACAAGGGCGTCGTATCGAAGATCGTCCCGGTCGAAGACATGCCGTACCTTGCCGATGGCACGCCTGCCGATATCGTGCTCAACCCACTTGGCGTTCCATCGCGGATGAATGTGGGCCAGATCTTGGAGACCCACCTTGGTTGGGCGGCGAAGGGTCTTGGCCTGCGGATCGGCGCGATGTTGAAGGCGCAGGCCAATGTCGCCGAGGTCAGAAAGTACTTGGAGAGGATCTACAACTCGAGCGGCAAGCCGGAAGACTTGTCCAAGATGACCGATGCAGAAGTGATCCGCATGGCGGGGAATTTACGCAACGGCGTTCCGTTCGCGACGCCGGTGTTCGATGGCGCGTCGGAAGCCGAGATCCGCGCGATGCTGGAGCTGGCCTACCCGGCGGACGATGCGGTGAGCGCGAGCCTCCAGCTCACGCCGAGTCGCACGCAGGTCACGCTCTATGACGGCCGCTCGGGCGATGCATTCGATCGTCCGGTCACCGTCGGCTTCATGCACATGCTGAAACTCCATCATTTGGTCGATGACAAGATGCATGCGCGCTCCACCGGTCCGTACAGTCTCGTCACGCAGCAGCCACTCGGTGGCAAGGCGCAGTTCGGTGGTCAGCGCTTCGGCGAGATGGAGGTATGGGCACTCGAAGCATACGGCGCCGCGTACACCCTGCAAGAGATGCTCACGGTCAAATCGGACGATATCAACGGCCGCACCAAGGTCTACGAGAACATCGTCAAAGGCGACCACAAGATCGATGCGGGCATGCCGGAATCATTCAACGTGCTGGTGAAGGAGATTCGATCGCTTGGCATCGACATTGATCTCGAACGCCATTAGGCAAACATGGTGATGCGCACGGATTCAGGGCAAGCCTACCCGGACAGCCCAATGATCGAAACCATGCGCATTGCCTCTGACTTTCGATCGACCGGCGTGCGGTGCGCGTCGAGATGGTCGGTAGTTTCCGGGCGACAGCGGCTGATTTTCCAAGGAGCGGTTCAATGAAAGCGCTACTCGATCTGTTCAAGCAGGTCCAACAGAACGAAGAGTTCGATGCCATCAAGATCGGCATTGCTTCACCGGAGAAAATCCGGTCTTGGTCATACGGTGAGGTAAAGAAGCCGGAAACTATCAACTATCGAACCTTCAAGCCCGAGCGGGACGGTCTCTTCTGCGCCAAGATCTTCGGTCCGATCAAGGACTACGAATGCTTGTGCGGCAAATACAAACGGCTCAAGCACCGCGGCGTCATTTGCGAGAAGTGCGGCGTCGAGGTCACCCTTGCCAAGGTGCGCCGCGAGCGCATGGGCCACATCGAGCTCGCGAGCCCGGTGGCGCACATCTGGTTCCTGAAGTCGCTGCCCTCGCGCCTTGGCCTGGTGCTCGACATGACGCTGCGCGACATCGAGCGCGTGCTGTA
>JANMUI010000970.1:0-3056 GCA_031391405.1 Betaproteobacteria bacterium
ACGGCATTGCCGAGGCGATGAGGATCGAATAGCCGTCGGGCACGGCCTTGACGATCGTCTGGATTGACAACAGTGAGCCTGCGCCCGAGCGATTCTCGACGGTCACCGCCTGCTTCCAAACCTCGGCGAGCTTCGGGCTCACGATCCGTGCGACGATGTCCTGCGGGCTGCCCGGCGTCGCGACGACCAGACGCACAGGCTTCGCGGGATAGCTTTCCTGCCCGGACGCGGAAATCGACACGAGCCCAAGCAACACGGCGGCAAGCGCCGATGCGATCAGGCGCATTACGCTCTGCACGCGCGGCTCATTTTCGTTTCGTCGCGGGTTGATCGAGCTCTTTCAGATGGCCGTTCTTGTCCAGCCCGAATCCGCGCGCCTTTACTTCGTCGATAACGCTGCGCGACCAAGTGAGCTTACCGGGGTCTTTTCCGCCCAAGGTCGTATGCAGGATGCCAGGCTTCGCGCCCACGTTCACGAAACCGCGCATGACACCCGGCGGCACCGAGATCGTGTCGTACTGCTCGAGCACCACGCGTCGCTCGCCCTTATCGCCCCAGAACACCGCCCATTGCCCTTCGAGCGGCATGAAGACCTCCTCGGTCTTGTGCGCATGCAGCCCAGCGCCATGCCCCGGTTTCGCGCGGACGATCACGACGTGAAAGCTACCGACGTTCCGGATGGCCGGATCGATCGCGAGTGACTTGCGATCTTTCACGCCGTCGCCGATCACCGAGAGAATATCGCGTTCGCCTTTCGGGAGCGCGAAATCGAGGAAGATCCACGGCTGGGGTTTGAGTTTCTTATAGCGTGAAACGCGCTTGGTCATGTCGCGCACGGTGATGGTCTTTGCCATGAGGTCTCCTTATGTCGTCGGGAAGAGTTTCGCGCTGTCGCGGCCATATAGGGTACTGCAATCAATATCAAAGCGGCGCAGCGCGTGAGGACCGATCGTAATACGAAGGGACGAGTCCCACTCACACTCCCCTACGCCGGCCGCGCCGAAACCAAACAGGGGATGCGCGCCGCCGGGATTGAACCGCGAGGTTCTACGCTAGACTTTGCGTGAATGAGGAGCACGCCATGGAACCCCCGAGGATCTTTCCGCTCAACGCTTGGTATGCGGCCGCCTGGAAGCATGAGGTCGGCGGGCAGAAGATCCTGGCGCGCACCGTGTGCAACCGGAAGATGGCGCTGTGGCGCAAGGGTGACGGCACGGCGGTGGCGCTCGAGGATGCCTGCTGGCATCGATTGCTGCCGCTCTCCATGGGCCGGCTCGACGGCGACCATCTGGTCTGCCGCTATCACGGTCTCGCTTTCGATGCGACGGGCCGATGCACGCGCATGCCCTCGCAAGACAAGCTCAACCCGTCGGCCTGGGTGCGCGCCTATCCCGCCGTCGAGAGGTATCGTTTCGTATGGGTGTGGCCCGGCGATCCGGCCGG
Source organism: Betaproteobacteria bacterium (assembly GCA_031391405.1). Classification (GTDB taxonomy): domain Bacteria; phylum Pseudomonadota; class Gammaproteobacteria; order Burkholderiales; family SG8-39; genus SHXR01. The sequence continues at coordinate 1,444 of JANMUI010000970.1, forward strand.
TGCCGACCCCGCGCTCGTGCCGGACATGCACTGGAACGACGATCCGGAATGGGAGGGCGACGGCGAGACCCTCTACGCCGGGTGCGATTATCGACTTGTCATCGACAACCTGATGGATCTTACGCACGAGACCTTCGTTCACGCCACCAGCATCGGCCACGGCGCGATTGCCGAAACGCCGGCCGTCACGACCCATGACGAGCGCAGCGTGACCGTGACCCGGTGGATGGCGGATATCGACGCGCCGCCATTCTGGCGCGCGCAACTCGGCAGGCCAGGCAACGTCGATCGCTGGCAGATCATCCGCTTCGAGGCGCCGTGCACCATCGTGCTCGATGTCGGCGTGGCGCTCGCCGGCACGGGCGCGGCGCAAGGCAACCGCAGCCAGGGCGTCAATGGGCGCGTGCTCAACACGATCACACCCGCAACCGATGCGACCTGCATGTATTTCTGGTCGCTGCTTCGCGACTATCGCCTGCGCGACCAGTCGCTGACGACGCAGTTGCGCGAGGCGAACGCGCGGATATTCGAGGAAGACCGATCGGTGATCGAGGCGCAGCAACGCTCGATCGACGCGCCGCCCGGCCGCGCACTGCACAATCTCAATATCGACGCCGGCTCACTCTGGGCACGCCGCATCATCGAGCGCATGATCGAAAGCGAGGCGCGCTAGGGTCTGCGGGAAACGGAGTCAGGTCCGAATGGCACTTACTTAAGCCCTCTGCGCTCAAGCCTCCGTTCGCCCTGAGCCCGTCGAAGGGTAACGCAGGCGTCAAGGTGGCAAAGCGACAGGGGTCAGGCCTTGCCGTTTGCCTCGGACTTGCCGACACAGGCCATCGGACACGGCGTGACGATCGGATTGCCTCATCGCGTGCGTGGTAGCGGAAGCCAGCGATAATGCGCCTTGCATCAACCCATCGCGCATGCCGATTCGAGTACGATGACAAGTCGGGCCAATGCGCAGTGATCGTCTACAACCTGGAGAGTGCCCGCATGCATTGGCTTCGACATTCACTCGCAATCGGCTTCGGGCTCGTCACATGCGCGGCCTCATCGTTCGCCATGGCACAAGCCTTCCCGACGAAACCGATCCGGATCATCGTGACGTTCGCCGCGGGCGGCACGACCGATATTCTCGCGCGTGCAATCGCACCGCGGCTCGCCGACGTACTGGGTCAGCAAGTGATCGTAGAGAATCGTCCCGGCGCAGCCGGGGTCATCGGTGCCGATGTCGTGGCCAAGGCGCCGCCAGATGGCCATACGCTCGGGATGTTCGCCAGCTCGCATGCGGTCACACCGTTTGTCATGAAGTCCCTTCCTTACGACCCGGTGAATGATCTTGCCGCCGTCACGCTGGCGGCAATCGTGCCGGGTCTGTTGACCTCGACGATGTCAGTGCCGGCCACCACTCTGAAGGAGGTGCTCGATCTTGCCAAATCAAAGCCTGGGTACTTCAGTTTCGGCGTCCCCGGCAGCCTGACATCGGGCCATCTCTCGATGGAGCTGCTCAAGAACTTGACTGGCGTCGATATGGTTGCCGTACCGTACAAGGGTGCAGCCCCTGCCTTCATGGATTTGATCAGCGGCCAATTGCACTTCATGATCAGCAGCCC
>JANMUI010000125.1:0-7021 GCA_031391405.1 Betaproteobacteria bacterium
CGGAAGACGCAGCCTAGCAGAAGTAGACGTGGTCTGTCCCATATTTACGCCAAATTCGCGAATTACACGTAGGTGGGATGAGCGGAGCGCAAACCGAAGGTCGGTCGGGCAAACAAAGGCGTCGGATATCGCTTCGCTCATCCGACCTACGCTTGCGGCGTTTGGGATAGTCGGGCTAGTCGGGGATACTTAGCGTCGTTCAGGACTGGCGCGCAGTGTCGGCCTTGGGATCGTCGAACATCCGCGCCAACCCATCGAGGCAGCCTTCCCACCCGTGCGCGTGCTGATCGCGAATCGCTCCGCTCGCGGCACGTTCGTGAATGACGATCACCTCGGTGGCATCACCGCGGGCCTCGAATCGCACCGTCACCCGTTCGGGAATCGTCGGCGCCGGCATGCCCTCGGTCGACCAGGAGTAGATCAATTCCCGCGGTGGTGCAATCCGCTCGAAGACGCCCGCGATCCACAGCGTTTGCCCGTCGGGTAAGCGATTCCCGATCCGATAGCGGCCGCCCGGTTGCAAATCGATCTCCGCACCGAGGCATGTGACACCGGCCGGTCCCCACCATCGCACCAGCAGGTCCGGTTGCGTCCAGGCATCGAACAGCACCTGCGGTGCAGCACGAATCGTGCGCCGGACGACCAACGCAAACTCCGCGGGAGCATTCTGATCCCCGTTTGATGCAGTGGTCCGCCGCTGGTCTTCGGTCATGAGCGTCGCTCCTCGACAAACTGCGCCAGCGCATCGAGTGTGCGTGCCCAGTACGGCCGGTAGAAGGCGAGCCACCGGTCGATCTCGCCTAATGCGTGCGCCTGCAGCGCACATTGGTGAATGCGCCCTTGCACCGTGCGCTCGACCAGCCCCGCTGACTCCAGGACGCGCAGATGTTTGGACACGGCCGGAAGAGACATCGCAAACGGCAGGGCGAGCTCGGTGATCATCGCAGGGCCTTCGGCCAGCCGCGCAAGCAGGGCACGCCGCGTGCGATCGCCGAGCGCATGAAAGACGAGATCAAGCCGGTCTTCGGCTTTGGCGCGCTGCTTGCGAAGGGTCGATGGCGTAGTCATGGTTGCATGTTAATATTAAACCATGTAGTTTAATATGGCAATCACCGACCTGCCCCGCATTCGCATCCGCGCATGACGACCGGTCGGTGCCGCCAAGGAGGAATCATCATGGCCGATTCGATTCATCAGGAAGTTGACATCGACGCGAATGCCGATCGCATTTATGAGGCACTGACCAATGCCCGCCATTTCAGCGGCTTTACCGGTGGTGCGCCAAGCGAGATCGCCGCCGCCGCCGGGGGCGCATTCACCTGTTTCGGCGGAATGATCACAGGGCGCAATGTCGAGCTCGTTCCCGGGCGCCGCGTCGTTCAAGCATGGCGCGCGAAGAACTGGCCCGATGGCCTGTACTCGATCGTCCGATTCGAGTTGCAAGCGAAAGGCGAGACCACGAATGTCGTCTTCGACCAATCCGGATTTCCCGCGACCGCGAAGCAGGAACTCGAGGGCGGATGGCACAAGATGTACTGGGAGCCGCTTCGCAAGTACTTGGCTTAGGCAGTCGGGTATTGGGGACAGTAATAGTAATAGGGGACAGACCACGTTTTCCAATGGAAAACGTGGTCTGTCCCGAATGGCACTTACTTAAGCGAAGTAGGGGATTTACCGTTCGCCCTGAGCCTGTCGAAGGGTGAATGTCGGAGTGTCCGTGAGCGGACGATCGCCCTCCTTCGACAAGCCTGCGTTACCCTTCGACAGGCTCAGGGCGAACGGAGCCTTGAGCACCGCACGTTAAGTAAGTGCCATTCTGGTCTGTCCCCTATTATCCACACCGCCAAGAGCGGGGCTCCCGCAATCACCGCGCACACGGACGCCGGGACGTAATGCCGCGCCGAACGAGATCAAGATTCTAGCGATCAAAAAAAGCGGCTACCGCCTCCTCCTCGAGCAGCGGCCCATGGATTTCTATGGCACGCTTACCATGAGCGAGCACGGTGCGGCATCCAGCGAGCGTATCGTCAGCGTCGTCCGGGTCGAGCCGATTCATGGTGGCGACGTCAAGGGCAAACACGACGCGCGTCGCACCCGCCCAATATACGGCTCCGGCGCACATCGGACACGGTTCACCGCTTGCATAGACGGTGCACCCACGTAGCGCAGAGACCCCGAGCCGCCGGGAGGCCTCGCGCAACAGATTGAGCTCGGCGTGGCCGGTGACGTCGTGCTCGGTCATCTGCGTGTTCCGCGCCTCGTACAACACTTCCCCCGCGGCGCTTACCAGCACTGCGCCGTAAGGCTTGTCGCCGTGGCGGCGCGCGAGCCGCGACTGCGCGATGGCACGGCGCAGATTCGCGAGATCCTGATCGGTGCATTTCATCGGGTTAGTCTCCGTCGCGCCCATCGTTGGAATACCAAGGCGCTTGAAGCGCCGCGGGTGATCCAATGATGCCACGCGCCGCGATGTCACTGGCCCATTGGCCCGTTGGCCCGTTGGCCCATTCTCCTCCCCATGCCGAATCACGCTTACTATAGGCACTAAGACGGGGCTTCATCCGGCATCGCGCATTGAGTCCCACGTCCGCTCCCACCAGATTCCGTTCAAGGAGACGCAGAAATGACCATACGCAGAATGTTGATCGCCACCGGCGTATCACTCGCCGTTTGCGCCGGCGCAAGCCATGCGCAAACCAAGTGGGATATGCCCACACCCTATCCGGACACGAACTTCCACACGAAGAACGTCAAGCTATTTACCGACGACATCGCCAAGGCTTCGGGGGGCAAGCTGCAAATCGCGATGCACACCGCCAACTCGCTGATCAAACATCCCGAGATCAAGCGCGCGGTGCAGACCGGGCAGGTGCCGATCGCGGAGTTCCTGATTTCGGTGCTCTCGAACGAGGCTGCGGTGTTTGCATTTGAATCGAACCCGTTCCTCGCCAACAGCTATGAAAAGCAGCGGCGCCTATGGGCGGCGGCCAAACCCGTCATCGAAAAGCGCCTCGACGCGCAAGGGATCACCGTGCTTTATTCGGTGGCCTGGCCCCCTTCGGCGATTCACACCAAGAAGGAGCTCAACGCGCTTGCCGACCTAAAGGGCGTGAAGCTGCGTTCCTACAGCGCGATCACGTCGCGCTTTGCCGAGCTCACTGGCGCAACGCCGGTGCTGGTCGCGGCGCCGGAAGTCCCCCAGGCGTTCCGGACCGGCATGATCGATGCGCAGATCAATTCCAGCGCCGGCGGCGTCGATACGCAAACGTGGGACACCACGACCCATTTCTACAATCTGCAACTGATCATGCCGCAGAACGTTGTGATCGTGAACAAGGCATGGTTCGCCAAACTGGATGACGCGACCCAGAAGGCGATTCGCGACTCCGCTGCAATGGCTGAAACACGCGGCTGGAAGATGAGTGAGGAAGAAAACGTAACGAACATCAAGACCCTCGCATCGAAGGGCGTGAAGATCATCGAGCCCTCGGCGAAGCTCGTCACCGAGTTCCAGGAGGTCGGCAAGAAGATGGTTGCCGAATGGGTCGCCAAGGCTGGTGCAGAGGCGCAAGAAATCCTCAAGGCCTACGGAAACTGATTCTTTCGCATGCGTAACGGTTTGAATGCGTTGTACCGGGGATCCGGCCTCCTGGCCGGATTTTTTCTGGTGGCGGTGGCTGCACTTTCGCTTTCGCAGATCGTCGGTCGACTGCTTGGCTTTGCCGCCGTGGCGGGCGACGAGTTTGGCGGCTACTGCATGGCGGCTTCGTCGTTTTTCGGCCTTGCCTGGACGCTCCGCGCGAACGAGCACATTCGCGTGACCATCCTCACTGCATATCTGCGCAGTGCATCGCGACGCGCGATCGAGCTGCTCTGCCTCGTGCTGGCGGCAGGCCTGATCGGATACTTCACCTTCTGGGCCGCCGATATGGTGTGGACGTCGTATCGCCTCGACGACATCTCGCAAGGGTTGGTCCCGGTCAAGTTGTGGATCCCGCAACTGGGTATGGCGCTCGGCTTGGCGATTCTTCTCGTTGCGATCGCGGACGACCTGGTGGTGATCATCGGCGGGCAGCAACCGTCTTACGATGCGGCAGCCGCGGCAGGCGCCGGCGAGTCACCCGGATTCGAGCGCTGAGATGGAACTTTGGGCCGTTTCGCTCGTTCTGCTCGTTGTTTTGGCAGCGTTGCTCGGGACGGGGCTGTGGATCGCCATCGCCCTGCTCGGTGTTGCGATCGTTGCGATGAGCGCGTTCACCAATTCGCCCGCGGGCCCATTGATGGCAACGACCATCTGGGGTTCGAGCTCGAGTTGGTCGTTGACGCCCCTGCCGCTTTTCATCTGGATGGGCGAGATCTTGTTTCGAACGCGGGTGTCCGACGACATGTTCCGCGGTCTCGCGCCATGGGTGGCCCCATTACCCGGCCGCCTGATGCATACGAATGTGGTGGGTTGCGGAATTTTTGCGGCAATCTCAGGATCGTCGGCTGCGACTGCCGCAACGATCGGCCGGATCACCATTCCGGAGCTGAAGCGCCGCGGCTACGACGAGCGGATGGCGATCGGCTCACTCGCCGGTGCCGGCACACTCGGCTTGTTGATCCCGCCCTCGATCATCATGATCGTCTACGGCGTGGCAGCCGACGTTTCGATCGCGCGCCTGTTCGTTGCAGGCGTGCTTCCCGGCATTATGTTGATGGTTCTGTTCTCGGGCTACATCGCGGGTTGGGCATTGCTCAATCCGGCCCGCACGCCACCGCGCGAGAGCATCACGACCTTCGGCGAAAAACTCGCCGCGGCGCGGTTATTGATCCCGACCATTCTGCTGATCGTGGCGGTGATCGGCTCGATCTATACGGGCATTGCCACCCCAACCGAGGCCGCTGCGCTCGGTGTGCTGGGCGCGTTGGTTGTGTCACTCGCGGGCAACTCGCTTACCTGGTCCAACTTCCGCGCGAGCGTCATGGGCGCCATGAAAACCTCGTGCATGATCGCGTTCATTCTCACCGGGGCCGCGTTTCTCACGACCGCAATGGGCTTCACAGGCATTCCCCGAGCGATGGCAGCGTGGATCGGCGCACAAGGATTCGAGGCATGGCAACTGATTACCGTGCTCACCGTGCTGTTCATGATTCTCGGCTGCTTTCTCGATGGCATCTCGATGGTGGTATTGACCGCGTCGGTGATTCTCCCGTCGGTGCGAGCCGCCGGGATCGATCTGTTGTGGTTCGGCATTTTCATTGTGTTGGTGGTCGAGATGGCGCAGATCACCCCGCCGGTGGGATTTAACCTCTTTGTCCTGCAGGGGCTCACCGGCAAGAGCATGGGCTATGTGGCGAAGGCCTCGCTGCCGTTCTTCTTCATCCTGGTGCTGGCTGTCGCGATCGTGTGGATCTTCCCGGAGATCGTTTCGTACCTGCCTAGCAAGATGTTCAAGTAGGCGTTGGCGCGAACGGGTGGCGCGATTTGCGGTTGCGCGCCAAAAGTATTGGCGCGATAGTCTTGTTTCGCGCCAAATCGCGCCACATTTTCATGGCAGAGATGCTTCCGCCACGAGATCCCGATCGTCTGCTTGAGCAGATCGAAAAGCATCCTTCAGGGGTCGGCATCAATGCCCTGTTGACTGCCCTGGGTAACGACGTCTCGCGACGTACTTTGCAGCGCCATTTGGCTATTTTGGGTCAACGCAACTGCGTCGCACCGAAGGTCGGGGCAGCCGCTACGCCGCCGAAAACGGATTCAAGAGCCTGACGCCGGTCGATTCGAAATGAGCCGAATTCCGGGTGACGACGGTCAGGTCATTCACCAGAGCAATCGCAGCGATGCCGGATGAGCTCCACGCCTCGCCGTAGCTCTCCGACAGTTATCGAAGACAAATGGACACGCAGGTTCTGGCGGGCCGCGCGGCGAAAAAACGCGGTGACCCCGATATTTGCCTTTGCCCTCTTGCGGGCTTCGCTAATCACGTTGGTCTCAATCAAAAACACCCGGCGCCTTGTTCGCATCACCAACACGTTCGAAGTCCGCATCTTTGCCGACGTTCGGCATCGCCGCCAACACTTGGGCGAGGGACCGCCTGCGAGGGCGCGCAAGGACCGCAGTCAAGATTTCCCGATGCTCCGCCTCGGCACTGCGGCCGTGCAATGCAGCGCGCTTCTTGAGGGCTTTCAAAATGGATTCATCGACGGTTCGAACGAGCAGATCCGGCATGCCGGTCTCCTTATGTAGGAGGCTATCAATGGTAGCAACCATTTCGAGGGGAGTTGGCACAGCCCACGGAACCTACGGCGGACAGAACGCAGGAGCACGCGATGGATCGCGACGATCAAGATCTGCGTGCAATCGAGCTGCCCGATAGCGTGGACCGTGAAATTGTGATCCTCGGCGAGCTGCCCGTCGATCAGATGCGCAAGTACGATCGAAGCGCCCGACGCCGCCACGCCGGGTGCAGGCGAAGTCGGCTTGAAACGCGGCTTCCTCTCCCTGCTTCGGGGGGGCTGGCGAGAGGGGGCTTAACTACGGTCGCGCCTGACAATCAGAAGGCGCCCTCGCCCGGATCGGCGAACCGCTTCGGGCGACCCGCACGCGCATTAAATCCCATCAGCGGCATCGCTCCCGTGTGATTCAAATCACTGCTTTCGCGTGTCTCAGCGCAACGCCTTGCGCTGCATCGCCGCCGATCATGTCACCCATCGACATGACGCACCCAAGCGTCCGATGCGTCCCACGGTGCCACCGTGTGGTCGACCGTCAATCAGGAGCCCCATCATGAAAACCGCCAACCACGACGAAACACGCTTCGAGCTCGGCACCGATCAGATGCTCACGATCCCGCGCAGGCCGCGCGTAAATATCACCTGCTCGGTGGGTGAGCTCTGGATCACCGAGGCCGGACTTGGCGAGGACGTGGTCCTCAAGCGGGGCTCCACGTACGCGAGTCACGGCAAAGGCACTGTCATCGCATACGCATCCGATCCGAGCGGCTTCGATTGCGTGCGCATCCCCAGCGCGATCGCACGA
>JANMUI010000129.1:0-4407 GCA_031391405.1 Betaproteobacteria bacterium
CGCGGCAAAGTGCAAGCGTGAGCGCGGTTTTGCCCGAACCGACCGGGCCGCCGATGCCGACGCGCAGCGTCTCGCGCGTGCTGGATGCGTGGCGCATATTCATGAGATCCATTCCTCAAACACTGTTATTGAACCACCAAGGCACCAAGGTTTCACCGAAGCCCCATTCTTGTGGAACTGACTGCATTTACACGACGACACGACGAGCACAACGGACCCTGCAACTACCGGAATATTGGATGATCCACCAACCCAACTTGGTGTCTTGGTGGTTCAATCCTTTCATTGCCTTGGCGGTTCGATTGTTCCCTTGCAAGCTACGACCGGAACAGGCGGCTGTACTGCGTCTCATGCCGACTCGACAGGATGGCCAGGCCAGGGGCGAAATTGGTTATCGCGTCATCGAGCAGCGACGGGACCTCGGTCGCGACAGACGCGACCCGCTCGCCCAGTGCAAGGAGCAGGCGTTGTCCATCGGTCTGCCCCAAGGGCAGCGCTTTCACCACCGCCATCACCTGATTCTCGCACCACGCCCAAAGATAGCCGGACAGCGCGTCATGTGCATCGATGTTCATCGCCGTCGCGGCGCACGCAAATGCAGTCGGGAACGCGATCTCGTCGAGCAATTCCAGCGTATCGATCGCGCTTCGCTCAGGGATTTCCAACTCGACGATCAGCCGCCGCAGCGAATACCCCATCTGGATGGTCTCGGCGCGTAATTCGGCGGTCTCGCGGCCGGCAAGGAATCGGCGGTTCCAACGATGAACCTCGCTTGCGTCACCGCTCAACCAGGCGCGACACATGCGAAACAGAATAGGCGCCTCCAGCGTTGCGACGGATAGATTGAGCACATCGGTGATCCACTGCAATGCCGAGTCACGGTCCGTGACGATGCCCGCCTCGAGCGCGGCTTCCAGCCCTTGCGAATAGCTGTACGCGCCGACCGGAAGCGTCGGGCTCACCAACTGCAGCAATCGAGCCAATGACACGCTGGGATTTCGCGTGGTGACACGCAGGGAACCCGGCCGGGTTTGATCAATCATTTGTGCCGATGGGCGTGATCGTGATGCTCGTGTCCATGATCGTCGTTGTGGCCATGATCGTGGTCATGCCCATGCGCATGTTTGTCCGGCTCGCCGAATTCGTGGATCTTCGCGCCGGTGGAATGTTCGCCGGCATGTTGATGGCCGCCTCCATACGCACCCGCTTCCGGCTCGAATGGTGCGTCGATCTTCGTCAGCGTGGCGCCCAGTCCCTTCAGCATCTCCTCCAAAACATGATCGCAGGCGAGGCGCAGAAACCCATCGCCTACCTCCACCGCGACATGGCGATTCCCGAGGTGATACGCGGCTCGCGCAAGTGCGATGGACGATGCACACGCCACATGCAACACGCTCTCCACCGCCGCTTCGATGGCCACGATGCGCCCGTCCGATGCGACGACGAGATCACCATCCCGCAGAATCTCGCCGCGCGGCAGAACCAATGCGACCTCTTCACCCGAGACGAGCGTCACGCGCAGCCGGCTCTTCTGTCGTTGCTCGAACGGCAGGCGCAAGACACCGCCGACTTCGATGCGATAGGCACTGCGCCTGATCTTCAGCTTGGTTTGGATCTCGATCATTTTCGTCAGAAAAGAAAATAGCGTTGGGCCATCGGCAGCACTTTCGCCGGCTCGCATACCAGCAGTTCCCCGTCGGCGCGCACTTCATACGTTTCGGTGTCGACGTCGATGCGCGGCAGCGTGTCGTTATGAACCATGTGATGCTTGCCGAGGCCGCGTGTCCCGCGTACCGCTTCGAGCGGACGCGCAAGGCCAAGCGATTGGACTGCCGGGTTCGCAAGCGCATCCTGCGAGACGAATGTCATCGAGCATCGGAGCGCCTTGCCGTAGGCGCCGAACATCTTCCGATAGTGAACCGGTTGCGGGGTCGGGATCGATGCATTCGGATCGCCCATCGCTGCGGCGGCGATCATGCCGCCCTTCAGGATCAGCGAAGGCTTCACGCCAAAGAATGCGGGCTTCCAGATCACGAGATCCGCCAGCTTGCCGGGTTCGATCGACCCGACCACATGGCCGACGCCGTGGGTGATCGCCGGATTGATCGTGTACTTCGCGACATACCGTTTGACGCGCGCGTTGTCGGCATCGGCGGAGTCACCCGGCAGTGCGCCACGCTGCACTTTCATCTTGTGCGCGGTCTGCCAGGTACGAATGATCACCTCGCCGACGCGGCCCATCGCCTGCGAGTCGGACGACATCATGCTGAACGCACCCAGGTCGTGCAGGATGTCTTCAGCGGCGATCGTTTCCCGCCGTATACGCGATTCGGCGAACGCGACGTCCTCAGCAATCGCCGGATCCAGGTGGTGGCACACCATCAGCATGTCCAGATGCTCGGCGATCGTGTTCACCGTGTACGGCCGCGTGGGATTGGTCGACGAGGGCAATACATTCGGCTCGCCTGCGACACGGATGATGTCGGGTGCGTGCCCGCCCCCGGCGCCTTCGGTGTGAAACGTATGGATGGTGCGGCCCTTGAAGGCCGCGATGGTGGCTTCGACGTAACCCGATTCGTTCAACGTATCGGAGTGGATCGCGACTTGCACGTCCATCTCGTCGGCCACCGATAAGCAATTGTCGATTGCGGCAGGCGTCGTGCCCCAATCTTCATGCAGCTTGAGACCGATCGCACCCGCCCGCACCTGCTCACGCAATGGTTTGGGCAGGCTCACATTGCCTTTGCCGAGAAAGCCCAGATTCATCGGGAATGCTTCGGCTGCCGAGAGCATCGAATGGATATGCCACGGCCCCGGCGTGCAGGTGGTGGCGAATGTTCCGGTGGCGGGCCCGGTGCCGCCGCCGATCATCGTCGTAACGCCTGACATGAGCGCTTCTTCGATCTGCTGCGGGCAGATGAAGTGAATATGCGTATCGATGCCGCCCGCGGTGACGATCATGCCCTCGCCCGCGATGATCTCGGTGCCCGCGCCGATGGGAATCGTGATCGCCGGTTGCACATCGGGGTTGCCCGCCTTACCGATGCGCCAGATGCGCCCGGCGCGAATGCCGATGTCGGCCTTGACGATGCCCCAATGATCGATGATGAGCGCATTGGTGATCACGGTGTCGGCCACTTCGGCCGCGATTCGCTGACTCTGCCCCATGCCATCGCGAATGACCTTGCCGCCACCGAACTTCACTTCCTCACCATAGACGGTGAAGTCTTTTTCGACCTGGACCCAGAGCTCGGTATCGGCAAGGCGCACGCGATCGCCGACCGTCGGACCGAACATCTCCGCATAGGCTTGCCGCGAGATCTTGGCCGTCATGGCTTTGCTCCACGCAGCGGCTTGCGACTTGCGTCGTCGAGCGGGCCCATCACCTTCCCCTGAAAGCCGTAGATCCTGCGATCGCCTGCCACCGCGACGAGTTCAACCGTGCGGGTCTGGCCCGGCTCGAATCGCACCGCCGTGCCCGCTGCGATGTTCAATCGATATCCGCGCGTGCTCGTGCGATCGAACGCGAGCGATTCGTTGGTCTCGAAGAAGTGATAGTGGGAACCGACCTGGATCGGCCGATCACCGGTGTTCGCCACTTCGATGGTCATGGTCGGCCTGCCTTCGTTCAAGACGATCTCGCCGCCGGCAATCCGCATTTCGCCTGGAATCATCGTCAGCTCCTACGAAGTATTACGAAAGCTCATCAAGGAATCGGATGATGCACGGTCACCAGCTTCGTCCCATCCGGGAACGTCGCCTCGATCTGGATGTCCGGAATCATCTCGGGAACGCCTTCCATCACATCGGCGCGCGTGAGCAACGTGGACCCGTACCCCATGAGGTCGGAGACGGTTCGACCATCACGCGCGCCTTCCATGATGGCCGCACTGATGAAGGCCACCGCCTCCGGATAGTTCAGCTTCACGCCGCGCGCCTTGCGCCGCTCCGCCACCAACGCCGCAATGAAGATCAGCAGCTTGTCCTTCTCGCGTGGGGTCAGTTCCATGGCGACATCTCATGTTCTCCAGATGCGGGGCACGGCCGCTTCGCAGGCGAGCAGCGCCGGTCGAATCAAGGTCCAAAGATCGATGAAGTACGCGCGTGCTGCCTCGGTGCTCGGCCCAAGATAGCGCGCTACGAGGATCCCCGGTAACAGCGTAACCGCGCCGTCGCCGATGCGAGGTCGCGGCACACGACAGGCGCGCACGAGATCCGTGGTCAGAGTATTTGCCGCCGCGATCAGCGTACCGGTGACAGGCTCGCCCGCCAGCCCCGATGGCGCCGCAAGTAGTCGATCGCCACCTTTGATGATGCCGCGCTCGATCCAGATCGGCGCCCCGTCGCGAAGAAGGGTCGTCGACACCCGGCATTCACCGCGCTCGAAGCGCTCCCGTGACATGGTTC
>JANMUI010000131.1:0-15274 GCA_031391405.1 Betaproteobacteria bacterium
CTCGCGTTCATCCTGGTCGGCATCGTCTCGATCGTGCTCGAGCGGCTGGTGTTCCGCTATTTCTACGGCACCGACGACTTGACCCAGGTGCTGCTCACCATCGGCCTCGTGTTCATGTCGATTGCGATCGTTACCTATTTCTGGGGTGGCACCTATCAGCGGGTCAACATGCCCGAGTGGCTGACCGGCCAGCAGGACATCGGCGGATTCGTTCTGGAACGTTATCGGCTGTTCCTGGTTGTGGTGGGTGGCCTGCTTGCGATTCTGCTGGTCTTTGGACTGGAGCGCACCAGCTTCGGCGCGATGGTCCGCGCATGCGTCGATAACCGGCGGGTCGCCGGTGCGAGTGGACTCAACACCGACTTGATTTTCGCCGTGACGTTCGCAGTCGGGGGAGGGCTTGCCGGCTTGGGTGGCGCGATGTCGGCGAACCTGCTTGGACTCGATCCGAATTTTCCGCTGCGCTATCTCGTGTATGTGCTGATCGTCGTATCGATCGGCGGCATGGGGACAATCGGCGGCACCTTGATCGCGGCAATCGCACTTGGTATCGCAGACGTGGCCGGCAAGTACTACTTCCCGAGCATCGGCGGTTTCTTCATCTACATCGTTACCGTGCTCGTCATGCTGTGGCGACCGAACGGACTATTGGGCCGACGCGCATGAGCTCGCCAACTGACTACTTTGCCGGCCTCGCGCGCTGGAAGAAGCTCGAGATCGTTTTCTGGCTCGTTCTTGCCGCACTCTATTTCGTACCGGGTGCGAATCTGCCGCTGCTCTCCCAGATCATCATCTGGGGCCTGTTCGCGATGTCGCTCGATCTTCTGCTCGGCTATCGCGGCATCCTCACGATGGGCCATGCGGCGTTCTTCGGCGTCGGGGCCTACACCGCGGGCTACCTCGGCAAGTTCGGCTGGACCGAACCGATCAGCGGACTCTTCATCGCTGCGATCGTTGCCGGTGTGGTGGGCCTTGCCGCCGGTCGCCTTGTTCGTAAGGTCGGCGGCATTGCGTTGTTGATGGTAACGCTCGGCCTCAATCTGATTCTGTATGACTTCGTGCTGCGTTCGACCGAGCTCACCGGCGGTGACGACGGTCTGCAAGGCGTCGTGATCGGGCAGGTGCTCGGTACATTCAAGTTCGATCTCTACGGCAAGACGGCTTACGTCTATTCGCTCGCGGTCGCGTTTCTCGTGTTCTTGATCGCTCGCGCGCTGGTCAAGTCTTCGTTTGGGCTCGCCCTGCTCGGTGCGCGCGAGAATACTCCCAGGATGATCATGCTCGGTGCGCCGGTCGGCCCCGACGTATCCGCCATCTTCGCGATTTCTGCGGCGATGGCCGGCGTCGCGGGTGCGCTCCTCACGCAAACGATCCAATCGGTGTCGCCGGATGCGCTTTCGTTTCAGCGCTCGGCCGATGTGCTCGTCATCCTGATTCTGGGTGGAACCGCCCGACTGTATGGTGGTTTCGTCGGGGCGTTCGTATTCCTGTTCCTGCGCGATTGGCTGGCGCAGTTGAATCCGGTGTACTGGTACTTCTGGATCGGCCTCTTGCTGGTCATCGTCGTGTCGTTCTTCCGCAAGGGCATCGTGCCCTCGCTCGATGTTCTCCTGCAGCGGATGCTGCGCCGGCGCGAATCGTCATCATGAGCGATGTGGTTCTCGAGACGCGCGATCTGCGCAAGGCCTTCGGCGGGTTGATCGTGTTCGATCGGCTCAACTTCACCTTGGGGCGAGGTGAGCGGCACGCGATCATCGGGCCGAACGGCGCCGGCAAGAGCACGTTCGTGAGCCTCGTCACCGGGCTTTTGCAGCCGACTGCGGGCGAGATCATCTTCAACGGACAGGTCGTCAACGGGCAAACGCCGCAACAGCGGGTGAAATCCGGGCTGGTCCGGACCTTCCAGATCAACACGTTGTTCGCGTCGTTGAATCCGCTGGAGTCGGTGGCGCTCGCGCTGCTCGAACGTGACGACCGTGCCAAGCCTTCGCTGGCGAAGCTGGCGCGCGAGACTGCGCTCCTCGATGAGGCGCAGGCGTTACTTGAGAAGTTCGGCCTTGCCGGTCAATCGCTGACCCCGACCGACATGCTCGCGTACGGCATGCAACGGCTGCTTGAGGTGGTGATGGCATTCGCACTGCGCCCGCAGGTCTTGCTGCTCGATGAACCCGCCGCCGGGCTCTCGACGCATCAGGGCCATGAGTTGTTTGCGCAACTGGCGACGCTCACCGCGGGCACGACAGTGCTCTTCATCGAGCACGACATGAACCTAGTATTTCGCTATGCCGAGCGCGTGTCGGTGTTCGCCGCCGGGGGCATGGTGATGCAAGACGTGCCGGAGAAGGTGCGCGGTGATCCGCGGGTGCGCGAGGTGTACCTTGGCTCGTAACGGTGCCGCGCTCGAGATCAATGGCCTATCGGCGGGCTACGGTTCGGCGCGCGTACTGTACGGTATCGATCTCACGGTCGAGCGGGGCGAAACCGTGGTGGTCATCGGTCGCAATGGCGTGGGCAAGACTACCTTGATCGAAACCGTCTGCGGCCTCACGACCCACCACGCGGGCGAGATCGTTCTGCACGGTGCGCGAGTGGAGTCGATGCCGGCGTATCGTCGCAGCCGGCTTGGCATCGGTTGGGTGCCGCAGGAGCGCGAAGTATTCAAATCGCTCACGGTCGATGAAAACATCCGTATCGTCGGCCGACCGGGCGCGTGGACACCAGCGAAGATCTACGAACTGTTCCCACGCTTGGCCGAGCGCCGCGGCAACTACGGTAGTCAACTATCCGGCGGTGAGCAGCAGATGCTCGCGATTGCCCGTTCGCTCGCGACCAATCCGACGGTGTTGCTACTCGATGAACCGGTCGAAGGCCTGGCGCCGTTGATCGTGCAGGAGCTGGTGCGCGTCATCAACCAGATGCGCAGTGAAGGCAATCTCGCGTTGCTCTTGGTCGAACAAAAGCACGAGATCGCGCTCGCGAATTCCGATCGCTGCGTCGTGATCGATCATGGCGAGATCGTCCATCGCAGCAGGAGCGCGGAACTGCTTACCGATGCCGCGCTGCTCGAACGGCTGATCGGCGTGGCGGAGTAGGCCAGGAATCTGCGGGGTCTGCCACAGAGATCCCTAATCCGCTTTCGCGCCGGAAATCTTGACGACTGCAGTCCAGCGCGTCGTTTCGGTCTCGATGAATTTCGCGAATTCTGCAGGCGTATTGCCGACGGTATCGATACCTTGGTCGGCCAGGCGCTTCACCACCGCAGGGTCTTTCAAGGCCTTCACGAATTCCGTGTGCAGGCGGTCGATGATCGGGCGTGGGGTGCCTGCCGGTGCGGCCAATCCGAACCACGGATTGACGTCGTAGCCCTTGAACCCGAGCTCTTCGAGCGTTGGCACATCGGGCGCGAGCGGCGAGCGCTTGTCTGCCGTCACACCGAGGGCGCGCAGCCGTCCATCCTTTACGAAGGGCAGCGCGGTCGTGATCGGGTCGAAAAGAAAATCGATGCGACCGGCGACCAGATCCGCGAGCACGGGCGCGGACCCTTTGTACGGCACATGGGTCAGGTCCAGCCCGTGCTTTGCTTTCACGATCTCACCGGACAGATGCCCGCCGCTGCCGATACTTTGCGAGCCATAGGTAACCTTGCCCGGCCGCGCTTTGGCGTAGTCGATCAACGCCGTCATTGAGCTCACTGGACTGGCCGAGGGAACAAGGACGAGCGTGGGCGAGATGAAGAGGCTCGTTACCGGTTCGAAATCCTTGATCGGGTCGTACGACAGCTTCGAATAGAGACTTTGATTGATGCCGTGCGAGCCGATATTCGCCAAAAACAATGTGTAGCCATCGGGCCGCGCTTTCTTGACAGCGTCCGCACCGATCTGTCCGCCCGCGCCGGGCCGATTCTCGATGACGATCGGCTGGCCGACGTTCTCGGTGAATTTCTGGCCGATGATGCGCGTACTGTTGTCCGAGATGCCCCCCGGTGGAAACGGGATCACGACCGTCACCGGGCGTGATGGGAACGGTTGCGCGCCGGCTACGCACGAGATGCCTGCAAGCGTGAGGGTCGACAACGCGATGCGAAAAAACATGCGATTGCTCCTTGGGTGTTAGTCACTTACAAATCTAGTTGAGCTCGACGAGCACATCGACTTCGAGGGTCACGCCGAACGGCAACGAAGCCATCCCTTCCGTCGTTCGCGTGTGCTTGCCGGCCTCCCCGAATACGTCGACGAGCAAGGCCGAGCAACCGTCGATGACCTTGGTGCCGTCGGTATAGCCTTCTTGCGTCCAGATCTTGCCTTTGACGTTGACGATGCGTTTCACCTTACCAAGATCGCCGACCGCGAGTTTGATTCGGTTGATCTGGCGCACGCATGCGAGCTTGGCGACGGTGATCGCGTCCTCGAGCTTCACCTGGTCGGGGACTCGGCCGCGCGCGAACTGGCCGTCAGGGCGCTGCCCCGCTGCGCTCGAGAGAAAGAGCAGGTTGCCGACTTGAATGTGATCGACGTAGTTGCCGACGGCGGGTTTGAGCACCGGAAGCTTGCCGTCCTGGAAGCCGATCTCCCGAAGCGCTTTCTCCAGTCGCTGTTCTATCGCTGCCGTCTGCGCGTATGCGGTTGTCGTGCACGCCGCAACAGCAAGCGCCGCGACCATGATGTGCTGCATGCATGGGTACATGGAGGCTCCCTTGGTTGTATTCCAGTTGTCCGTATCAATTTGTTCGAATTGCGATGCTCGCATACCGACTGGTCGCTATCGCGGCCCGCCTGCCTTCAGCGCCGTATCTAGGATCGGGTCGATCGTATCGAGCGCTGCCTGATCGAAGCCCGCCAACCGGCGATAATTGCTCGAGGCGGACTCTAGCTCTTCCTGCGTGAACACGTCGAGGACGTTGTCGAATCCCTCCGGTGCGCGCTGCTCGGCAAGGATCATGACCGACTCCGGGCCCATCTGTGTGCGATTCACCGTGACGAGTTTCGATACCGCCTCGCGACGTACCGCCTCATAGGCCACGAGCGCCGACTGCGGATCGGGCGACGTGATGATCGCCTTGGCCAGGGCCGGTGCATCGACGATCGCCTGGGTCGCGCCGTTTGAACCGGCCGGATGCATCGGGTGCGCGGCATCACCCAGCAAGGTGACGCGTCCGAAGGTCCACGTCGGAATCGGGTCGCGGTCGACCTTCGGAAACACGTACAGCTCTTTGCACCCACGCATCATCGCCGGAATGTCGAGCCAGCCGAAGCGCCAGTTCTCGAACCATGGAAGGATCTCCGACAGCTCAGCGCGGCGGTTGTATTCTTCCCGCACCATTGGCGTCTCGGGTGGAATCGTCTTCTCGCCGATCCAGTTGATCTCGCATCCGCCACGCTCTGCGGCCTCTTGGCTCATCGGGTAGGCAACGACCTTTTGCAATGCGTGGCCCGCCATGAACATGGAACGCCCAGAGAGGAAAGGGGCGCCGTCCGATACGCCGCGATACATGAGTTGCCCGGAAAAGCGCGGCTCGCCTTCGGCCGGATAGAAGGTTCGCCGCACTGTTGAGTGAATGCCGTCGGCGGCAATCAAGACGTCACCGCGCTCGGTTGCCAACAGAGCGCCCGAGCGTTTGTCGACGAACTGCGCGGTAACGCCCCGCTCGTCCTGCTCGAAGCGCGCAAGGTGATGGCCCGCGCGGATCGCGTCCGCACCGAGTCGCTCGGTCGCGGCACGCAAGATCAAGCCTTGCAGTCGGCCTCGATGAATCGATACCTGCGGCCATTTGTAGCCCGCTTTCCGGCCGCGCGGCTCGCGCCAGATTTCCTGGCCGTGCCGGTTGAAGTAGATGAGCTCCTCGCAGGCGGTCCCGCATTGCGCGAGTGCCGGTCCAAGGCCGATATGATCGAGTACCTTGATGCCATGCGGCTGCACATTGATGCCGACGCCCAACTCGCGAATCTCGGCGGCCGACTCATAGACGCGCACACGACAGCCGATCGCAGCGAGGTAGAGTGCTGCGGTGAGCCCGCCGATTCCGGCACCGGCGACCAGTACGTTCAAGCGTTGGGGATCCATGGCATCGATTGAATCGGGGAGGGGACACTGGGATCATCGTGTCAGCCTTCAGTCTACGACTTTGCATGCGGCGCCGTGAATTGTCCTGCTCGGAGTTTGCCACCAGGCGATGTGGTCCAATGAAGCACCACGAAGGTAAATCTCATGATGAAGCCGTTGGCATTCAGTAGTACATCGAGTGCCTTGACCGTTCGCGTCGAGGACGCGCGCATGCTCACTGGCCACGGCCGGTATGTGGACGATTGGGAGATTCCGGGCGCCCTACACATGGTGGTGGTTCGCTCGACGCATGCGGCGGCGCGAATTGCCCGCATCGATCCGAGCAGGGCGCTTGCGTTGCCCGATGTGTCGGCCGTGCTCACCGGCGCTGATCTCGCGGCTGACGGATTGGGCGATATTCCCTGCGCGAGCATTCCCTCGACCATAATGGGTGGCAAGTGGTTTCGCACATCGTTTCCCGCGCTTGCGGTGGATCAGGTCCGCTGCGTAGGACAGGAAGTCGCACTGGTGATTGCCGCGACGCGGGCCGGCGCTTTGGATGCCGCGGAGCGCGTCGCTATCGACTACGACCCACTGCCCGCCGCACCGACGATTGCATCGGCAATCGTCCCTGGCGCACCAGCGGTGTGGCCTCTGCGTCCTGATAATCTTTGCTTCGTGCACGAGCTGGGCGATCGGTCGGCGACCGCGGCGGCGTTCGTCCATGCGCACCATGTGACGAGGATCCGCATCCACAATCAGCGGTTGGCGGGCAATCCTCTCGAGCCGCGCGGCTGCATCGGCACATTCGATTGCAACGAGGGACGCTATCGACTCGTCAGCTCGACCGCGAACCCGCATCGCATTCGGCAATTGCTCGCGGAGCAGGTGTTGCGTGTTCCGGCGCATCGGATCCACGTGATTGCGCGTGATGTCGGCGGCGGCTTCGGCACCAAGGGCGGGCTCTATCCGGAAGAGGTACTGGTCCTATGGGCGGCCAAGCGCATCGGCCGACCGGTCAAGTGGATCGCCGATCGCAGCGAATCGTTCCTCGCCGACTTCAACGGCCGCGATCAATTGGCTGAAGGCGAGATGGCGTTCGATGCAGGCGGCCGCATTCTCGGATTTCGGGTGAGAACCCACCACAATCTCGGCTGCCAGGTCGGGCCCTCGGGCGCGCACCCGCCGTTGATCGGTGCGCGCATGCTCTCCGGTGTGTATGCGATCCCGGCGATGCATGTGACGATCCATGGCGTGCTCACGCATTCGCGCACGCTCACCACGTACCGCGGTGCCGGTCGCCCCGAGGCTACGTTTCTGGTCGAACGGGTGCTCGATCAGGCGGCCCACGAGATGAATGTTGATCCGGTCGAGCTCCGCCGGCGCAACTTGATCGCGGCAATGCCCTATCGCACCGCGCTCGGCGAGTGGCTCGGTGTCGATCCGCTACGCGTGCAGGTGATCCAGGGCGACACGGACAAGGTCGCCTACGGCCGTGGCAGTTTCGGCTCGCGTACCGCAACGATCGGCGGATCCGCGTTGTCGCTTGCGGCCGCCGATATCATCGCGAAGGGCAAGCGCATTGCCGCGCATATGCTGGAGACCGATGCGGGCGACATCACCTTCGCAGCAGGTCGATTCAGTGTCGCCGGAACCGATCGCGGCGTCTCGATTCAAGACGCTGCACGCGCTGCTTATGTATGGGGCCGCTGTGATATCTTCATCGGCGCAATCGCATGCGGATTCGTCTTGAATTCGCGCTGTGCCCATCATTGAGATCGCCGAATGGCTGATCAGCACAATTCAGGCCTCGCCCCCGCCGTTCGCGACAAGCTTGCAGGCGTGAGCATCTCGTGCATCGCCAACTGCCTGCTGCGACGAGGCTTTCGCAACGTTTATATGGCCGGCGTTCGGCCTCTCGATGTATCGCAGCCGCGGCTGGTCGGTCCCGCGTTCACCTTGCGGTTCATCCCGGCGCGTGAGGATGTCGACTCGCTTGCGAATTACGCAAGCGATGAGAATATTCATCGGCGTGCAGTCGAGGAATGTCCACCGGGTGCGGTGCTTGTAATCGATGCGCAAGGGTGTTTGCGCGCATCGTCCGCCGGCGATCTGATGGTGGGACGCTTGCAGGCGCGCGGCGCGGCCGGCATCGTTACGGATGGCGGCTTTCGCGACACGGGCCCAATGCGTCGCTTGGGCTTCCCTGCCTACCATCGACAGCCGACGACACCTGCAACGCC
The DNA here is from genome assembly GCA_031391405.1 of Betaproteobacteria bacterium. Taxonomy (GTDB): domain Bacteria; phylum Pseudomonadota; class Gammaproteobacteria; order Burkholderiales; family SG8-39; genus SHXR01. The sequence continues at coordinate 8,283 of JANMUI010000131.1, forward strand.
AATCGCCATGCATCCGCTCGAGCTGGATCGGCCGATCGGCTGCGCCGGGGTCGCGGTCTATCCAGGTGACATTCTCGTTGGCGACGAAGACGGCATCGTCGTCATTCCACGTCATGTGGTCGCAGAGATCGCGGCGGAAGCCGAAGGGGTGGGGGACTTCGAGAAATTCGCCGAACGGGAGATCGCGAAGGGTCGTTCCATCTTCGGGCTCTTTCCGCCGAGCGAAGCGACGCGCAAGGAATATGAAGATTGGGTGGCGCGTGGCCGACCGGGAGATTGAGTCCCACACCGCGAACTTCGCGCGCACCGACCACTAACGAAGGAGGAGTCGAGTGAAAGACCTGAAGGCACTTGGCGAGATGTTGATCGACACCGCCGCGCTCGATCCGGCGCAGTGGATCGATTTTCCAGACTATGGCTTTCGTCAGTATTTCCTCTGGAAGAATGAGGCGACCGGTGCAAGCATTGCGCTCCTCGAGTTCAAGAAGGGCGGCGCGATTCCGGTACAACACTCGCACGCTTCGAACCAGTTCATGTATTGCCTGGAAGGCGACTATGAGTACACGACGGTGGGACTTCGCCTGCGAGCGGGCGCGTTCTACATGAATCCGAAGGATCATCCGCACGGGCCCACGATTGCGCACGAAGCGAGTCGCCTGATCGAGATCTATGATGGGCCGCATTACTACGAAAAGCCGGCGTTTCATACCGACGCGACGATCGGACAATTTCTTGCGAGGCCAACGCAATGAGCACTGAACGTACTGCATCGATGCAGACCGTCATGGTGACCGGCGCCGCGAGCGGTATCGGTAGAGCCTGCGTGCAATTGCTGCTGGATCGCGGACATCAAGTCGGGGCCATCGATCTTCGCCGCGAGGCGGTTCATGCAGCGCTCCCTGGCGGTGCGGCGAACGCCGAGGCGATCGCCTGCGATGTATCCCGTGCTGAGGATTGCGCTGCGGCCGTCGGTGCCACGCTCAAGCGATTCGGCAAGCTGGACGCATTGATCCATTGCGCGGCGATTCATTCGAGTACGTTCTGGACGGAGTTGAGCGCCGAAGAGTTCAACCGCGTGCTGGCGGTCAATGTGACCGGGTCGTTCCTGATCGCGCAGGCGGTCGGCCGACACTTGGAATCCCAGAAGCATGGTGCGATCGTCCTCACCGCATCCACCACGGTGATCGCGGCTGGTGTTGGTGGCGCCGCGGGTAGCGGCGGCCCGGCCTACATCGCCTCGAAGGCAGCGATCACCGGCCTCGTGCGAACGATGGCGCGCGCGTTGGGGCCAAGCGGTGTGCGCGTCAACGCGATAGCACCGGGCGTGACCGAGACGTCGATGATTCGCAACTACTCGCCCGAGAATCGCACCCGGGCGGCGGCCAGTTCACCGCTTGGGCGCATCGGCGCGCCCGAAGAAATTGCCGACGTTGCCTGCTTTCTCATCGCCGAAGGCGCGCGCTATATGACCGGTGAGGTCGTGATCGTGAATGGCGGGGCGAATTTTGGCTGAACCGGGCGCGGCGATCGAAACTCTCGGCACGCCGGGTGACGATGGTTCGGCCTCGGGCATCGATGCCGCGATCAGCCGTGCGATCCGTTTCATCGAGCTCACGCTCGCCTGGCTGCTCCTCGCGATCATTGTCCTCAACGTCATCAACGTGGTCGGTCGATATGTGTTCTCGCGCACGATTCTGGGTGCGGATGAAACGCAGACGTACGGCATGATCTGGATCGCGTTCGTAGGCGCGGCCGTGGTCACGTGGCATGGCGAACATTTGCGCATGGACGCCTTGCTGAAGTACTTTCCGGCGCGATTCTCCCGGTCGCTGCGGATCGTTGAATTGGCGATCGTGATCGTGCTCGCCGTTTTTGTCGTCGTCCACTCCTCGCTCTACACCGCCCGCATGGTCGGTGTGAATAGCGCGGTTGGCGGCATACCCATGTGGATTCCGCACAGCGCTGTTGCCGCCGGCTATGCGCTGATCACGCTCCTTTGCATACGGCTCCTCATCAACGGCCGCCGGCCATGAGCTTCGCCCTCGGCATTCTGCCGGTCGTTCTCCTGCTGCTTGGAATGCCGATTTTCGTGGTGCTGCTGGCCGGTGTGTCGGTGGCGCTGGTGTTCTACATGAACATCCCGTATGCCGCGTTGCATCAGACCATGTTCGGCGCGATCGACGCATTCGCGCTGCTCGCGGTGCCGTTTTTTCTTTATGCCGGCGAAGTGATGGGGCGCGGCACCGTCGCGCAGCGCATCGTCGACGTCGTGCAGGCGGGGCTCGGTCGCGTGCCCGGCAGCCTCGCGATCACGTCGGTCGGCACCTCCGCGATCTTCGGCGCGATCTCTGGCGCCAGCAGCGCGACGGTCGCAACGATCGGCCGGATCATGGTTCCGGCGATGCGCGCGCGCAAGTACCCTGAAACGTTCAGCGCCGGGCTGATCACGTCGGTCGGCGCCATCGACATCATCATCCCACCCAGTATCCCGATGATCCTCTATGGCGCGACCGCGCAGGAGTCCGTGCCGAAGCTCTATGCAGCGGGGCTGGGTCCCGGCCTGTTGATTGCCCTGATGCTGGCAACGTACGTCTATGTCTACGCCCGTCGCCGCGGCATCGACATCGGTGCGAGCTTCGATCCAAGCCGGCTATTGCGTGCCCTAGCGCGTGGAACATGGGCCCTTGGCGCGCCCTTCATTATTCTGGGCGGCGTGTACGGCGGCGTGTTCTCGCCGACTGAGGCGGCCTCCGTTGCCTGCCTGTATGCGGTGATCGTCACCCGCATTGTTTATCGTGATATTTCGTGGCGTGAGATCCTGGAATGCGCCGCCCGGACCGTACGCCTGACGGCGCAGGTGTTCGTCATCGTCGCCTGCGCAAGCGTATTTTCGTGGCTGCTCACCGTGAATCAGGTGCCGGCGGCAATCGTGCAGTGGCTGCAGGAAATGAACCTTGGTCCGGTTGCGATTCTTGCGGCGATCAACGTGTTGCTGCTGATCGTCGGGTGCTTCGTCGATCCGCTGTCCGCGATCATCATGCTCACGCCGCTACTCGTGCCGATCATAAAGGCCGCCGGCATCGATACGGTGCACTTCGGCATCATCGTGACGGTGAATCTCGCGATCGGACTTTTCACGCCACCCTTCGGCATCAATATTTTTGTCGCGCAGGCGGTGTTGAAGTTTCCCGCTGAGACCATCGTACGGGGCCTCTGGCCATTCTTCATCTTGTATTTCGTGGCGCTCATGATCATCACCTATGTGCCGTCGATCGCACTTTCAGGTGTCCGGCTGTTCTTCTGATCGTTGAACGATTCGTTCGGTGCAAGTCGCCTGCGATCCCAACGCGATGTTCGGACCGCCGATCGCCCCATGCTTCCGTCGGTCAGTCATGTATTTCCGTGACTTAAATCACGGCGCACAGTGCGCTTGCCACAGCGGACATGTGCTAATCCCCACGTGATCGCATATTGAACAGGCCGACGGAAGTCGTTAGAAATCAGGCGGCAGTCCACGGATGGCACGCCTAGCGGTGCACGTATGCGGATCCGTGCGATGAGCTCCTCAAACTAGAAGGAGATCGATGCATGGTCATCAATCAACGCCGCCGTCAGGCGGCTGCGGCAATGCTCGCCCTTGCAGTCTCACCCGCGGCCTTGGCACAAGGCTTTCGCGGCGGCATCAGCGATACGCTGGGGCCGCGTTTCCAGGGTTCTCCAACCGCCGGACGCGCACGGCGGCCGCGCATTACGGCGATGGACAGCCTGCGCAATTGGCATGCCATCGCACTCGATGCCACCGGGTTGGATCACACGCCCGCGGCGGCAGGCGAAACCCGTGTCTTCGGCGAACAACTAGGCCCGGGCCGCTCGAGTCGCGCGATGGCGATCGTGCATGTCGCGATGTTCGACGCGATCAACGCGATTGCCGGCGGCCATCGCGGCTATACCGCGCTCGCTCCCGCGCCGGACGGCACGTCGATCTACGCGGCGATCGCGCAAGCGGCGCACGACACGCTCGGCGCGTTGTTTCCCTCGCAACGTCCTGCCTTCGCTGCGTTGCTCGCCGAAGAGCTGGCGGCCATTCGCGACTTGGCCGGAAAGGCCAAGGGGATCGAGCTCGGTAGAAAGTCCGCGGCAGCAATCCTCGCGCGCGGCGCGAGCGACGGATCGAATCACCCCGAGCAGCGCGTGGGTGACGTCGTGGGGGTCAATTTCATTCCGAGCAACGAACCGGGCAAATGGCGCCCGGATCCGGTGAGTCAGATTCCCATCGCCTTGGGCGCTCGTTGGGGAACGGTGAAGCCATTCGTCCTGAGTGCGCCGGATCAATTCCGCATCCCACCGCCGCCTGCGCTCGACAGTCCGGCTTATGCAAAAGCCTTCGCGGAGGTCAAGCGATTGGGTGGCGATGGGACCATCACGCCAACCGTTCGCAGCCAGGATCAAACCACCGCCGGAATCTAGTGGGCCTACGACGGCACGCCGAGCCTGTGCGCACCGCCGCGTCTGTACAACCAGATCGCGATGCGCATCGCGGAGGCGCGCGGCACCGACAATGTCGTCGAGCTTGCGCGATTGCTGGCGCTGATCAATCTTGCCATGTCGGAAACGGGCATCGCGGCCTGGGAATCGAAGTACTTCTATCAGTACTGGCGCCCTGTTACCGGCATCAGGGAGGCCGATGCCGGCACCGGCCCCAGCAAAAAGGGGGACGGCAACGCGGCTACGACAGGCGATGCGGGCTATACGCCGCTTGGCGCACCGGCCAGCAATCTGAACGGCCCGAACTTCACACCGCCGTTCCCGGCATACCCCTCCGGTCACGCCGCGTTCGGCGGCGCCCTGTTTCAGATGCTGCGCAATTTCTACGGGTCCGATCGGATCGCCTTCAACTTCGTATCCGACGAGTTGAACGGCGAGACCGAAGACAACGCGGGGAATATCCGGCCGCTGGTCAGGCGTCGCTTCGCTTCGCTGTCGGAAGCCGAAGAGGAAAACGGGCAAAGCCGCATCTACCTGGGCATCCACTGGGCATTCGACAAGACCGAGGGCATCTTGCAGGGGCGGAATGTTGCGAATTTCGTGTTTCGCAATGCGCTCAGGCCGACTGGCGGAGGCCCACGGCGCTGAACCAAGCCCTCGCCGCACAGTAAGAAACGGCCTCAGGGCGTTGCATGCATACGCCTCGGCTACCGTCCATGGCCTCCTGGATCACTACAGGGCGCCTTTAAAAATTGGTCATTCCCGCGAAGGCGGGAATCTAGGCTTTTTGGAATGCCCGATGAGTCAATAGCCTCTGGATTCCCGCCTTCGCAAGAATGACGGAAAATTTGAATTTTTAGAGGTAACCTAACCCGGACAAGCCGGAACCAAACAGGGGAGTAGCCTTGCGTGCTGGCGAAGTGCATCGAAGTGGAGGCTGCGATGGATGTGCTGACGACGCGGTACGCGGAGAATTTGGCGGGTGTGCTGTCGTGCTATGACCGCATTGTCATCACCGGGACGCTGCCGGGGGCGTGCTACGCCGCGGGCATGACGAGTTTCCTGTACGCGCGGGGCATCCGGATCTTCGACTACCCGCAGTTTGCGCTGCCGCTGCGCGATCGCATCCGCGCGAACGCGCTGGCGCTTGCCACTGAGCACGGCGCGACGATCCAGCACATCGCCAAGGCCCACATTCGCAAGGAAGACGTGGTTGCCAAGGTGCTGGCCGCGCGCGGCGATGTGCCGGGACTGGTGCATGTGATTTCGGCGATGGAAACCTGCGCAACCTACAAACCCTGGCACGACAAAGCCAGTGGGCGCACGTTCCTGCGCCCCGACACCACCAAGTGCCTGCATTACTACTTCTACTGGATGGACCGCGAGCTGGGGCTGATCTATGTGCGCGTGCCCACCTACTGCCCGTTTCGCTTGCAGGTGTACTGCAACGGCCATAGCTGGCTGGCCAAACGGCTGGCGCGCGAGGGGATCGACTTCGCCACCGCCGACAACGCCTTCGTGCGCATCGCCGACTGGACGCGCGCACAGGCATTGGCCGACAGCCTGAACCCCGAACTGCTGCATCGGCATCTCGACCGCTACGCCAAGCTGTGCTGTCCGGTGCTCGATGTGTTCGCGCAAACCTACCACTGGAGCATCATGCAGGTCGAGTATTCGACCGACCTGGTGTTCAAGAGCGAGCAAATCCTCAGGTCGCTCTACCAGCAGCTCACCCGCGAGGCGGTGCTGTCGGTCAAGGCCGAGCAAGTCGCCACCTTCCTGGGCAAGAAGATCACCCCGCAGTTGGCCGCCGAGATCGGCTCGCGCCTGAGCACCCGCATCGAGGGCACCTGCATCAAGCACAAGTTCGGGTCTTGTTCGGTCAAGCTGTACGACAAGTTCGCCCGTATCCTGCGCATCGAGACCACCACCAACGATGTCGCGTTCTTCAAGCACCACCGCAAGGTGGAACACCGCACAGGGCACACCACGCGCGAGGTCGCGCCGCTGAAGAAGTCCATCTACAGCCTCATCGACCTGCGCGAGATCTTGCTCGGCTGCAATCACCGCTACCTCGAGTTCCTGTCCAGCCTGGATGACCACAGCAGCGGCCAACGCGTGCTCGAGCGCGTCACGCACCCCAAGCCCGATGGCGACCGATCCTTCAAGGGCGTGAACTTCTTCGACCGCCATGACCAAGCGCTGCTGCGCGCCGTGCAGCGCCCTGAGTTCAACATTCACGGCCTGGCCCGATGCGACCTCATGCGCCTGCTGCCCGATCTGTCGGCCTGCCGGCTCTCGCGCCAACTGCGTCGCCTGCACATACTCGGACTTCTCAAGCGCGCGGCAAACACCTACCGCTATTACCTCACCCGCGCTGGCCGACTCGCTATTGCAGCTTTCGAGCGTCTGACTACCTTCGCGATCGTCCCGGCTTTGGCTCGCGCTTGAATTCGTCACCATCATTCTGTGCCAGTTTGCAGAACTTTGAAGTCGTAAGAGACTAA
>JANMUI010000011.1:0-2993 GCA_031391405.1 Betaproteobacteria bacterium
ATCGGGCTGCGCCGCGAATCCGACCGTCGGCAACGCGTTCGACAAACTCTATCCGCACGGCGTAACGCTGGTCTTTGGCGAGACCACCGAGCTCACCGGCGGTGAGCATCTGGTTGCCGCGCGTTGTCGCACCGACGCGGTCCGCAAGAAATTCCAATTCATGTTCGATCGCTATCAGGACGTCATCAATCGGCACAAGACCAGCGATCTTTCGGAATCGCAGCCGACCAAAGGCAACATCGCAGGCGGTCTCACCACGATCGAAGAGAAGGCCCTTGGCAATATCCAGAAGATCGGACGCAAGTGTCTGGTCGATGGCGTGATCGACAAAGGCGAAGTGCCGAGCGGACCGGGTCTTTGGTTCATGGATTCATCGTCGGCCGCGGCCGAGATGGTTACGCTATGCGCTGCATCGGGCTATGTCGTGCATTTTTTTCCGACCGGACAAGGCAATGTGATCGGCAATCCGATTCTGCCGGTCATCAAGCTTTGCGCGAATCCGCGCACGGTACGGACCATGTCCGAGCACATCGATGTCGATGTATCGGGGTTGCTCCGGCGCGAAATGTCTCCGGACGATGCCGGCGACAAGCTCCTCGACTGCATGTTCCGCACCGCGAATGGGCGCCTCACCGCGGCGGAGGCGCTGGGACACCGGGAGTTCGTGTTGACGCGGCTTTACGAGAGTGCTTAACCGTAGAACGTACATCTATCACCACAGAGGACGCAGGGGAAACAGTGGACGGCGTGCGTGCGAACCCGGAACACGAGTGTCACCTTAATTCGACACACCTACAATTTTCTTCCAAGCAATGAAGCCCTTGCGTTTTCTGCGTCCCCTGCGTCCTCTGCGGTGAAATCTTTAAACCTATATAAAACGCCATCATGCCCAAACTCAGAGGTGCTGACATCCTTGCCCAATCCCTGCAACGCGGCGGAGTGAGCAAGGTGTTCTCGTTGTCCGGCAATCATGTCATGCCGGTCTTTGATGCCGCGATCGATGCCAAGCTCGATATCATTCACGTCCGTCATGAGGGCGCCGCCACGCACATGGCCGACGCGTACGGCCGCTTGACCGGTAAACCCGGCGTGTGTTTGTTCACCGGTGGTCCCGGCCATGCGAACGCCGTGGGTCCGCTGTTTACCGCGCTTGGGGCCGAATCGCCGGTCGTGATGATCTCGGGCCATGCGCCGCTCAACGCGCTTGGCATCGACGCGTTCCAGGAGTTGCGCCAGGCGGAGATGGCTGCGCCGGCCTGCAAGGCCTCGTGGACCATTCAGAGCGTCGATCAGATCGGCGCCGACGTGGCAAAAGCGATGCGCATCGCAATGGCGGGGCGTCCGGGGCCGGTGCATCTCAGCTTCCCGACCGATCTCATGGAAAGTACCGACACGCAGGATGCGCGACGCGTGCCCGACGCCGGTGCCTTTATTGCAGCAGCAGCGACACTGGACGAATTAATCGCCGGTACCGTGCTCGACGCACTCGCCGCGGCCAAACGCCCAGTGATTATTACCGGCCCGGCGATGGGGAACGGGCGTGGCCGCGCCGCGCGAGAATCCTTGCAATCCGTCACCGGAATACCGGTGTTGTATATGGAAAGTCCGCGCGGCATTGCCGATCCTTCGCTCGGCGCGTTTGCCGAAGTGCTCGTGCGCGCCGATCTGGTGCTGATGCTCGGCAAGAAATTCGATTTCACGGTGCAGTTCGGTCGCGCACCGGCCTTCGATGCGGCGAGTCGATTCATCCAGATCGATCCTGATCCCGAAGCGATTCGTCGCGCTACGCTCGCAATCGATGACCGCGGGCGCATCAAGTTCGCCACCTGTGCGGATGCGATCGTCTCGGCGGAAACATTGATCGCGATGGCAAAGAAGCGTCGGATGGCACCCACGGCCTGGGCAGAAGACGTTCAGGCGGCAGTGCGGTTTCGCCCGGAAAGCTGGGCCTCGATCGTATCTCGCGAAGGTGCCATACATGCCCTCGACATCGGCCGCGCGCTAAGAGCGGTCATCGATCGCACGCCGCGCGCCACCTATGTATCGGACGGCGGCGAAGCCAGCCAATGGTCCCAGGCCTGCGTCGCAGAGCAGGCCGGCGCCCGCATCACCAACGGCCCCGGCGGCGCCATTGGTGGCGGGGTCGCCTTCGCGATTGCGGCAAAGGTGGCACGACCGGATGGGCCGGTGCTCCTTACGATTGGCGACGGCTCGTTCGGCTTTCACGCCATGGAGTATGAAACCGCGGTGCGTCGCAATATTCCGTTCGTCGCGATCGTCGCCAACGACGCATGCTGGAATGCCGAATATCAGATTCAACTGCGCACCTACGGGCGGGACCGTGCAATCGGTTGCGAAATGCTGCAGTCCCGGTATGACCAGATGGTCGTCGCACTCGGTGGATATGGCGAGTTGGTGACCAAGGCGTCCGATCTTCCGGGTGCATTGGATCGGGCATTGGCGTCGGGCCGGCCCGCCTGCCTGAATGTCACGATCGAGCGGATCGCCGCGCCCGCTTTCTCACGGCTGGCTGGAAAGCCCTCGGTCAGCACTGCGTCCTGAATCCATCCTGTTCACGCCACCCTCATTCCCGCCGGACTTGCGTTTGACCGGGTGCCGGCGTAAGAATGCGTCGATCGACGAATGCTCGTGGAGGTGCAGAGCCATGAAGCTGATCATCGCAGCGGTCATGACGCTATCCGGTATGACCAGCGGCTGGGTGCAGGCGCAGTCTTACCCGACCAAACCCGTGCGGATGTTGATCCCGTTCGCACCCGGTGGCGCGACCGATATCGCCGGTCGTATGCTCGCGCAGAAGCTGACGGACGCCTGGGGCCAGACGGTCGTCGTCGAAAATCGCGGCGGTGCGGCCGGCAACATTGCGGCCGCCCAGATCGCGCGATCGGCACCAGACGGTTACACACTGTTCATAACCTCGGGCTCGGTCGTCACCGCAAACGAGCACCAATACCTGGGCGCCACGTTCAAGCCCC
>JANMUI010000033.1:0-1403 GCA_031391405.1 Betaproteobacteria bacterium
CCTGGCTTGTACTCGATCACGACAGGGTCACCGAGCGCGGCGCCGAGCTCATTGTTGAAGGAGCGCGCCAGGATATCCTGCCCCCCGCCGGGGCCGAACGGCACGACCAGGCGAATCGCCCGTCCAGCAGGTTGCGCGTGCAGCGCATCGCACAAGGCGATCCCCACCACGGCGTGGAGCAGCACGCCTGCCAGCCGCCCGGCCGCAATAGCCGTGATCCCCTTGTTCACGTTTGCCTCCCCTCGCGACGAAACACTTGAGTCAACTATTCGATTTGCCGGCTGTCCGATTATTCGCGGACACTACGAATGGCTTCCGCGTTTCGTCGTTCGCTTAGGTTTAAGCAAGTGCCATTCGCTTCAGCGATTGAAAAGTATCCGTATCATATTGGCAATCTGAAAAGTGGAGTACGCCAATGACTTTCGCCCCATCCCAGCCTGCAGGCGTGCACTTGGTCGGCAGCGTTCCGCTCGAGGATAGCCGGGCGGTATTCCAACTCATCGGGAAAAAACTGGGGCGGCATGTCTGCCGGATTCCGGACGGCGAGACGGGTGCGCGGAAAAACTGGATCACTTGCCAATACAACCTGTTGGCCGCAATGCCTGAGTTCGAAAAAGAGGACGTGATGAGCGGACCCTACAAGGCGCGTCCGCGGCTCAAGCTCAAGACCGGCATCGGTGCGCAGGACATCGCCTTTCCATCGCTGGGTTATGCCGATGCGGCCATTGCATCGTTTGGCGAGTTTCGCCGCCAGAAGCAGGACGGCGCGATTCCGAAGGGAGTGCGTTTCATGGTGTGCCTGCCGACGCCGCTTGCGCCGGTACAGACCTCCTTCGTACCCGAGGCCCAGGCCATGGTCGAACAGGCCTATGAAGCACGGATGCTGGCGGAAGTCGCCCAGATCGCGGCGTCGGTCGCGCACGAAGAACTCTCGATACAGTGGGATGTGGCCATCGAATTCGCGATCATCGAAGGGGTCATGCCGAGTCACCTCGCGGACCCCGAGAAGGGCAGCATCGAGAGCCTCGCGCGCATCGGCAACCGCGTGCCCAGGGCAGTAGAGCTCGGCTATCACCTGTGTTATGGGGACTTCGGGCACAAGCATTTCAAGGAACCGGAGGACACGAAAATAATGGTACGGGTGATCAATGGGGTTGCCGCCGGTTTGTCCAGGCCGCTCAATTTCGTTCACATGCCGGTGCCGCGCAATCGGAGCGACGACGCCTATTTCGCTCCGCTTGCTGCGCTCATGCGCGCTGGAGAAACCGAGATCTATCTCGGCCTGGTCCATATCACCGACGGAATCGAGGGAACGCGCAAGCGAATCGAAGCGGCGAGCCGGCATCTGGAGAAATTTGGAGTCGGCACCGAATGCGGCATGGGCCGGCGACCGGCCGACACGA
>JANMUI010000035.1:0-3363 GCA_031391405.1 Betaproteobacteria bacterium
CCTGAGTTCCGCGCAGTGTACGGAAAGGGCGGGGATTGATAAAGGGGGCGTGACGGCTTACCCCCGCCCGCATCGTATGGCGCTTCGCACCCGACGGCTCCCGTTCTCTGCGTGGCCGTTGCGTTGTACGAGTCGCCATGGTACGGCGTTCAGTTACGAATGGCACTTACTTAAGCGAATCAGAGGATTTACCGTTCGCCCTGAGCCTGTCGAAGGGTGAATGCCGGAGCGTCCGTGAGCGGGCGATGGCCCGCCTTCGACAAGCCTGCGTTACCCTTCGACAGGCTCAGGTCGAACGGAGGCTTGGGCAGTGCACGTTAAGTAAGTGCCATTCGGTTCAGTTACCGTTGGCGAGATTCCGAGAGGAGCCATCGCGCGCATCCTCTCGAATTGCGAGCGACCTGTGTGCGCATTCGGTAAGCGCCCTACCGATGCAAATGGAGCCCCGGACATTGCGCCCCTCGTTGCGTGGCCTGCCCCAAACTGCGAATCGATGCGATGAGCACCCAATGAACGTACTGATCATCTACGCACATCCTGAGCCGACATCATTCACCGGCGCGATGCGCGACGCGGCAGTGCGTGCGCTGCAAGATGCTGGGCATGCCGTCGAAGTGTCCGATCTGCATGCCGAAGCCTTCAATCCGGTTGCCGGAAGGCACGACTTTACGACCGCCGCCGATCCGCATCGCTTTCACTACCAGAGCGAGCAACTTCACGCATCGAAAACGAATGGCTTTGCAGCCGACCTGCAACGCGAACAGGGCCGCGTTACGCGAGCCGATCTTCTGATCTTCCTCTTTCCGATCTGGTGGGGCGGGCTGCCCGCGATCCTCAAACGCTGGTTTGATCGCGTGCTCGCTTACGGATTCGCCTACGCGAATGGACCGCAACCTTGCGCCGTATCGCGGACGATCCGATGTACCGGGACAGCCGGCAGGATCAATCCGTCGCTGGCTGGCGACCGACCCACGCCGCCGCCTCGTTCTCGGCACCCATTGCGCTGTGCTCGTCTGAGTAATGCGTCACGGTTCAATCCCATAAACGCGGAAAATCGCCCCGGTCGATAACAAATCACGCTCGTCCCGCCAATAACGACTGTAAATGGGCAATTCCGTCCTGTAACGTTCACGTGACATTATTAGCGAGTTTTGATTCGTGCGAACCATCCTGGTCATCAATTCCAAAGGCGGGTGCGGCAAGACGACGGTGACAACGAATCTCGCCAGCTATTACGCGAGCACCGGCGCCAAGGTTGCCATCATGGACTATGACCAGCAGGGCTCAAGCCTGCAATGGCTGAAAACGCGGTCCGGGCAAATGCCGCGAATTCACGGCGCCAATGCGGTGCGTCAGCCCGATCAACCCGTGCGCAGCCGGCAGATGTGGATACCGTCCGATACCGACCTTCTTCTCGTCGACGCCCCCGGCGGTGTCAAGGGCATCCTGTTGCAGGAGCTTCTGGCCAGAGCGGAGCTGGTGATCGTGCCGGTTGCGCCGTCATCCATCGATATCCATGCCACCGCGAATTTCCTGAAAGAACTGCTGGTCCTTGGCAAGGTCCGCACGCGTAATATCAAAGTCGGGGTCGTCGCCAACCGCGTGCGGAGCGCAATGCCTGTCTACGAACCACTCGAACGGTTCCTCACGTCGTTGGGCCTGCCGCTGCTCTCAAGAGTCCGGGATTCCGACGCATACATCATTGCCGCAGAATCCGGCCTGGGTGTTTTCGAACTGGAGGCCGACGCAAGCACGCAGGAACGCCAGGAATTCCTTCCCGTCATCAAATGGATCGACAGCCACTTCGCCCCGAACGGCGTCAACGCAAAGTCGAACATCGTACAGATTGCCGATGCGCGAAGGATGGCCGTGGTCTCGGTCTAAGTGTCCGCGCGGCAGAACGCAGATTCCTAGCCGTTCCGGCTCGCGTAGCGATTCCTTCAGGGGAAGTCGCGGAATCCACGCCACTGTCAATAGAAAAGATCCGAAGGCGGCCCGCCCAAGATCACCGAGCCGTAGTTGAGCGCCGGCATATCCCATCCCCCGACGATGTGCGCCTGCATCGCTTCCAGATCTCGGAACGCGCGCTGCACCGGATTGGAGTCATGCAAGCCCTTGCCGCCCTGGGCGTTGAAGAGGAGCTCCGCCGCCTGTCTCGCCATGCGGACTGAATAGCCTTGATCGCGGCGGCTCCGCACCCGGAATTCGATCGATAGCGTCTCACCCGCGTAGATCTTGTCCATCGTTTCCTGCAGCGAACGGTTGTAGAGGAGCGAGGACGCGTCGATCAGCGCACCCGCCTCGGCCACCCGCATGTGCACGCCAGGCTTCTTCGACATCGGCGAATGATCGTAGGCGGTTTCGCGGACCTTCATCTCGTCGACGAAAACATCGAATGCGCCGCGCGCGATGTTCGCGGCGGGCGAAGAAATCGTATACGGAAAGACCGCCCAGGCCGGTACGCGATAAAGGGGCGAGGCGTGGATGAAGCTCCCGGCTGAAGTACCGGTGCTGATTTCCGCCAGGCTGATGATGCGATGTTCGGGAACGAAGGCATCTTTCACCGCGACGCTTTTCGAGCCGGTACCGCGCAGCCCGAACACATGCCAATCGTCGATCACCTGCACGTCAGACATGGGCAACATCATGAAGCGCACGTCCGGGATCGGGGGTTCGGTACTCAACATGCCGACAACAGCGCCAAGCAGTATCCACTTGGCGTTATCGACGCCGCTGCAAAAGCTCCACTTTCCAGAGAGACGATAACCGCCACTCGCGGGGGTTCCCTTGCCGCCGGGCGCGAAGCTTGAAGCGGATAACGTGGGCGTGGCCCAGTATTCCGCCTGGGCCTGCTCGGGAAAATACGCGAGGAAAAAATCATGGATGCTCATGATCGCGAACACCCATGCCGCCGAACCGTCGCCCCGGCCGAGCTCACCGGCGACATCGTACATATAGCTCGGACGCAACTCCGGGCCGCCGAACTTCCGGGGCTTCAAGAGGTACCAGAGCTCGGCATCCCACAAATCCTGGATCGTATTCTCCGGCACGCGGCGCAACCGGTTCGTCTCCTCGGCGCGCTCACGCAGCACCCCGGCAACCTTGCGCGCGCGGGCCATTACGTCAGCGTGAGCATACGAGACGGGCTTGTTGTTCGTGTCCATGAAGGTCCTCGTAGAAGTAACCGGTGAAGCATTGCCCTCACCGAGATAAGCTTTGGCGATCGCAGGATCGCGCCGCAGTTGCTTCGCCGCGCCCTCTGCCACGATCCGCCCCGTGGAAAGGATGTAACCGCGGTCGGCGATCGCCAGACCCTGAATGGCGTTTTGCTCCACAAGCAGCACCGCGATGTCGGCGGAACGA
>JANMUI010000040.1:0-2058 GCA_031391405.1 Betaproteobacteria bacterium
AGCTCGCGCTAATTCGCGAAAAATGATCTGAAGGCCGCGATGGTCCGATCGATTCCTTTCTCGTCGACATCGAGATGCGTCACCAGCCGCATGCGCGCCGACGGCAGCGTTCGAACTCCATGCTCGGTCAAATGCGCGCCAAGGGCCGCCGCCCGCCCCGCTGGTACACGCACGAACACCATGTTGGTCTGCGCGCCTTCGACCGTGAGGCCATCGATCTTCGCCAATCCCCGTGCCAGCCGCTCGGCATTGGCATGATCATCGGCGAGCCTCGTCACGTTGTGGTCGAGTGCATAGATGCAGGCCGCCGCAATGATGCCGGTCTGACGCATGGCTCCGCCCAGCATCTTGCGCGCCCGGTGCGCGGCCCTGATGAAATCCTTTGAGCCAGCCAGGATCGTTCCCGCAGGCGTACCGAGGCCCTTCGACAAACACGCAGAAACTGAATCGAATCCCCGGCATACCTCTTTCGCCTCGATGCCGAGCTTCACCGACGCATTGAACAGACGCGCGCCGTCGAGGTGCGTCGCCAACCCGCGCCGCTTTGCGAGATCGATTGCAGATTCGAGATAAGCGCGGCTGACGACGCGACCGCCGATCGTGTTCTCGAGTGCGAGCAAGCGCGTCCGCGCGAAGTGCGCATCATCGGGCTTGATGGCCGCGTCGATGTCTGCAAGTGCGATGGAGCCGTCAGCCTGATTGGTGATGGGTTGCGGTTGAATGCTGCCAAGCACCGCGCCACCCCCCGCTTCATATCGATACGTATGCGCCTCCTGCCCGACCAAATACTCATCGCCCCGCCCACAGTGGCTCATCAACGCGGCGAGATTCGATTGGGTACCGGTTGGCATCAGCAAGGCCGCTTCGAATCCCAGCATTTCGGCTGCTTGACCCTGCAACCGGTTGACGGTGGGGTCATCGCCGAAAACATCATCACCAAGCGGCGCCGCCATCATCGCAGCGCGCATGCCGGCGGACGGCTGCGTCACGGTGTCGCTGCGCAGGTCCACCCATGTCGAGTTACGCATTTTCGTGTTGCACCTTGGGTGTCGTGTAATGCACGGATCATCGCTCGAGCGCAGCAAGTGCCGGTGGGACCTTCCGCCTTACCAACAGGTTGTGAACGTCCCATTCGGTATGGGGTTCGAGCAGATCCAGGACGCGCACATTACCACCCGCGAGGATGGCAAGCGGTACGCCATCGCGATATAGCACGCGATTACCCGACAGCGCTGCGAGTTTCGGTCCGGGCGAAAGGATGCCGATCAAATTGAGGGGATCGGCACCACTGACGGTGACCAGCGCGCCGTTTCGTTCGTCCCTGCGTATTTCGCGCATCGAACCGATGGCCTCGGGCAACGCGAACTGTTCGCCCGTGATGCCGGCCACGAATCGGCCGCCGCGGATTTCTCCGCGCGCCTCGAGACGACGAAGCTCTCTCAAGAATAGTCGCCACGGTGGCAGCCAAATCGCTTCACGCTCGATCAGCCGCCAGAACACGACACCGTAGCGCTTGAGCAAGGTGCGAACGACCTGCTCGATCACCCCATTGCTTTCGTCACCGGTGGCGACCGCGTGCCGTCGCACGAGGGCCCAACGGCCGGCGTCCTCGATCCCGAACAGCGCGGTCCGGCGCCGTCGCTTCTGGCCCGCTGCCTGTGCACCAGCGGCCCGCCTGCGATCGGAAGGAACCAACAAGGCGCGCAGCCCAATGAACCCATCCGCATTGACCAGTCCATAGGTCGTGAGCTCACCGAGCGCCTCCTCGACTTGCACCGGCAACAGGCGTGTTGCGCCGACGATCTCATCGAAGAACGACGCGCCGTGACGATCGAGAAATGCTGCGACCTCAGCGGCACGCACGCCTAGTACGCAGTCCTCGCGCGCGGGTGAAAGCGTGATCCAGGTCGAGAGATTACGCCGCGTGACCAGCGCGATCGGCGTCGTGCGTACCGGCCCCGATGTCCGTTCGCTCGTACTGCCCGGTGTGGACAAGCGCAACCACACGATCCTTCCGGCGAAACTGAGATCATCGAGCCAGGCCGGATCGTAACCGTC
>JANMUI010000120.1:0-3527 GCA_031391405.1 Betaproteobacteria bacterium
CGCTCGATGGTCGCGCCTAGGGCTGCCAGCACACCGCTCACTGCATCGCTTTCCGAATGGCACGCCGATCCGAGCGACGCGGCGACATCTGCTTCCGCCGCTTCGAGGAGGGCGCGCCCCGTCACACCCGGAAACGACACATTGAGTGTGTTCGGTAGCCTGAGTTCCGGGTGACCATTCAGGATCAGTCCGGGGATTGCCTCAGCCAGGCGATGGTGCAGCAGGTCGCGCATTTGGCGCAGGTGTACGGTTGATGCGGAGAGCCGCTCGCGTGCGATCTTTGCGGCTTCACCCAGCCCGACAATCGAGGGAACGTTCTCCGTGCCCGGTCGCACGCCCCGCTCGTGGTCAGCCCCGACGATCACCGGGGCAATCGATGTTCCGCTGCGAATGTAGAGGGCCCCGACGCCTTTGGGCGCATAGAACTTGTGGCCCGCGATCGATAGCAGATCGACGCCGAGCGCGCTGACATCGACGACGATCTTTCCCACCGACTGTGCCGCATCGGTATGCATCAGCGCGCCACGCGAGCGCGCGATCCGGGCGATTTCCGCTATCGGTTGGACCGTGCCGATCTCGTTGTTGGCCTGCATGATCGACACGAGCGCGGTGTCGGCGCGCATCGCGCGGGCAACCGCTTCCGGATCGATGCGCCCCGTCTGATCGACCGGGAGAATCGTGACGTCCCAGCCGTCGTCCCGCAATCGCAAGCAGGGCTGCAAGACGGCTGGATGTTCAATGGCGGAGGTGATCACATGCCGCTTGCTCGAACCCAACGCACGCATGACGCCGAATATCGCGATGTTGTTGGCTTCGGTTGCGCAGCCGGTGAAGACGATTTCTTCCGATCGCGCGCCGAGGAGCTTCGCAACGTATTGCCGGGCCCGATCGACACCGTCATGCGCCGCCCGTCCGTACGAATGCGATGAGGACGGATTCCCGTAGGTCTCGCGCAGGTACGGCAGCATGGCCTCGAGCACTTCCGGTGCGACCGGCGTGGTGGCGTTGTGGTCGAGATAGACAGGAGGGATCACATTCATAGGTTGCGACCTAGGTTGATGGCTCGCGCATTCGATTGGCTGCATCGACCGCCGCTGCGACGATCTGCGTGTACCCGGTGCAACGGCACAGGTGCCCGCCGATCACTTCACGCAGTTGCATTTCGGTGGCGGCCGGATTCGATTCCAGATAGTGGTTCAGCGACATCAGGATACCGGCCGTGCAATATCCGCATTGCACGGCATGATGACGTTTGAAGGCATCCTGCAGAATCGTCAGCTTGCCACCGGGCGCCAGGCCTTCGACCGTATCGACCCGGCAGCCTTCGACCTGCACCGCCAATGTCAAGCAGGAACGCACCGCTTTCCCGTCGACGCGAACGGTACAAGCCCCGCATACGCCGTGTTCGCAGCCGACGTGCGTGCCGGTTGCCCCTAACTCGTGACGAATGAAATCGGACAGCAGGGTGCGCGATTCTGCGAAGCCCGTGGCCGGACGCCCGTTCAACGTGAGCGCCACTGCATGACGCTGTCGCGCCTTCAGGACCGGCATGCGCGGGCCTCCTCGATGACTTGTCGACCGAGCATTCGCACCAGATCGCGCCGATACCGCGCGGTGGCATGCACATCATCATGACCTCCCATGTCCCACGCAAACGCATTGAGTGCTTCGTCAAGGGCTTGTCCCGTCATTCCACCGAATGTACGCACTGTGGGTACACCTGCGACGCCGCCGACGCCGAGCGCGACGTCTTCTTTCGCGGCGATCGCGCCAAACGAAACAATCGCGAAATCACCATGGCGCCGCGCCACTTCCCGGAATGCGAATCCTTCACCGGGGCGCGCCCGGGGGAATCGCACGCAGGTAATCAGCTCATCGGGCGCGCGGGCCGTCGTGAGCATGCCTACCTGGAATTCGGTTGCCGATAACTCGCGGGTACCGCGTTGCGAAGAAAGCTCGACTTGCCCGCCGAGCACCGCAAGCGCCAGCGGCAACTCCGAGCTTGGGTCCGCGTGTGCGATGGATCCGCAGACCGTACCGCGATTGCGCGTCTGAAAATGTCCCACCCAAGGCAAGGCCGCGGCAACCAATGGGATTTCCCGGTGCAGATCGGACCAGGCCAGCAGCTCGGATTGCGTGACGGCCGCGCCGATCTCGACCCAATTCGCGTCGACGCGGATATGAGCCAGCGTGATGATCGATGCGATATCGATGATCAGCTCGGGCTCGAGCAGCCTGAAGTTGAGCATTGGCATCAAGGTCTGGCCGCCGGCCATGATGCGGGCCCGATCGCCATAAGTGGCCAGGTGAGAGAGCGCCTCCTTGACCGACGCAGCGCGCAGGTAGTCGAACTGGGCGGGCTTCATGCGGGATCCCGCTTGCCGAACAGACGATGCCAGAGCGAGTCGGGGGCTTGTGCGACGTCCGGTTTCGGCGCGGGCGCTTTCACGGACGATGATGGGGGACTCGTTGAGCCCGACGGTGGCGGTGGCTCATCACCATGGAGGAGTGCAGCGATACGAACCGGCGTGATGGGTAGCGGCACATCACGGATGCCAAGTGCATCGGCCACCGCGTTCCCCACGCACGCTGGTGTGGTCATGCTGTTGCCTTCTCCCACACCCTTGGTGCCAAGCGGCGTAAAGGGCGAGGGCGTTTCCTGATGCAGCAATTGCGTCGGTGGAATCTCCATCGCGGTAGGCAGCAGATAGTCGGCGAAGGTTCCCGTCAACAGATTCCCGTCCGGACCATAGGCGAAATTTTCATAGAGCGTGGCACCGAATGCCTGGCCGAGCGCGCCATGCACTTGGCTTTTCACAAGGGCCGGGTTGAGAAGCCGGCCGCCGTCATGCATCGTGACGTACTTGTCGATGCGAACCTCGCCGGTAATCCGGTCGATCTCTACCGCGCAGAAATCAAAGATGAATCCATAGGTGAGGGAAGTGTTGATCTCGTCGTTGTCGGTAGGCGGCGTGAGCTCGCGTGGATTCCATTGCACAGTTTCGCGCAGGCCCGGCGTGACGCCTTCGGGCAACGACCCGGGTGACCAGTGGGCCATGCCCGCCACACGATAGAACGCGAGGTTCTTCGCCGGATCAAGAATAGAGAAGATCTTGCCGCCTTTGAAATTCAGATTCTCAGGTGCGACGGCGAGCGCCAGACCCGCAATCGAGGCGAGTTTCTTCCGGATGCGACCGGCGGCAAGATAGGCGGCATTGGCCGTCGAGGCGGCAAAGCGGCTCGCATAATTTCCGGCGGCGATCGACCAGGCGTCCTTGCTCGTGTCGAGCTCGACGTTCACCGCGATCTCATCGGGTGTCAGGCCCAGTTCGTCCGCGACGATTTGCGCGAGCACCGTGCGATGGCCTTGACCTTGCGGTGTGGAGTCGGACACGACGCTGACCTGTCCGTTGCCATCCACCGCAACGGTCGCCGTTCCGATCGCGCCGTCTTTCGGGCCGGCCTTCTTGCGCGCTTCCAGCGGCAGCAAGGTCGAGAGATAGCCCATGTTCGACACGCCGGGTTCC
>JANMUI010000127.1:0-3742 GCA_031391405.1 Betaproteobacteria bacterium
CAACGAAGAAAATACACGACGTTCATCCCGACCAATTCACACGACTATCAAAACGTCGGTGACAGCGGCAGCTTAGCTGCAGGCGTTATGCCCCACCCACACTGGGGTGCAGGATGGCCGTCAACCACTTGCAATATATACTATTGTATGGATAATAAAATCCACCAACTTCACGTGGAAGGCGCAAAGCGCACCACCAATCTGAAGAAACACGGCTTTGATTTTGCGAACGCCGAGAAGGTATTCAACGGGCCTACCTTCACGGGGGAAGACACCCGTGATTACGGCGGCGAACGGCGCTTTAATTCCACCGGCTTTCTCGGCACCGCCATCGTGACGATCTGCCACACGGAAACCGAAGACGAAATTCACATCATTTCCATGCGAAAGGCGGAACTCCATGAAATCGAAACCCTCTCCCGCTACCTCTAAATCGCCACGCCTGCGCGTTGGCCTGAAGGATGTCAGCCGCAAAGAATTCGCCGCCGCGGTCAATGAACGGTTGGGCAAGCAGCGCGTTTCAATCATGCTGGATGGCTCAATCATTGCGTTCTTCAAGGCCAAGGCCGGGGAGCGCGGCTACCAGACCCTCATTAATCAGGCGCTCCACCAGGCCATGACGGGCGAGCAGATTGAATCCACGCTTCGCCGGGTAATCCGCGAGGAACTGCATACGGCGTGAGGTATAGGCGTGGTTCATCGTTTCATCCCACGTGGCATAACCGCCGGTTGCAGGCAACGCGCATGAAGCTGCGCGCACCTGGACCGGGACGTTCGGCCTCTCTAATCGGAACCGTTATGACGTCAGAAGCCTCCCCACTGGATTCGAAGGTGTCATGCACCCGGTTCCCTTCGTGCAACCCGGCGATTTCGTGCGACTTGGTCGCACGTGCGAAGCGCTCGGCTATCACTCGGCGTGGATCACTGTTGCGCGCTCATGTTCCCCGCCGAGACCATGGCCGAGTTCGAGGAGCAGATTGAATGGTTCGCGCAGACGGTCGGCTTGACCAGGTCGCTACCGACGCCACTGGGCGGTGATTTTTCGCCAGCGCGCCGCAATACCGCCGGGTTCGAAAACGAGGAACAGCATGATCGCCAATCCGAGTGCCATTTCCTTAAGGTAGGCGCCGCCTGCCGTGAAGGTAACGCTTTTGGCGATGGCTTGCGCGAGCTCCGGCAAACACAGAATGAACACGGCGCCGATCAGACTCCCCGATACTGAAGCCAGGCCGCCGATGATCACCATCGCCAGAAAATTGATGGAGGCCAGTAGATCAAACGCCGCGATCGACACCACGCTCGCGTGATGCGCGAGGAGCGCGCCGCCGATCCCGGCATAGAAGGAGGAAATCGCGAAAGCGAGCGCACGATAGTAGGCGAGATTGATGCCTATCGTCTCGGCTGACTGGTGGTGATCGCGCATCGCGACCAAAGCGCGTCCGTCCCGCGTGCGCATCAGGTTCGCGGCGAAGACGGACATCACCACCAGAAAAAACAGTACGACATAGAGATAGTGGCGATCACCCGATAGCTCGATGCCGTACAGCGAGAATTGCAGCGCCTTGACGCCGGCCGCACCACCGGTAAACCATCCCGCTCGGCTGAAAAGATCCTGCAGGATGATCTGGAGCGCGAGCGTCGCAATCGCCAAATAGAGTGCCTTCAGGCGCCGAGCGGGCATCGAGATCATTGCGCCAAGGAGTGCCGTTGCCGCGCCCGCCAATGGAATGCTGATCACTACCGGCACACCGAGCTTGCCGGATAGATAGGCCGATGTGAAGGCGCCGAACCCGAAGAATGCAGCCTGGCTAAAGGAGACCTGGCCAGTGAATCCGACCAGAATATTGAGGCCAAGGGCTGCGATCCCGTAACACCCGATCTGAATGATCAACGCGAGCCAGGTTGACGATACGCTCGGTAATCCATCGATTTGCAGCGGCAGGATGCAAAGTGCGGCCACACCGATGAGGCAGGCGATTCGCGTTCGGCGGGTCGCGAATAGCACGCTGCCCGATCGGTAGCTGGCGCGAATGTCGTCTGCCGGGCGCACTGTGCCTTCCATCTCAACCCCTCTTGGATTCCACGGACGCAAACAGGCTGAAGGGCTTTATGAGGAGGATCAGCAACAACGCGTAGAACGGTGCGACGCTCATTAGTTCACCCACGCCCAGGTACTCGGCATTCAAGAAGCGCGCGAGGCTTTCCAGTAGACCGATGACTACGCCACCCAGGACGACCCCACTGATCGACTCGAGTCCACCCGCAATGAACGGTGGGAACAGCATGACCCCAGCGGGTTCGACTGCAACGGGAACCCGGCTGATCACTTCCGAAACGACGGCGGACAGGGCTGACACGATCGCAGCAACGGCCCACGACAGCGCGAAGGCTTGCCGGACGGATGCGCCACTGAGTGGTCCCGCCTGTCGATCGGATGCGGGCGCGCGCATCGCGAGGCCGAGCTTCGTCACCTTGAAGAAATACGCGAGTCCTGCCAGCGCGACGATCGAGCACATGAAACTCGCGAGAGATGACATCTCGAATTCGAGTCCGAAGAGATTCACGGGTTGCATGGCAAAGACCGGTGGGAAGGGCTTCGTGGATGCACCGAACATCCCTTTGAGCAGCGCCTGGACGAAGAGAGTGAGGCCCATCGTGGCCACGACGACGAACATGACGGGCGGGCCCGGCAACGGGCGAAGCACCATCTTCTGCATCGTCACGGAGAGCAGCACCATGAAGCCCAGACAGACGATGAAGCCAATCCAGAACGGCAGATTGAACGATGTCACCAGCCACCAGCACGCCCAAGTGCCGATCGGGACGATCTCACCGTGACCAACGTTGGCGGCGCGGTTCCCCTTGTAGAGCAGAACGAAACAGATTGCGATCACGCCATAGAGCGCGCCGACAATAAGTCCGCCTGCGATCAACTGGATGAGATGCGACGAATTCATCGTCGAAGGCGGGTATGGCTACTCCGCGCGTGCGCGACGGAACCCTGCGTCACGACACTGGCTCGTTCACGGGCTCCTCCACTGCATCCGCGTGGGGTTCGCCGAGGTAGGCGCGTCTGACCGCGTCACTCCGCTTGATTTCATCCGGCGTCCCTTCGGCAATATTGCGGCCCAGGTCGAGCACCATGACCCGATGCGACAGATTCATGAGCGCACCCATGCCATGTTCGATCATCACCACGGTCGTGCCCCACTCCTTGTTGAGTTCGACGATGACGTGGGCGATGTCCTCCTGCGCTTCGGGATTCATGCCCGCAACCGGTTCGTCGAGCAGGAGGATCTCCGGCTTCATTGCGACGGCACGTGCCAGCTCGACGCGCTTGCGCTGCCCAATCGAGAGGTTTGCGGCCGCTTCGTTACGGATGCTCCGGATATCGAGAAAATCGATGATCCCCTCGACTGCCGTGCGATGCTCCGTCTCTTCGCGCTGCGCGCCGCCTATCCAATAGAGCATGCCGCGGAGGAAGCCGGCATTCATGAGGTGGTGGCGCCCCACGAGGATATTGTCGAGCACACTCATGTGGTCGAAGAGCGCGGGATTCTGGAATGTCCGGCCGATCCGAAGCGCCGCCCGCTTATCCGGGCCTAGATGCGTAATGTCTTCGCCCTGGTGCCGTATGACCCCCGAGGCCGGATGACAGCGTCCCGAGATGCAATCGAAGGTCGAGGTCTTGCCTGCGCCGTTTGGACCGACGATGGAGAACAACTCACCTTTGCGGACGAAG
>JANMUI010000174.1:0-21421 GCA_031391405.1 Betaproteobacteria bacterium
CCTGCGCCTTGATCGGCAATCCACGCGCATTCGCTGCCGAGACCCAATCAAGCACCTCCGGCCAGCGCATCGACAGAGGGCCCATCGCTTCACCTTCGACCAGGGTGAACGACAGCGGGCGCCCGGATCTCTCCACCAGGCGTTGCATGCGATCGAAGGCTTCCCTGGTTTGATCCCAATCGGTAATCATCTGAATCACACCCTTGCCAGAATCCGTCAACGCAAGGGCGAGCGCAGTCAATTCCTCATCGGCTGCATCGAAGGTTGGCGTCGTGGTGCCGTCGCTCGAACGATGGAAAAATGTGCGTGAGGTGGACACGCCCATCGCGCCGGCCGCCATCGCCTCGCGCACGAGCCGCGCCATCTCGGCAATGTCGCCCGTGGTCGCAGGCTCACGCGCAACGCCACGCTCGCCCATCACATAGACGCGCAGCGGCGCGTGCGGAACATAACCGCAGATATCCGCGTCGTAGCGGCGCGCGGCGAGAAAATCGAGATAGTCAGGATAACTTTCCCAGCGCCACGGCACGCCTTCGGCCAGCACTGGATACGGAATGTCCTCGACGCCTTCCATCAGGCGGATGAGCGTTTCGTGATCGGTGGAACGACACGGCGCGAACCCCACGCCGCAGTTCCCCATCACGATGGTCGTGACACCATGCGAAGACGATGGGACGAGACGGTTCTCCCACGTGACCTGGCCATCGTAGTGGGTATGGATGTCGACGAAGCCCGGCGTGACGAGTTGGCCGGTTGCGTCGATCTCGGTGCGGCCTTTTGCCGCAACGGCGCCGACCGCGGCGATACGACCGCCCGCGATCGCGACATCTGCGGCGCGCGGCGCCGAGCCGCTGCCATCGATGAGCATGCCGTTTCTGATAACCAATTCGAGTTCAACTGCCATTGCGCGAAGCTCCCATGTCCATTGACGGGCGGATACCTGATCGGCAGCGTAACATTTTGCGGCGGCAAACCTTGCGGCGGCAAACTAATTGCATGCTCAATCGTGAGAGGCCGGCGCAATTGCCCGTTCGCCCTGAGCTCGTCGAAGGGTGAGCGCGCTTGGGCAATTCGCGATCGCACCGAATCGCAAGCCCGTCTGCGTTCGCCGATTCGACGGGCCTGTCGAAGAGTTCAGGGCGAACCGTGGCCAGTCAAGCCTGAGGGCGCCTGGGCGCTGCGCTGCGCTGATTTCTACCGATTCGTCCCGCCCCCTCCCGTTTCCTGCTGCGAGCACGCCTCGAACCGTCGATTGGCGGTGTCGACGCATTTCTGCCATGGATCGGTCCCCGGTGACGATAGTGCGTTGCAGCGTTGCGTGTCCATCAACTGCTGCAATCCGCAGGTGAGCCGCTGCGTTGTGGCCGACCCGGGCTCGGTCGTCTCGATGCGCGTTGTTGCCGGTTCCGTCGCCGACTTGCCCACCGCTGATGACGGTGCGCCAAGCGCTCCGGGAGGCGACGCCGGGGGCTTTACACCGCTCGCCGGGGCGCCTGGTGGAGCGCCAGCCTGTCCGTACACGAAGCGCCAGTCGCGATACGTCTTCGCAGCGGCGAACTGCTGGAACGCCGGTGGGAACTCGTCGCGCTTCATAGGTGTACCTTCCGACAAACTGAACACGCCAGCAATGCCGCCACCGGGCCCGCGCACGATGCCCCACTCGCGCAAGCCCGTCACCGGATCGACGAACACCTTGCGCAGGTGACGCCGCGTCGTGGGAAAGCGCCGGTCCTGCAGCAGATCTTCGAGCTTGGCCGGGAACTGCTTTACGCCAGCCGGACCCTGATCGTAGTACGACGTGATTGCGCGCTGGATCTGTTCTCCAACGAACAGCAACTCGGCTTCGCGATCGCGGCGTGTGCTGGTGCTCCAAAGGGTGCCGGCACCGGCGAGCGCGACACCGGCCAGCGCAACGACCAGGAGGAGCCCGACGTAGGTGAATCCACCAGCGCCACCCTCGCCGGGAAGATCAGAGCGCCGAGAAATCGACGCCATCGGTGGTCTTTCCCGGGGCGCCGCTCTTGATGTCATACACGCCGCCCTTCAGTGTGCTGTCGGCGGGCGGCGTGACGATCACCCAGCTTTCGGCTGATTCGGTGACCGGATCGACCGGCGCGGCGCGCAGGTAGCGCCGATCGGCAAGCTCCCCAAGCGACTCGGGATAGCGGCCGTTGTCGGCGAAGAATTTGTCCAGCGCATCGCGCGTGACGGCTAACGTTTGCTTCAACGTCACCTCTTTCGAGCGATCGACGCTGCCGAAGTAGCGCGGCAGCGCGACGGTGAGCAAGGTCGCGATGATCGCCATGACGATCAGCAATTCGATGAGGGTGAAAGCGCGAACGCGGCGCCCCCTCTCCCCAACTCCTCTCCCGCACTGGGGCGAGGGGCTCTGAAGCAATTGTGAGCGCGTGCGCAACGCGACCTTCTCTGGCAGGAGGCCGCCGCACGACGGTCGTTCGCGTTTCATGACCTTCACCATTCCCGATACGGAACGCCATTCAACCCCAGACCCGCTGCGCGCGAGTACACGTCATACACATCCTTGCCAGGTTGCGGGGAATCCGCCGAGCTTTGATAGCTGCGGAGTCCCCACGTCTGGCCGGACTGGAGGCTCGGCTCCGCGGCGAATGGATCGCGCGGCAAGCGGCGAAGGAAATAGGTCTTCTTGCGACTGGGATCCTTCGGATTGTCGGCGCCGGCGACCAGTATTTCCAGCGTTGGCGGATAGCCGGTCTCATCCGACTTGCGCTCGACCTTTCCTTCGTCAGCCGCCTTCTTGTACTCATCGATCGCGGTTCGAATCTGACGCAATGATTGGCGCAATTCGCTTTCCTTCGCGCGGCGGATCGACAGCTCCGCCAATGGCAGCGCCACCGAAGTGAGCACGCCGATAATCGCAATGGTCACGACCAGCTCGATAATCGTGAAGCCTGCACGAGCGCCCGGTGAAGTAAGTGCGGCTTGCTTCGGAAGCTTCATATCAAACGGATCCGTCGAAACTTATCGGGCAGCGCCCTGCCCCTGCATGATGTTCAGGTTGTGGGGAACCGGCGAGACGACGACGACTGCCTGCCCGGTGTTGGTGACCGCATTGATATCGCCGACGCGGATCTGCGTCGATTGCGCTGACTTCGCGACGACGCGAAAACGCACTTCCGTTGCAGCCGGTGGCGCGCCTGCGATGGTCGGACCGCGTACCTCGATGAGCGCGCGCCCTGCCTCGATCTGCGGCGCGCCACCCGCCGGCGCGCCACCCGGTGCGGCAACTTGGGGCGTCGCACCGGCGACCAGTTGCAACACGGCAGGATCGTATTGGATCTCGACACTCGCCGCGACCCCTTGATTCACCGATGGCAGGGCAAGTGCCACCGAGAACTCCTGACCAATCCCGATCTGAGGGGGTCCCGAAAGTGACAGCGCAACGGTCTCGGGCGGCGCTTGTCGCACCGCCGCTTGCGGACCCCCAAACGGCAGGAGCGGCCGCTGTCCCGCGCCGGTGGCACCAGCACCACCGGCGGACGGCGCAAGCGCCAGTGATCGCGGTGCGGTGGCGCCGATACGTAGCGGTGCGGCGCCCGGCGATGCGTCGGTGCCTGCAGCGAATTGTGCGGCAACCGTTTCCGGGCGTACCAGGTTGCGCACGACATGAGGGGTAATGAGCAGGACGATTTCGGTCTTGCCGCGTTGATCGTTATCGCTGGTAAAGAGCTTGCCGAGCAGCGGCAGATCCCCGATGTAGGGCACCTTGTTGGCCGCGCGCCGATCCTCATCATTGATCAGCCCGGCCAGAACTTGCGTTTCGCCATCGCGTAACCGGAGCGATGTCGCGGTGTTGCGGGTGCCGAGGCGATACGAAATCGTGCCTGAGATGTTGAGCTGTTCGAGGATGTTGGACACCTCGAGTTGCACCTTCATCCCGACATCGTCTTCCAGATAGATGTTCGGTTCGACGTCGAGCTTGAGACCAACCTCGAGATAGTTCACCGACGATGACACGCCGACATTCGCGGTCGACGTGGTGGTGATCACCGGCACCTTCTCGCCGATGTGGATCTTCGCTTTCTCGCGGTTCTTTACCCGGATGCGCGGATTGGCAAGCAGATTCACCGAGCCGTCGATCTGCCGCAGGTTGAGGACGAACGCCGGGTTAGCCACGAACGTCTTGTACTGGCGCAACCGGAGCTCCGCAACGGGCGGCGGGTTACCAGCGACCGGCGTATTGATGACCACACCCCCCTGGCCGATGGTCTGGGTGTTCGTCGAGTCGCCGAGAATCCCGAAATTGATGCGCTCCGGATAGCGCACACCGAACTCCTGGATGCGGCTCGACGCTACTTCGAGCACTTCGACCTCCAGCATCACCTCGGGCTCCCCGAGATCCTGCGCCGCGACCAACTGCTCGGCAAGCCGTACCGCCTCGGGCGTATCTTTCATGACGACCAGATTCAGCTTCTCGTCGATGAACAGATCGCGCGTCTTCACCAGTGCGCGAATCATCGCGGCGGTCTGCTTCACATCGGCATTCGAAAGATAGAAGCTCCTCATCACCACGTCCTGATACTCGCGCAGCTTGGCCGGCGTGTTCGGGTAGACGAGGATCGAATTTTCGTTCATCACCTTGCGGGCGAGCTGATTGGTGGCGAGGATGAGCTTGATCACGTCGTCCAGATTTGAATCGCGCACGAAGATGGTCACCCGCACGTCAGGGCGTACATCGCGATCGAACGCGAAGTTGATGCCCGACTCGCGCGCGATCACCTCGAACACGCTGCGGATCGGCGCCTCACGGAATTCAAGTGAGATCGTGCGATCGAGCCCGGCCTTGAGCACCGGCGTGTCGGTATCGGTCTGCCCGCGCCGCTCGACGACCGCTTTCATCAGGGTGCGTGCGCCGCGTTGGGTCGCGTTCACGGCCAGCACGCTCCGCGCAAGCTTCTCGGCGGTGGCAACGTCGCCGCGCGCCAACGCCTCGTCGCCCGCGCGCACCTGCAAGGCTAGCCGTCGATCGCGGTTGGTGGCGTCGAGGCCGGCCTGTGCCTGATTGGAGCTGCGGTCCATGCGCAGTGCGCGTCCGTAAGCGGCGTCTGCGCCGTCGTAGTCGCCCCACAGCCGGAGTTGATCTCCCTCGCGCAGATAGTTGCCGACGATCGATTCGCGTTGCGTGATCCAGGTGTTTCGCGCGATGGCGTTGTTGGGATTCTCACGTGAGGTCTGCTCGAGCTTTGCGAGTCCCTCTTCGAGCCGCCCTTCGGCCAAGAGGCGCTTGCCGTCATTGACGCCGGTGTTGGTGGCGCAAGCGGACACCAGCACGATCGCCAGACAGCATGAGCGCAGCACATAAGTTTGGGCTTTCATCAGTCTTCATCCTCTTCGCTCGCGCGACGGGTCGGATTACGTGCGGAGGCCACCGGACGCGGGGGCGACACGCCCTGCGACGCGGCTTCTCCTGGATTCGCCCCTGCTGTCAGCGTGAGCTGCTGACGGATTTCGAGGGGCAGATAATTGAATGTGATCGCGCGCTCACTGATCGCTTCGACCCGATAGCGGCCATCGAGCGTATCGCCGACGCGCGCAATCGTGACACGGTCCTGACTAGTAAGGAACACGGCGGTCTTGCCGAGCTCGATCAGCCGCCCGATATAGGTGTACGGAAGCGGCGGGGCTTCCGGGGGAGGCGGCGGTGCTTGTACCTCGGGACGCTGTGCACGAAGCCGTGTCGCCTCTTCGGCTTCGTCCCAATTGAGCGCGCGAAACGGATCAGCGGACGGCCGCTTGTGGTCGCCCCGGTTAAGGCGTTCAAGATCCAGGTCGGATGTCTTCGAAATTTGGGGCACGACCACGATCGGCGGGCGAACGGCATCCGCATCACGGCTCGGTGCCACCGGTCCCACGACATTCGCGGTCGGGCGATCCGTGCTGGCGGTCCAGCGCACCGCGATCAGGGTGAGCGCCAGCAGGGCGATGTAAAGGATCCATCGGTTGCGGGTTGTCATGGCTGGCTCGCTCCCGCCGCGAGATAGAGCGTGAGGCGCACGCGCGCCTCGATGCGCGGGCTGGCCACACTGTCGCGGCGCAAGGTGACTTCGTCGAGCGAGGCCGCGGGCAGTTGCGTGAGCAATGTGCCGATGAACTCCCGCAATTGGCGGTAGGTGCCGGCCACCGGCAGGGTCATCTGATAGCGCGCGAGCTTTTGTTCTCCGCGCCGCTCGAGTTTGTATTCGCCCGATTGCAAGGTGATGCCGCTCGAACGGGCCGCGTCGTTGATGCGTGCGAGCCAGTCGGGCGAGGAATCGCCGTTCGGAAAGAACGCATAGAACGCGGCCAGTTGATCGGCACCGGCCGCCTGTGGAAGTCGCGCAATGGATGCACCGGAACGAAGGCGCTCGCGCAACGCATCGGCCTCGGTTCGCAGTTGGTCCAATTTTGCTTCGCGTGGCACCAAAGCCGTGAAATGGAATGCGATGGCGAAGACGATCAACCCGATCCCGGCAACACCGGTCCAACCAAGCCGATCGACCGTACTGCGCAGCGTGGCGATCATCGCGGCGCGCTCCATTCCGCGGTCAATGTAAAGGCAACCGTGCGCGCATTGCCGGTTCCCTTCAATTCATGGCCGGCGAGAAAGACGTTGGAGAAGCCGCTTGTCGCCTTCAATCGCTTCAAGTAGACGATGAGATCCTCGAAGCGTCGCGCCTCGCCCGCGATGCGCACCTGCCGGCCCGACCCATCAGGCTGGATGCCGAGCAAGCCGACGTGATCGCCCGCCGCTGATTCGAGGCTGCGAAACATGGCGTCCCATGGCACGGTGAGGCTCGCGAGAATCGCATTCGCCTGTCCGAGCTCCTGCGCAATGAGCTTTGGATCGCCGGCCGGCGAACGGACGGCGGGCAATCCGCGCCGCGCCATGCGCTGCGTCTCGGCGAGCCGCGATTCGAGACGCTGGGCTTCGTTATCGAGCACGACGAAGCGCCAGCCGACGACACCCGCGACGACGGCGCCGGCGAGCAACAGCACCGGCCCCAACCTGGTATGGCGCGGGATCGGGTGTAGAAAATCGAGACGCAAGGGACGCATCAATGCCTCGCACCGAATCCGTCGAGCACAATCCGTTCGATCGTCCAGTCGCCGCGCGGAATCTCGATCTGCATAGGCTCGCGGGACACGAACAGGACCCGGCCGGCCCGCGTGGACTCCCCATCAGCAAGGCGGCTGCGCTCCAACAATCCGGGCAACGCCTCCCCAAGCGCAGCGCGAAAGCGTTCGACGCGGAGCTTGAGCCAGGCACCTCGATCGAGATACGCAAGGCTGACACGGCCGGGTTCGGCAACGACGAGCCACGTTGCGCCCGCGGCAATGCGCCGGCGACATTGATTGAACGCGCTCGCAATCAAGGGCTCGACGGCAAGCGGTCGCAGACCGGCATTTGCCAAGACGGCGGTGATGCCCTCCAGCAATGGCGCTTCGATCGCGGACGCAAGCAGCGCACCCTTCGCCGGCGCTGGTCCAATGGCAACGCGCCATGATCCGCTTGCATCGCCATAGATTGACTGCATCTGATGGCGTGCGGCAGCCATGCATTCCGACGAATCGCGAAGCTTCGCAGCATCCGGTACCAGCGCATACCGGGCGAAATGGTTCGACACGACGACGCGCGCACCGATGCCGTTCCAGCGCTGCAATTCGAGAACCTTTCCGAGCGCTTCGAGCGCAGGCTGCCAGGTACTGCCGTCGAGGTCGGTGCATTGCATCGATCGCGACCACACCGCGCGGGGCGACCATCCCTTGCCGAAGCGCGCAACATGCACGCTGCCCGGCGCGAGAAGAATATTGACCCGGTCACGCCACGAAAGTGACACGGTTGATCTCCTCTAGATTGGTGCGACCCGCGGCGACCAGCGCAACGGCCGACTCACGCAGGAACTGCGTACCGCCCGCTTTCGCGGCCTCTTTCAACGAGCGGATCGGTGCGCGCGCCACGATCAATTCACGCAAGACGTCGGTGAGCACCAGCATTTCGGCGATTGCGGTGCGCCCCTTGTATCCGGTCCCGCGGCACTGACCGCAGCCTTTGCCGGATTGGAAGTTGAATGCGCCGACTGCGGCCGGATCGAGTCCGGAGGCTACGAGCTGATCGTCACCGGGTCGCGCAGGCTCGCTGCAATGCGGGCAATTGACGCGGATCAGTCGTTGCGCCACGATGCCGTTCAGCGCCGCCACGAAGCTATAGGGGTCGACTTCCATATGCGTGAAGCGACCCAGCACATCGAACACGTTGTTCGCATGCACCGTGGTGAACACCAGATGGCCGGTGAGCGCGGCCTGAATCGCGATCTGCGCCGTTTCAGTATCGCGAATCTCACCCACCATCACGCGATCCGGGTCATGACGCAGGATCGAGCGGAGTCCGCGCGCGAAGGTGAGCCCTTTCTTTTCATTGACCG
The DNA here is from genome assembly GCA_031391405.1 of Betaproteobacteria bacterium. GTDB lineage: Bacteria > Pseudomonadota > Gammaproteobacteria > Burkholderiales > SG8-39 > SHXR01. The sequence continues at coordinate 8,442 of JANMUI010000174.1, forward strand.
GGATCTGCAGGACACCGGGCAGTTGATATTCAACCGGATCCTCGATCGTGACGATCTTGTCCCGCCCATGATTGATCTCGGTGATCGCGGCATAAAGCGTCGTTGTCTTGCCGCTACCTGTGGGGCCGGTGACAAGCAGCATGCCGTAGGGTTCGTTCGCCAACCGCCTGATGGTGCCGCGCGCGCCATCGTCGAAGCCCAAGCTGTCCAGGGTGAGCCCACGCACTTCATCGGCGAGCCGCTGCTTGTCGAGGATCCGGAGCACCGCATCTTCGCCGAAGATCGAAGGCATCACCGATACCCGAAAATCGATCTCGCGTCCGCGCGTGCTCACCTTGAAGCGGCCATCCTGCGGCACGCGCCGCTCGGCGATGTCGAGCTCGGCCATCACCTTCACCCGCGAAATCACCTGCTCGGCCTGATCGAGCCCGGCCATCGATCCGATCGGTACGAGCACGCCGTCGATACGGTATTTGATGACCAGCCCGCTTGGTTGCGTTTCGAGATGAATGTCGGACGCCCCGGTCTTCAGCGCATCGTAGAGCGTGGATCGCACCAGCCGCACCACCTGACTCGCGTCCTCGGTGATCGAGCGAAAGGAAAGATCCTCGACACCGGAATCGAGCGACACCACGCCCGATGCAGTGGGAAGAATGTTCTCGACCGTCGACACGGAATCTTCCTGGCGCGTGAGGTACGCGGCCACGTCGGCATGATGTGCGAGTGTCCAGGCGAATGGCGCGGTGATTCTGTGTTCCGCCCAGGCCAGGCGATCGGTCGCGAACGGGTCACCGAACACGAGGCGCAATGCCCCTGCTTCGTCGCGGAACAACACGACTTGTGCCCGGATCGCTTCACCGAAGGGCAGCAGGTCGGTTGCCGGCTGCCATCGATGCAGATCCTGGATGGATGCCACTTCGTAATGCAATGTGGCGCCAAGGCGCGCGGTGAACAACTCGGGCGGCTGGCCGGCGAGCTCATCCAGACTGGCGACCACGCTCAGCTGCCGGCTCGACGCGAGCTTGCGCGCGGCCGCGATCTCTTCGGACGAGAATCGGGCGGAAAGCGGGTCCCGGGCGACCATGTTCATTGCAGGCTCCCGGCGAGCTCGAAGATCGGCAGGTAAAGCAGAACGACAATGGCACCGATGATCACCCCGATCAGGACCATCAGCAGCGGCTCGAAGAGTTTGGTGAACCAGTCGACCCAGCGCGCCAGCTCTTCGTCGTGGAATATGGCGATGCGTTCCATCATTTCGGCCATATCGCCGCTCTTCTCGCCAACCCGGAGCATGCGCGAGGCGACCGGCGTGGTGAGGCCCGCTTCGTTCATCGCGTTGGAAATGCTCACGCCCTCGCGAATCCGTTTCGTGGCGCGACTGAGGCGATCGCGCATGTCGAGCGGCAAAAGGCCGGTAACCATCGACAGCGCACCGACGATCGGAATACCGCCACGCAGCAACATGCCAAGCGTGCGATACGCCCGCGCAAGGTGGTAGACCAGCATGCGCGTTCCAACAGCCGGGATTCGGGTAAGCGCGACCATCAGCAGACCCAACAGCTGATTTCGAAACACGATGCCCATCACCACCACACCGATCAACCCGAGCATCAAGATAGTCCCGTGCCGATTGATGAGCTCGCCCCATTCGAGGAGCAGCCGCGACATCCAAGGCAGATCGCGTCCGGAGTCGGCGTAGATGCCGGAGAACCGGGGCACGACATAGCCAAGCAGGAACAATGTTACGAGCCCACCGACCGCCAGCAGGACCACCGGATAGATCGACGCCGACACCACGCGCTTGCGCACGAATTCGATGCGCTCCTGATAGGCGATGTAGCGGCGCAACGCTTCGGGAAGATCGCCGGTTCGCTCGGAGGCGCGCACCGTTGCGATGTAGAGCGCCGGAAAAACATTGGGAAACAATTCGAGCGCCTGCGAAAATGAACGGCCTTCGAACAACTTGTCGCGCACCTGACCGAGCACGGCCCGGGTTTCGCTCCGCCCTTCTTTCTCGACCATCGTCTCCAGGGTTTCCGGGAGCGAAAGCCCAGCCTGTAGGAGCGCCACCAGTTCCTGACTGAAGAGTACGAGCGGAAATCCCCGGTCGAACGGTCGCGCAAGGGATGGCCACCCTCGGCTCGCACGCGCCGACAAGACGGCCAACCCTTGCGAGCGCGCCTGCTCGATGGCCGACGCCTCGTCGGGTGCATCGAGCGCGATGGACACGACGCCTTCGTTACCCTTCAAGGCCCGGACTTCGTAGCGCATGAGGCGGCGTCAGTTTGTGATGTCGGCCGCATCGCCTGTACCGCCAGGCTGGCCATCTTTGCCGAACGAGAGGATGTCGTACTCGCGCCGCTCACCGGGTGCCTTGTATTGATAGGGCTTGCCCCAGGGATCCAGTGGTACATCCTTCTGCAGATAAGGACCGCCCCATTTGGGAACATTTTCCGGCCGCGCAACGAGCGCCGCGAGGCCTTGCTCGGTCGTGGGGTAATGGCCGATCTCGAGCCGGTACGTGTCGAGGGCCTTCTCGAATGCGCTGATCTGCGCCTGGGCAACCTTGACCTCGGACTTGCCCAGTTGCCCGAAGTAGCGTGGTGCGACATAGCCCGCCAGCAGCCCTATGATCACCATGACCACGAGCACTTCGAGCAACGTGAAACCGCAAACCCGACGCTTGGCGCCGGAGCGAGTTGACATATCAGAAGAGAGTCGATGCATGATTCCGTCGCCGTCCATGCGCCCCGGCATCGATGACAGCCGGCTTCCCGAGTCGACGCTCGCGAATCGGGCGCGCCCAACCCCGCACGACATAGTGCCTGCGGGTACTCGGGCCAGTATAGACCGCAGCCCCTAGCGTTGTCATGACAGTGCCCGCGCGTCCTCAAAATGTCACCGCGGATCAATAATCTACGATGGAGGGGTATGGATAGCGCGGTGCAATGCGGTTGCGCGTCGCGAACCACGATTGCTGGACGGTAGGCCGGGTTCGTTGCCTGGCGTTCTCTGCGATCGGGTCTCGATGTCGGCACGCTACCTGCGCATCGGGCAATTCGCCTCCCGCTCTACCAGGTCGTACACGAAAATGAACTTCGCCATCCCGGTCAGCATGCCCGCGACCATACCCAGCTCAAAGATCTGCGCATCATCGAAGTACGACTTCAATTCGGCGTAAAGCGGCTCGTCGAGAGCGCCGTGCATGTTCGTCATGGCGATCTGATCGGCGAGCTTGAGCACCGCGCGATCCTTCGCGTCGAAGCACGGGTGGGCTTCGTCCATCACATGGTCCAGTTGTTCCTGCGTAACACCAGACTTGCGGGCAGCGACGCTGTTGCCCTTATTGCAGAAGGCGCAGCCGTGGGTCATTGACAGCCGATAGCGGATCAACTCTTTGGTGCGCACGTCGGCACGACCGCTGTAGAAAAGTTTCCCGTAAAACTCGTCGCGGTACCACGCCATGTGCTCGGGAGCATTCGCGCCAATTTCGACCAGCGTCGCATCGTCGCGAAGTTTCACGGTCGCGGCATGTTCGGTTTGCAGCCGAGCGTCCATCTCTGCCACTGGCACACGACGCAACACCGGATTGGGCATGGAGCACTCCTTCGATACGGGTCTGCGCCATCCTACTAGAATCGTGCGTACCCGCCATCGCATGGCCGATGACGGATGGACCCAACGCTCGGACAATCGGCGCCGATAGCGGTCACTCGCCCGCGTGCATACGATCGATCGGCAGTAGAATCGAGTGCATATGAAATCGCTCACCTTGATCATTCCGGCCTGCGTCGCGATCGCCTTGACCGCGACGCCTTTGTTCTCGGTTGCCGAGACCGGTCTGAAGGAATCCGTTCGAAGCAGCGGGGCGGCCGCGAAGGATGCCGTTCAGCATATCGGCCACGATGCCAAGGAGCTCGGCCGCGGCTTGGCGGTTGCTGCCAGGGACACCGGCCGCGCGATCGGCCGGGGCGCGAGCAGTGCTGCCAAGGATGTGAGCACCGGCTTTCGGCGTGACTTCATCGAGGGCGGTGCGCTCAAGGGCCCGCGGCCTTCGCAGCCAGCCCCGGGATTGGGCACCGCTCCATAACGGAACCATCTCGCACGGCGACGGTCTACGTTGCCGCGACGCGCATCGTGCGCGTGAAAAACAAGCCATCATGTTATAAATCCAAGGTTCTGTCATTGCACGCACGACGGATCTGCGCCGTCCACCGCAGGCCGATAACCATATCCAAGGACATCATGTTCGGGAGAGACGCTCGATGAAACGAGTCATTATTTTCTTGGCGACAAACATTGCGGTGATGGCCGTTATTTCCATCATCGTGTCGGTGCTCGGGTTGAACCGTTTTCTCACTGCGAACGGGCTCGATCTGCCGATGCTGCTCGCCTATTCGGCGGTCGTAGGCTTTGCCGGCGCGTTCATCTCGCTGCTTCTGTCGAAGACGATGGCGAAGTGGTCGACCGGCGCGCAGGTCATCCAGCAACCCCGGGATGCGAACGAAGCGTGGCTGGTCGAAACCGTGCGCAAGCTGTCGGACAAAGCGGGTATCACCATGCCCGAAGTGGCCATCTATGAAGGCGAGCCGAACGCCTTTGCGACCGGCGCGTTCAAGAACAGCGCACTCGTTGCCGTCTCGACCGGCCTGCTTGCGTCGATGACCCGCGACGAAGTAGAGGCGGTGCTTGCACACGAAGTCGCGCATGTCGCGAACGGCGACATGGTCACGCTCACGCTTGTGCAAGGCGTCGTCAACACGTTTGTCGTTTTCTTCGCGCGGATCGTGGGGTATTTCGTCGATCGGGTCATCCTGAAGAACGAACGCGGTGGGGGAATCGGCTACTACGTCGCCAGCTTCGCCTGCGAAATCATCTTCGGCATCCTCGCCTCCATGATCGTCGCGTGGTTCTCGCGCCGCCGCGAGTTCCGTGCGGATGCCGGTGCCGCGAAATACATGGGCACGCCTACGCCCATGGCGAATGCGCTTGCCCGGCTAGGCGGCCTCGCGCCGGGCGAGCTGCCCAAGTCGTTCGCGGCGTCGGGCATCACCGGCGGTCCCGGGTTCATGGCGCTCTTCTCATCGCATCCGCCGATCGAAGACCGCATCCGCGCCTTGGGTGGCCAGATCACGCATGGCGGCACGCCGGCCGCCTCCAACGAGGCGTTCGGTCGCGGATCGGCCACCGCTTCGACCGGGTTCGGGCGCCGCGCGCGATAATCCGGGCGTCGCCTTATCCACCCGAACGGGAGGCTCGTCCTCCCGTTTTTCATTACACGAGGGACATTATGCGCATCGGAATCATCGGGGGCGGGGTGATGGCTCGACTGATTCTCGAATCCGTCGAGCGGGGCGACCTCGCCGAGGCGAGCGTGGTGTCGATCGCTGGACGAAGCGATGCGTCGAAGGGGAAGCCTCTTGCCCAGGCGCATCAGGTTCCATTCGTCACGAGCATTGACGCGCTGCTTGCAACCAAACCCGACGTCGTGATCGAAGCGGCCTCCCACGAGGCGGTTCGTTCCCACGCGCTGCCGGTCCTCGAGCGCGGCATCGCGTTCATCGTCCTGTCCGGCGGCGCGCTGACCGATGATGCGTTTCGCGCCAAGGTCGAAGCGGCTGCCGCTCGCAACAAAGCGATGTTGTACGTGCCCTCAGGCGGCATCGGCGGCCTTGATGCGCTCAAGGGCGTTTGCGCGGCCGGCGCGGAGCATGTCGAGATCGCGGTGACGAAACCGCCTGCTGCGTGGAAGGACATTCCCTATGTCGAGCGACTCGGCATCGATCTGGATCGGATGAGCGGACCGGTCGTATTGTTCGATGGGACGGCGCGCGAAGGTGTCCCGCATTTCCCCGCGAATGTGAATATTGCGGCCGTGCTATCGATGGCCGGCATCGGATTCGATCGGACACGCCTCAAGGTGGTCGCGGATCCGGCGCTCAGATTCAACACGCATTTCATCAACATCCGCGGGAAGACCGGGACGATCACCATCAAGTTCGAAAGCGTCCCCGCGCCTGACAATCCGAAGACTGCGCTGCTTGCGTGTTATAGCGCGATCGCGGCATTGAAGCAGCTCGGTTCGCGGGTGCGATACGGGACGTGAAGCGATAGCACTCTACACCCTAGGAAATTCACCACGGAGGACGCGGGGGACGCAGAGGAAAGGCAAGATGAATGAGAAGGCTTGGCGTTTCCCGTTTCCCGTTTCCCGTTTCCCGTTTCGCATTTCCTCCGCGTCCTCCGCGTCCTCTGTGGTTAATTCTAGAAAGTAGAATGCCAAGATCCGATCCCCCCAGGCGACGCTTCATCAAAAGCACCGCCGCCCTCATTGGAAGCCTCATGTCCGCCCCCTCGCCCGCGCAGGGACAAGGTGTCACCACGCCTTCTCCACGAATCGTCACGAAGCGGAAGATTGCGCGCACCGGGGAAGTGTTGCCCGTGGTCGGGCTAGGCACCTGGCAAGCGTTCGATATCGCCGGTGACACCGCCGCAATCGCCGAGGCGCAAGAAGCACTACGCGTTTTCGTGCAGCTTGGCGGCGCGCTGATCGATAGCTCGCCGATGTACGGGTCGGCTGAAGCGGTCGTGGGCGATCTTGCCGCAGCGCTTAGCATTCACGCGAAGTTGTTCGTGGCGACCAAAGTGTGGACGAGCGGGCGCGACGCAGGCATCAAGCAAATGGAGTCTTCATTCAAGAAGCTCCAGATCGATCGCAAAGGTTCGCTCGATCTCATGCAAGTGCACAATCTGGTCGACACCGGAGAGCATCTGGCGACGCTCCGTGCTTGGAAACGCGAGGGACGCGTCCGCTATCTTGGCGTCACCCATTACAACGCCTCAGCACATGATGCACTCGCGCGTGTACTCGAAAGCGAGTCGGTCGATTTCATGCAGGTGAACTATTCGATCGCTGAACCAGCGGCCGACCGGCGGCTTCTCGATGTCGCCGCCGCCACCGGTACCGCCGTGATCGTCAATCGTCCGTTCGCCGAAGGTGCGATGTTCGGTCGGATCAAGGGCAAGCCATTGCCCGGATTCGCGCAAGAGCTCGGTTGCACGAGTTGGGCCCAGCTCTTTTTGAAGTGGATCTGCGGGCATCCGGCAGTGACCTGTGCGATTCCGGGGACGCGCAATCCCAAACATGTGACCGACAATCTCGGTGCCGCGGTGGGCCCGCTTCCAGACCTTGCAATGCGCAATCGCATCCGGGACGCATTCAATGCATAGCAATCTGCGCGGCGCATCACGCAGATGCCTGACGGCTGATGCAAACCGTGCCCTCTCCAAAACGCGGATTCCTAACATGAACGGCGCCCGTTGATCTCGCTTCGCCCGTGCGCGATCTCTACTTCCTGATCGCGCTCCTGGTTTTGAACCACTCCGCGTTTGGTGGCGCACGGGTGGCGGTGTCCCTCTACGCACAAAGCCTGGGGGCGGAGGCCGCACTGGTCGGCGTGCTGATGGCGCTCTTCTCCTTCCTGCCGATGGTGGCCTCGATACGCATTGGCCGCTGGATCGATCGGGTCGGGGTACGCCTGCCGATGCAGATTGGCACGATCATGGTGGCAGCGGGCGTGGCCCTGCCCGCGATTCGTCCGGAGCTGTCGACCCTTTTCTTCGCCTGTGTCATCGCGGGCGCGGGGGCGATGCTGTTTCACGTCGCCGCCAACATCGCGGTGGGTTCGATCGGGAAACCCGAGGACCGCCCGATCCACTTCAGTCTGCTCGCGCTCGGATTTTCCGCATCCGGATTCGTTGGACCGATGATCGCGGGCTTTGGCATCGATCATCTTGACTACCGATGGACATTCGCGATCCTCGCGATGCTGCCGGTCATCCCGATCTTCGCGTTTCTCACCGGGAGACCGCGGCTGCCCGCGACGCCAGGTGCGGTACACGCGGACGATCGCGGCAACGCCTTCGATCTGATCCGTGAACCGATCCTGCGCCGGGTGTTCATCGCGAGCGGACTCCTGTCGATGGGATGGGATCTGTTCACCTTCGTCATTCCCATCTATGGTCGCTCGATCGGACTGTCCGCCTCCACGATCGGGGCGATCCTCGGCGTGTTCGCCGCCGCGACATTCGTCGTGCGTCTGTTCATGCCGTTCTACGCGCGCCGGCTCTCGGCGTGGGCCACACTCGTGTTTTCGCTATTGGCCTCCGGAACCACGTTCCTCCTGTTTCCGCTGGTTGAAAGCGTCCCGGTCCTGTTCCTGCTCGCATTTGCGCTTGGCATCGGCCTTGGCTGCGCGCAACCGATGGTCATGTCCGTCCTCTATACCGCGGCCCCTCCCCATCGACGCGGCGAGGCCGTCGGGCTGCGAACGATGCTGATCAATGTCAGCCAAACGTTCTTTCCCCTGGTGTTCGGGGCGCTCGGTTCGGCGGTGGGCATCTCCATTGTCTTCTGGACGCTTGCATGCTCGATGATCGCCGGCGGTGCCTTTATCCACCGGGGCTCGAAACGCTAAGGACCGGAGCGGACCCACCATGCATCCGGCTTCCGAAAGGCTCCGTATAAGCCCGGATAGCCGCCGGGAGCGGCCGACTTCGATCATCAGGGGAATGTTCCCATGGGAGACGCGACACGGTTGACCGCATTCGAGGCGACCGCGGACTTGGGCGCTACAATGCGGGGCATGCGACAGCAATCCGCAGAAAACGCCGCGGTCGGCCCCGACGAACAGGCGCGCCTTACCGTGTTGCTCGGATCGATGGCCAAAGGGGACGAGGCCGCGCTTGGTTCGCTCTACGACGCCGCGATCGGCCGCGTCTACGGGTTCGCCCTGCGGATCGTCAACCAGCCGGGTGCCGCGGAAGAAATTGCCTCGGATGTGTTTCTGCAAGCGTGGCGCGATGCGGGCCGCTACGATGCCACACGCGCCAAAGTGATGACGTGGCTCCTGATGATCTGCCGGAGTCGCGCGCTCGACTGGCTCCGGGCGCGAGAGAGCAAAGAAGTGCTCCATGACGCACCGGAAACGCTGGCCGAGGAGCCGGAGACTGAACGCTCGGCGCCACCGGATTTGCTGGAAGCCATCGAGTCCAGCAACGCCTTGCATGTGGCGCTTGCGACACTCGCTCCCATTCAGCGACAGTTGCTGAGCCTTGCGTTCTTTCGCGGACTGTCGCATCAAGAGATTGCCCTGCACGCCGATCTTCCGCTCGGCACGGTCAAAAGCCATATCCGCCGCGCCGTCGCGGCAATGCGGGAACACATGGAAGTGAAGCTGTGAACAAGCCGACTCGCGACTCCCATCGATCGGCCCGCAATGCGGATGCCGGACCAACCAGCCGCCAGGAAGGCGTAACGAACATGTCAGAAGATTTGCCACTCGATACTGCAACGATCGCCGCGTTGAGTGCATCACTCAATCCGGTCACCCTGTCACGGGAGCGCGAAGCGGCGCTGCGTGCTCGGGTGCTGAGCCGTGCGCGCGCCGAAGGTCGCGGCAAAGCGGAAGACGGCTTCGTTACGGTCCAAGGTAGCGAGGGAACGTGGCAGCCGGTATTCCGGGGCGTGGAAATGAAGCTGCTCCACGATCACGGTGAGGCGCAATCGTTTCTCCTCCGCCTCGCCCCCGGTGCGAGCCTACCTTTGCATAGCCACGCAAGCGACGAGCTGTGCGTGGTGCTCGAGGGCACGGTGCAATTGAACGATCAGGTCGGCGTGGCCGGCACCTTCCATCTCGCCCAGGCGGGCAGCCGACACAATGCCGTTTCGTCAAAGACCGGTTGCGTCCTCTTCCTTCGCGCCGACCTCAGGCAGGGCGTGCGCTTCTGAAGGATTCGGCAGGAGCGTAACGGGGCATTGCTCGAACGATCGTCCAACGAACCGCTGATTGCGCTGTTGCGCGCAATCTCGCGCGCCTTCGACAAGCCTGCGTTACCCTTCGACAGGCCTGTCCTGAGCTTGTCGAAGGGCTCAGGGCGAACGGAGGCTTGAATACAGAGAGGTAAAGCAAGCGCCATTCGGGTCGGGGCCCCTTCTCCGCGGCGAGCCCCTTGTTAGGTTAATCCCTAATTCCCGCTCACGCGAAGCTGCTGACCCACCGTGTTCGCGTCTCGCGCTTCGAAAGTGAGCGACGCCCAGAAGCTCTCCCACTCTGCATCGACACCAGCGGGTGCTGCGACCATATGCACCGACTTGATCAGCCACATCCCGCCTGGGTGCAGGCGGAACCATACTCGGCCATCGACATCCGTGCGGGCGGCCTGCTTGTCGGCCGGACTCTGACTGTTCATTGCGACCACCAGCGCGCCGGCGAGCGGTTGCCCTTGAAAGGTCAGACGAACGGGAAGCTTCTCACCTCGAGCGATCGTGTAGGGATTGCGCTCGGCGAGCAACTCCAGGGGGAAGCCCAAGGTCCGATCACCTTGCGTCTCGCTCGGAGAACCGGAAAGGACGAGGCTTTTCGCGCAGCGTGAATAGACCTCGCGCGCGCCGGCATCTGCTTCGTTACGCCGGGCCCGCAGGTCCACGACCGCATCGAGTCCTTCCTCTTTGAGGTACTGCGTGAACTTATTGCCGTCCAAGGTTATCGCGCTCCGGTTGCTGCGATAGCCGATGATCTGCATGCCGGGCGAGGCTACGCGGAGCACACCAGCCTCTTCGGCACGGTGCCTCGCGCGGATAGGCTTGCGATCGATCGCACTCTCAACGATGAACTGATTGACGAGTCCCGGAACAAGAGGCATCGGATCGCCGTGGAGATTTTCGCCGACACGTAGTCGCACGCCGACCAGCTGGCCAGGCTTTGGTGAGAACGTGGTCGGCTCGATCCACACATCATGCGCGAGAAGCGGCTGCCCCACGAAAGCCATGGCCAGTGCCAAAATTTTTCCCAGGTGCAGGGATGTCGAATTTCGCGGCGAGCGCAACATGATCAAAGTTCCTGCCTGATACGGTAGTCGGATGCGACCGTCCAGGCCGCACGGATGCCAACGATCTTTCTGCGCGTGAAAAGCCGAACGGCCCGTGGCGGGCCATTCGACTTCATTCGCGCGCCGTTAGTGCGGGAAAGGAATATCCGGCTCGGTCGGCACGTTCAGACCGCCATGTCCCTGGAATAGGCCTTGGTGGGCCGGCGCGAGGAACGGAAACCTGTCGAGATAGTTCTTGTCGTTGACCTCGACGCCCTTGGCAAGACCGGCCGCGGGATCGCCCGCGACGATGAGGCTGAGCAGCACGGAGTTTACGTTCACCTGATTGCGGTTCGGTGCGGTCCCGCCACCCAGGCGTCGCCCGTTGGGAAACATGGAATCGGTGGCCGCGTCGAGCGTGATGACATCACCGGTGAAACCATCGGCGATCGGGATGGGTCGATTCAGGTTGATAGCCTTGATGATGTCGGCGCGTGGACCCTTCAGCGCGGTCACCGTCTGCGCGTCCACACCCAGCGCCTTGTAGATGCCGAGGGCATCTGCGTTTCGCACGAGCACCGGAAACAGGACATCCGCGCCGAAATTGGTCACGTCACGCATCGGGCTGCTGCGCAGGTAAAGCGTATGGCGCTGCGTCCCGACCAACCCCGCGTTGAACAGCGGTAACGCATTGCGGCCCACCTGCACATATTCGCCAGAACCCTTGAGCCCCGTGATGATGTTGGTCGCATCGACGGTCTGCGTTTTCTGGCGCAGGATCCTCGAATGGACTCGCAGCAGGCTGTCGGTCGAATTCGGGTCGGTCATGCCGTTGTGCGGGATACCGTTCGGGAAGACGTCGCTCATCGGGACTTCAAGCGCGATCGAGAAGACATTGAAGCCGGTAAACACATCCTTCGCCGGCGCGCGGCGTGCCCCGGGAATACCACCAAGATCACCGCTGCTCAGATTGACCAGATCGAAGATGCCCTTCTCATCGAGCTGGTAGGGATCATCGAACTGTCCGGCAATGACCCGCCCGCCGTTGGCAAGCGGGTGGATGAACTTGTCGACGAATCCCTGATCGTACAAACCAACTTCGCGGCTGGTTGGATTCCGTGAGTCGTATCCCTCGAACATGCCCAGACCATAGACCAGCCGGTCGGTCTGCGGGCCATGGTTGTTCGGCAGGACGCGGAGCTCGTTGCCGAGAACAACGCGATTCTCGTCGTCATCCGAGTTTCCGCCCTCGGCGCGCACGATGCGGGTGACTTTCATGGTCTCGGTGCCGCCGGTCAACTGCCAAAGCAACTCGTTTCCGCCACCCAGCGGGTCCATGGGACCCGGCCCTGCTTCCGGCGTGAGCGTGTTCTTGAATTCGACGCGATAGATCACCCTCGACTTCAGGCTCGCACCCTTGCCGATATGGAATTCGTAGCGATAGCCATTACAGGCCCGCAGGCCCTGGTTGCCTTGACCCGGCTCGTGGAGCGGGTTGAAGTTCATGATCAGATAGAGCTTGTCGTGCGTGACGTTCGACACCCAGGCATAGGTATCGGTGTTGTCGGCGCAGGGCTCGTTCAGCACTGCCAGCGCCTCACGATGGCTCGATGCATGCGATGTCACACAGACCGCGGCGAGCACGGTCGTCGCGAACAACGCCTTGATGAAACGATTCTTCATATCACACTCCTTGCAATGGTCGGAGCATCCTGGGGTATCCGGGAGGTCTGCTCGATTGAGCGACACCGGTGATACGGAAGCTCGGGAAATGCGGATGCAAGGGGAACGGGCGGGTCGACGGGCAGCCGATGCACGCCGGCTCCGGCCCCGAAAATGAAAACGGCCGAGGCGCTTCAAGAAGCGCTCGGCCGCCGAGGCGACGATTAGGCCGCTTACGAAAGGTGATTCGAGACCAGCTTGGTCATCTCGAACATCGAGACTTGCTTCTTGCCCGCGAACACTTCCTTCACCTTTCGTAAGCGGCCTAATCGTCGCCTCGGCGGGCGAGCGCGGCTTTTAGCGCCGCGGCCCTTTGGATATTCGGGGCCCGGTCCGGGGGGGCTCGGCTGCCCCTGGACCCGCCCCGGACCCATTCAAACGCATATACC
>JANMUI010000182.1:0-3599 GCA_031391405.1 Betaproteobacteria bacterium
GCTCTCGCTCATCGCTCGTCGCAAGTTTCGCGATTGCCTCGAGGTTGAACACGCGTGCCACCGCCAGCACCCTGCGCAGTCCTTGCGGGCCGCCGACATGCGACAGGCTGAAGCGCACTTCGACCGCGTTTCGCGCAAGACACGCCTCGGCGAGCGCCGCGGGACTCGGGATCGCGTCGTAGTCAAGAATGGTGTCGGGATCATCCGAACCCCGTAGCTGCGCTACCCGCGTCTCGCCGCACGAACCGAAGAGCTCCGCCACCGTGATACCGAGCGCATTTGCGGCCAAGTCTGCCGTGGCAAATTCCAGCGCGCCAAACGCGATTCGCTGCACGAACGATTCGAAGTGTTCACCGCCGACTGCGTTCCAGCGCCGCTCGAACGCAAGCGCATCATCACCGAGCCAATTTGATCGCATGCGATCAACGGCATCGACCAGACCTGCCGACTCCGGCACGACCGCAACACCGATCGTGCCATTGGCGCTCGCGACCGACACTTCGAGGCACCGGTCTTTCCGCTGCGTATCGATGCGCGCGATCTTGAGTCGATCGGCGGACGCGGGCGAACTCCGAGCGAGGTTCACGTGCCCTGCACGCCTTTGGCTTCGCGGTCAGCCGCGCAGGCGCCTAGACGAGCGGCTTCGCGTCTGGAAACAGGTCGCGGCGCACCATCGCATGGATCCCCTTGTTGCCATCCACAATCTGCGTGACGCGCAAATCGCAGGCAATGCTGCAGAACATATAGGCGTCTTCGCGACCGAGACCGGCGATCTCGCCAAGGAGTTTGATCATCTCGCGGAGCGCCTGCTTTGCCGCATCGTCCAGATCCACATCAAGCCCGACGGTGATGTAGTGCGTCGCCGTGAGTGCGCGAGGCATCGACCAGTTGCGCTGTTTGTGCAGGACGAATTCAAACGTCCCGCGCATCGCCGTCTCGAGTGCAGTGAGATTGACTTCACCATCGCCTTGGACCGCGTGTCCATCGCCCGCCGAAAACAATGCACCCGGCGTGAATATCGGAATGAAAAACGTGGCCCCTGCCTGCAATTCCTTGAGATCGATATTGCCGCCGTATTCGCGCGGCTCGATGCTGCTTACCGCGCCGTAGACGGCCGGGGGCGCGACGCCCATCACACCGAAGAACGGCGCGAGCGGCAGTTGCAGGCCCCACGGCATCGTGGCCATGCGGGTCTTGCGATCAAGCGGAATATGCAGGCGCCGGAACAACTTGAAATCTTCCGGTAGCGACCCCTTGAGCGGCATGATCCGGTTGTAGGCCCAGTTCTGCCGCAGGTCGACGTCGAGAATCCGGACCTCGAGCACATCGCCGGGTTCCGCGCCATTCACCGCTATGGGTCCGGTCAGAATGTGCGCGCCGAAACGCGGCTGGTGCTTGGCATGGATGGCGCGATGCTCGGGCAAAACCTCGAACCGCGAATCGGTTGGAATGTCGTCCGGCCCCCCGGAAACGCTGTCGATCGTGACGCGATCACCGGAATCGATCGTGAGGACCGGCTTTAATCGCGCATCGAAATAGCCCCAGTGAACGGTCTCGGGCGAAGCGGGAAGCGTGTGATGTTTGCTCATTGTGGCTCGCAGGGCTATTGATGGGGCTATTGATCGGATTGTTGATCGGCTTGATCGAGTCTAGCACCGCGCAAATCGACGCGAGTCGACGACGACGGTCACCGCCGCACATCGGACGCATGGCGCGTCCGGGTCGCGCCGGCCAGCATGCAGTGGGCGACGTAGTAACATTGGCCCACACCTCCTCCCATTGTTCGATTGGCATTGATGCATACCGCTGCTACCCTGTTTGAAATCGGCGCGCAATGGCCGTTACCGCGTCTGCTCGACGAAGCTGCGCGCTTGCGTGACGCGGGCCATGGCGAGCTGGTCAGCTACTCGCGGAAGGTCTTCATTCCGCTGACGCATCTCTGCCGCGATGTCTGCCACTACTGCACATTCGCGGAAACCCCTCGAGACGGCAAGCGCGCGTATCTGACGCCAGACGAAGTGCTCGCGATTGCCCGCGCCGGACGGGATGCGGGCTGCCATGAAGCCCTCTTCACTTTGGGCGACAAGCCCGAGCTGCGTTATCGGGTCGTGCGCGAGGAGCTCGCCTCCCTTGGGTTTGAAAGCACGATCGCCTATCTTGTGGCGATGTGCGCGCTCGTGCTGAAGGAAACGGGCCTTCTGCCGCACGCCAATCCCGGTGTCTTGTCGCGGGAAGAGCTCACTGCCTTGCGAGGCGTGAGCGCATCGCAGGGATTGATGCTCGAGAGCACCGCGAAACGCCTTTGCGAACGTGGCGGTCCGCATTTCGGTTCGCCGGACAAGGATCCGGCACTGCGCCTTGCCACGATTGAGCAGGCGGGCATGTTGTCCATTCCATTCACCAGCGGCATTCTCATCGGCATCGGTGAAACGCGGGCCGAGCGGATCGACGCTCTGCTTGCGCTCCGCGATGTCCACCTGCGGCACGGTCACCTCCAGGAAGTGATCGTGCAGAATTTTCGCGCGAAGCCGCGGACCTTGATGGCCGCAACGCCGGATGCGGAACGGGACGATCTGCTGTGGACGGTCGCGATGGCGCGCCTCGCTCTCGGGGCCGACATGAACATCCAGGCACCGCCGAACCTGAGCCCCGACGCGATGCATGCACTGATTGCAGCCGGCATCAATGATTGGGGCGGTGTATCGCCGGTGACCCCCGATCATGTGAATCCGGAAGCGCCGTGGCCCGCCGTCGAACGCTTGCGCGCGGCAACCGCCGGTGCCGGAAAGATCCTGGTGGAGCGCCTCGCGTCCTATCCACGCTACTGTCTCGATGCGCCGCGATGGCATGATCCCCCTCTGGTTCCGCATGTCTTACGCGGCATGGACACGGCCGGCTTCGCGCGCGTGGGATCGTGGACACCAGGCCGCGATGTGGCGCCCCCTGCGGTCGCATCCGGTGCGCATCGACCAACGAACGACGCAGCACTCGGGCGCCTGCTCGGCAAAGCGATGGGAACCGATCTCCTCTCCGAAGACGAGATCGTCCGGCTCTTCGCGGTGCGGGACGATCAGGTTGCGCGCGTGTGCGAAGCTGCCGATGCGCTCCGTGCAACGAGTGTAGGAAACACCGTGCGCTACGTCGTGAATCGAAACATCAACTACACGAATGTCTGCTACTACAAATGCCGCTTCTGCGCCTTCTCGAAGGGCCGCCATTCGGCCGACCTGCGCGGCGCGCCCTACGATCTCGCGCTCGATGAAATTCAGCGTCGCGTCACCGAAGCGTGGGCACGCGGCGCAACCGAGGTTTGCATGCAAGGAGGCATCCATCCGGACTACACCGGTGCGACCTATCTCTCGATCCTGCGAGCGGTCAAGGAAGCGGTGCCCGCGATGCATGTGCATGCCTTCTCCCCGCTGGAGGTCTCGCAGGGCGCCGCGACGCTTGGGATTCCGGTCGCGGCATTCCTCGAACAACTCCAGAAGGCGGGCCTTGGGAGCCTGCCCGGCACCGCCGCGGAAATCCTCGACGACGAGGTGCGCAAAGTGCTCTGCCCCGACAAGCTGCGCACGGACGAATGGCTTGCCGTCATGCAT
>JANMUI010000151.1:0-4052 GCA_031391405.1 Betaproteobacteria bacterium
CCAGACCTGCACCGGCTCGATCGCGCCGCCGCGCGCCTGCAATCCGAGCGTGAACCAATTGGGCATCGAGACGACGAGGCGCGTACCGTGACTTTCGACGGCGGGTTGAAAACCGCCGGGGTGCATCGATCCATGGTGATCGCGCGCATTGACGAGCAGCTTGACTGACAAGCGCAGCGGCTCGTCCCTAGCGCCTAGCGGACTCTCCAGCTTCCATGCGGAATAAGTCGTATCGGCGCCCGGTTCCATCCAGATACGGTGCTCGATCACGATATCGCCGAATGCGTAGCGCCAGACCGGCATACGCCCGTCCAGATGGAACGACTCGGCGAGCAGATGTCCGCGCGGATGCACGACATCGTTCGCCCAGCGGTTCGAGTAGAGCGGCCACTCATCATTGCCATCATGAAGGGTCGCGTCGGCTTTGGCGAGCACCAGAAAGCGGCCAAGCGGCGGATTGACCGGCGCGACCAAGAGACCATGGTAGCGCCGCGTTAGGGTTCCGGCTACCGTGCCGGCTGCGTACGCACCGCGGCCGTTGGCAAGCCACCATTCCCGGCGTTCGCAAAGGTCGAGCTCACCGAGAACTTCACGTCCGAACCGGATATGCCTAGGCACTGCGCGCGTGCTCATGGTGCATACTCCTTGAGGATGCGGAAGATTTGTTGTTGGACGCGTTGACGAGCGATTGCCCGCCGCTCATCTTGTCGGCGACACGCATGGACCACGCGAAGATCGTCAGGGCTGGATTGGCGCGGCTGGAACGCGGCAGCACCGAACCATCGACCACATAGAGGTTCTCGATGCCATGGACGCGCCCGTCGGCCGCCACGACTGAATCTCTCGGATCGGTTCCAGCGATGAGCGTTCCGCATGCATGCGCGGTGCCGGTGACCGGAATCGATTGCGTAAGGGGAACCATGCCTGAGCGCAGCAGATCGCCTTTCAGCATGCGCACCAGCCGCGCGTGTTCGGCGCGCGCAGCCGGGAGCCGCGCCAAGTCGTAATCGAGGCGGGGCGGAATCTGGTTGCCACCCATGATCCGGTTGTCCGCATGCGAGCCGTCTTCGGTCTGCAGGAAGAAACCGTAGACGCGATCGCCGATGGATCGCGCGAGCGGTGCCGGCAGATAGGCCGGCCCTTCGACCGCAAGCTGTTCGCCATCGAACCCGAACGGCTGAACGCTCGAATGCGGGCAAGCGTCATGCAGGAACAATGTGGTCTTGCGCAACAGATCGGATTTGCGGCCGGGCGATAACGCCAGGATGGCGGTGAGCACATGGAACTTGTAGTTGCGCCCGATATTGGCGGTGCAGGGCAGCTCATGTGCAAGCCGGGTGCTTTCGACGTATTCCTGCAAGAGCCGCGGCGAATGCAAGGTGCCGGCGGCGAGTACGATTCTTGGCGCGCGGACGGTACTGCCGTCCTCGAGTAATACGCCCTTCACGCGCCGCGCATTGAGGGGCTCGGGCGCGAGACTCGTGACCTTGGTGTCCGTGAGCACCTTGAGGTTAGGCAGGTGACGAGCGCGCTTGAGGAGCGACACCTCCGCATCGGCCTTCAACTCCTTCACCGAAGCGAAGCCATCGAAACGCCGGCCTTCTTCGGGATGATCGAGAATGTTCGCCGCCAATCCCATCGGCAAGGGTTCGGTGCGCCAGCCATCATTTCGGCGCTTGAGCTTGCCGATGATCGCGGCGAGCTCGGGCTCGACCGCGAAGTGCCGCACGCCGAGCAATTTTTCCGCTTGCGCGTAATAGGGCTCGAGATCGTCATAGCCGATCGGCCAGGCACGGCAAGCATGAGCGGGGTCGGCGGCGAATTCATGCGGACTGAAGCGGAGCAACGCAGCGCCGTACCATTTCGTCTTGCCGCCGAGGTTGAATCGCTCCTGCGGCACGATGGGCCGGCCGCGGGCGTCCTGCCAGACCTCCTTCGACAGGAATCGACCTTCGCCCGCGACCGTGGGAACGTCGAGCGTCGATCCGTCGCGCGGCAGCACCGGACCGCGCTCGATCAACAGCACATCAAGCCCGGCGTGCGCGAGGACATAGGCCGCTGCCGCACCGCCCGCGCCTGATCCGATGATGATGACGTCATGGGTCATGAAGGAATTCCTAACTAGCCTTAATTCGCTAAAGTAAGTACGTGCCATTCGGGTCCGACCCATTCCCAGCAGCGATTCGGGGCTAATCGGCCTCGCCAAGAGTAGGGTTGCACTTTGGGCGACTCGCTAACCGCCCCGCGCGAACTCCGGGTACAAGGTCATCCCGCCATCGACATAGAGCGTCACGCCGTTGACGTAGTCCGATGCATCCGACGCAAGCCAAACGGCCGCCCGGGCAATGTCGTCGGTGACGCCGACCCGACCATAGGGAATCAAGGTGAGCAGCGAGCGTTCCGCCTCGGGTGTCGCCCACGCCGACGTATTGATCGGCGTCTTGATCGCCCCGGGCGAGATCGCGTTCACACGAATCTTGTGCGGCGCGAGCTCCTGTGCCATCGACTTCATCAGCATCGACACGCCCCCTTTTGAGGCCGCGTAATTCGCGTGCCCCGCCCAGGGGATTACATCGTGCACCGATGACATGCAGATGATCTTGCCTGCCGCACTCGAGATCGCAGGCTTCACCCCGCGTCGCATAAATTCACGCACCGCCTCACGGGCGCAGAGGAACTGTCCCGTCAGGTTCACCCGGATGACCGAGTCCCACTGGTCCAAAGTCATCTCGTGAAATGCGGCGTCCTTCTGCAGGCCGGCGTTGTTGATGAGGATGTCGAGCGAATCGAATTCACCGCAAATCCGCTTGAACATCGCCTGCACATCGGCCTCGCGGCTCACATCGGCATGGACCGCAATCGCCTTGCCATTCGCCCGGCGAATCTCCTCGACGACCCGTTCCGCTTGCTCGGACGCGGAGACATAATTCACCGCTACCGCGGCACCGGCGGCGGCGAGCCCTTTGGCAACGCCCTCGCCGATGCCGGAGCTGGCGCCCGTCACCAGGGCGCGCTGTCCCGCCAAGCTCCATACAAGTGTGCCTGCTACCGTGCCCATTGCGTCCCTCCGTGCGAAGTGCTCATTGGCCAGAATCGCACAATCCAATGGTCGAGGGCGAGCTTTCCGCCGCCGTACACTATCGTGACCAGCAACAGGAGCCCCCAAAAGATATGTTCGTTGAGACCCGCAGGGCTGAGATCGGGATACGAAATGACAGCGACGATGTTGAACAGGAATAGCGCGATCGCTGCGAGACGCGTACCCAGGCCGAGCACGAGGAACACCGGGAGGGTGAGCTCCGCGCCCGTACCGAGGTAGGCAGCAAGCTCCGGCGGCAGCAGGGGCACGGCGTATTCGTTCTCGAAGAGCGAAATCGTCGAATCGAAGTTCGCGATCTTGGTGAGTCCCGATTTGAAAAACACGTTGGCAACCCAGAGTCGCAGCAGAAGGTCCACGGCTGGCGCCGCGAGCTCCAGTGCACGCGTTCCGGAGCGGCAAAGACTTGATATGCGCTCGAACATGCTGCTATCTCCAATCGGTGAGGTGACACATCTACTTGCGATCGATCCGGCATGCCTGACCGTCGCTTCCATCGATTAGTGGATGGTGTATGTCTCGGATTCCGACTCGGGCAATTGCGAGAGCAGCACCATCAATCCGGAATCGCTCATCGAATCATCGATTTCCGGATCGAACGGATCGATCTCGCCGTCGTCGTCGATATCAATCAACATGCGCTCGACCATCTCATGCGTTGTCATGACTGTCTCCTTTGTAAGTGAAGAGGGAAGAGGGAAAGGGGAAAGGGGAAGGGTGTCGAAGGTGAAGGGCGAAAAGGGAAAAGGGATCCCCCTCATCCCAACCTTCTCTTTCGGTGACGGGGGAGAAGGGGCTTAGGGCTTGGCGTTTCCCGTTTCCCGTTTCCTTTCTCTCTAAATCAGGCCTTCTTCCCGCCCGGTTGCGCGTGCGCGGAGTTGGTGACGACACCGCCAACGATGCGCTCGCATGTGCCCTTGGGTACATTGATCCAGGCTTCCTTGTCGTTGTCGAC
>JANMUI010000223.1:0-6863 GCA_031391405.1 Betaproteobacteria bacterium
TGGACGAATTGCGAGGATGGCCCGTGCGCCCGGACCACGGATGGCCTCGATCACGATCCACCGGCGCCCGCAACGCGCAGTCGCAAGTGTTAGGTTGGCAACCCCGTCCCGCGCAATCCGGAGTTCATTATCCTGATTACCAACGAAACTCCGCTATGGAGGGGATCAACAAGGGGGCGAAGCTTCCTTGTTCCTTTTGGGGGATATACAAGGGGGCCTTTCTCCCCTTGTTCCTATGAAATCTTTGGGTGATTGGCCATGATTCGTAGCGCAGCGGAGGATCACTGCTAATCACGTTCATTACTTCCAAGGAGGAAACGACATGGACCGTCTGCAGGCAATGACGACCTTCGTCGCCGTCGTCGACAGTGGCGGGTTTGCCAGCGCTGCGCGCAAGCTCAGCCTCTCGCCGCCGTTCGTAACGCGTGCGGTGGCCGAGTTGGAAGAGCGTTTGGGATTGCGGCTACTGACCCGCACCACCCGCTTCGTACGCGTCACCGACGCGGGGGCGCGCTACGCCGACGACTGTCGTCGCATTCTTGCCGAGATCGAAGAAGCCGAGACCGCCGCAACCGGGATCCATGCAACACCGCGCGGCACCTTGACGCTAACCGCACCGGTGCTGTTCGGTCATCTCTATGTGACGCCGATCCTCGCCGTCTACCTGCAGCGCAACCAGGAAGTGGATGTGCAATGCCTCTTTCTGGACCGAATCGTCAACGTTGTCGAGGAAGGCATCGATGTCGCGGTTCGCATTGGTGAGCTGCCAGACTCGTCCCTCCAAGCGACCCGCGTTGGCCGTGTGCGCCCTGTGGTTGCCGCCTCGCCCGCTTACCTGAAGGCTCATGGTGTACCGAAGCGCCCGGATGACCTGGCTCGCCACACCATCATCGCCGCATCCGGCGTGACCCCGCTTCCAGCGTGGCGATTTACCGAGAAGGGCAAACCGATCGTGCAGCGGCTGCGGGCACGCATGCGAACAACGACGAACGACTCGGCGATCTCCGCCGCGGTCGCGGGCCTTGGCATTACACGGCTGCTGAATTATCAGGTGGCCGCCCAGGTTCGGTGCGGTCAACTCAAGATCGTTCTCGAAGACTTCGAATCCGAGCCGCTTCCCGTGCACGTCGTCCACCACGAAGGCAGGCGCGTCACACAGAAAGTACGCGGCTTCATCGAGCTCGCGGCCGACACGTTGCGCGCCGACCCCGCGCTTCGATAGCCGGTACTGCGGGCCACACCACGTGCCGTTACGCGGGCGGTCCAGATGACGCCGCCTCGAGCTTGGCTTCAAGCATGGCGATGCGCGCGTCACGCTCGGCCAAGGTGCGTTCGATATCTTCAGCATCGAACCGAAGTGGAATGTGCTGCGGACAATTCCAATCGAAGCCTTCGACTGTGATGACGAAGACACGCTGGGGCCTGGCACGATAGTCTGATGCAATCAACGTTCCCGCATGCGGGTGCTCCGGCGTAAGGGCCTCTACCGCCACGCGACCAAGGACCTTCAGTCGCACACGACGCGAATAGTCGACGAGGATCAGCGCGACCCGGTCATTGTTCGCGGCGTTGCCGACACTGATCAATTGCCGATTGCCCGCGAAGTCGGCAAACGCCAATGTCTTTTCGTCGAGCACCTTGATGAAGCCCCGTGGCCCGCCGCGGTGTTGAATGTAAGGCCAACCGGTCTCCGACACGGTAGCAATGTAGAAGCTGCGTTGGCCCTTGATAAACTCAAACTCGGTATCGCCCAACCGATCGTTACGAGCTTCATTCCCGGATTCGAAATTGCGCGCATAGTTGGCGCGGCTGCCATCGAGGACCTGTGCTGCTTTGACCGCTGGTGTGAACGCGATGTTTGCAAATGCGTGGGACATGGCGGCCTCGGTTGTGATGCAGCGCCCGAATGACCGCTGCGATGGCGTCACTCTGACCGAATCGGTTCTGAAGGAGAATCCGCGGCAATTCCAATTCAGTGTTTCACATCGGGAAACAATCGCGCCTGGATGCTTCGAAGCCCTTGCCGATGCTCTGTCAAACTCCACACCCAACGCCAATTCGATTGCTGGAGGTCCAAGATGGTGGCTCAATTTAGCTTGCGAGTGTTGACGCAGGTGGCGCTTGGGGCGCTGATCGGGATCGCAGCGGGCGTGGCCCATGCGCAGTTCCCGGTGAAACCGATTCGTGTGATCGTTCCGTATGCGGCGGGCGGATCCGATCAGCAGGTGCGTGCGCTCGCGCCGTCGATGGTCCGCCTTCTTGGGCAGCAGTTGCTCATCGAGAATCGCGAGGGCGGTGGCGGCACGGTCGGCACCACTGCGGTCAAGAATGCAGCACCCGATGGCTACACCCTGCTCTACACCGGTAGCGGCGTGTTCACCGCGGTTATTCATCTGCGCAAGGACCCGCCTTATAGCGTCGATGACTTCGTGCCGATCGGCAATGTGATCGGTACACCGTTCGTCATGGCAGCACGGGGCGATGCGCCGTTCAAGAACATCGCCGAATTGGTCGCGTATGCGAAAGCGAATCCGCGGAAGGTGAACTTCGGATCGGCCGGCACGGGTACGACGACCCACCTGTGCGGCGAGGCGTTTCAAAGCGCAGCCGGTGTGCAATTCACGCATGTGCCGTTTCAAGGGATCGGGCCTGCGGTCCGATCGATCCTCGGCGGCAACGTCGATATCGTCGTTGGACTTCCCGGACCGATCCTGCCGCAAGTGCGCGGTGGCAAACTCATCACGCTCGCCACCACCGGCAACGCTCGAATGGAATTCGCACCGGACCATCCGACCTGGCGCGAGGCCGGGTTCGATGCCGTTGAAATTTCGAGATTCGGCTTCTTCGCACTGCGAGGCACGCCGGATGCGATCGTGGCAAGGCTTGTTTCAGCGGTTGCCGATGCCGTCACGGCACCGGAGTTCGTCGATGCGACGCGGAACAGCTTCAACAGTGTCGCCTACCTCCCGCCCGCCGAGCTTCGACGCGTGCTGGAAGGCGAGAGTCGGGTGAACAGCAAACTGATCCGCGATCTGAAGCTTGTCGAGTAGTGTCCGGCTCGAATGGCACTTACTTGGCGGGATTGTCCGTTCGCCCTGAGCCTGTCGAAGGGTGAATGCCGGAGAATCCGTGAGCGGACATTGGCGCGCCATCGACAAGCCTGCGTTACCCTTCGACAGGCTCAGGGCGAACGGAGGCTTGAGTTCTAAACGGCTTAAGTTAGCGCCATAAGCGTCCGCCTTTTTTGCCGAGCTTCGCCGCCGCCGTTCAGCATCCCGCGACGCATTTCCCTTTGCCGTCGAACTCCATCGTGCGTCCGCTGATGGCCAGGTGCGATGCAGGCTTCAGCTGTTTGATCAGCGCCGCGGTGCGCGAAGTGGGCCGCAGCTTGCCACCTTCAGTCACCGCCTCGTTCGGGTGGGTGAGGATGACCGAGGCGGGCCGCACCAATTCATTCATCGCGTAGGCGCCCGACAGGACCGTGCCCGCGCTCGGGCCCTGATTGAGAACCGCGAGGTTCGCCTTGTGGAATTCGTTCACCACCGTTTTCATCTCGGTGTGGATGCCGGTGTCGCCCGAGAGGTAAGCGGTGAGCCCATTGGTGAACTTCACGACATAACCAGTGGGCGGTCCGAGCACGAGGCCGGTGTTATCCGGCGTTAGGTTCGCCCGCTGCGCCTCAGATAGCAGCGCGAGTGGCACGTTGTTCGCGTGCGAAGCATAGACGATCGTAATTTCCACGCCTTGCGCAGCATTGGCCGTCTTGGCGGCAAACGTACCACCAAGATGGGTGTTGGAGCGGCACGCATCGGCGACAGGCACGGTCGTCACCCCGTCCACTTGCGGACACACGCCGACCGGTTTGCCGCGGATGTTTTGTACTTTGCGGCCGATGAATGTACCCATGTCACTGGTCATCGCGATCGCCGCGTTCTTTGCCGCCGCGATCTCCGCGGTAGTCGAATTAGGACCCGCCGGCACTCGTTCCGAGTTTGCGCATTGGCCAGCCCCCAACCCTTTCAGCTTCTGGTCCCCAATATGGTCGCCATGCGCATGACTGAGAAGAACAACATGAATAGCGCCGAGCCGCGCATCGTCCGCGCCCGTTACCGTGTGGCCTGCATCGTAGAGGATGCGCACGCCCGTCGGGTCCTCGAACAGGGTCGCGCGATCGTTCGCGCAAAGCTCGCCCGGGTGCGAGCCCACCGGCGTGATTTTCACGTTCTGGGCGATCGCCGGCGCAGTCGTCAGGGCGAGCGCAAGCGTTGCCCCCAGGTATGCGGATCTCATGTTGCTCGCCTCTCTTGTGTCGTGGCACGGCTGTTAGCCTAAATGAATTGATATAAAGTCGCAGCATGATCAGCATGAAAGGCCGGGCAACCCATGAATGTCTATCTCATCCATCACGCCGAGGCGCTCACGATCGAGCAGGACCCGCTGCGCCATCTGACCCCCAAGGGACGCGATCAAGCCGACCGGCTCGGTGCACGCCTTCGCACGCTAGGTGTCGCGCCGGTGCGCATCCTGCATAGCGACAAGCAGTGGACCATTGAAACCGCCCAGCGCATCGCCGCGAAGCTAGGCATCGAAGATCGAGCCACGCGCGCCACCTACCCGATCAATACGGATGATCCCGTCGCACCTTTCATGGCGGAGATTGCCACTGCGCGTGGCGATATCATGATGTGCGGCCATGTCGATTACCTGCTGCGTGCAGCCTCGCAACTCGTGTGCGGGGACGAGAACAAGAAGGTCGTCGAATTCAAACCCGGCAACGGCACTGTCGTTTGTCTCGAGGGCGAGGCCCACAACTGGGTGATCACCTACATGTGGCGCCAGGATCACGCGCCGGGGTAACACCGATGAGCGATCCATTCGCCGGCGTTGCACGGCACTATGGGGAGGCCGGTATCGGCGAACGCATCCTGTCCGCGCTCGCGAGCGAAGGTGTGGACATCGATAATCTGACGACGGCCTCACTGGCCACGATCGATCAGTTCCACACCCGCGGCCTCAGCGCAACCCGTGAACAGGCCGATGCGGTCGCGCCCTCCTCCGCGATGCATGTGCTCGACATCGGTTGCGGCGTCGGCGGCCCGGCCCGGTTTCTTGCCGAGACCTATGGCTGTCGTGTGACCGGCATCGATTTGACGCCCGAATACGTCGAAGTCGCGCAAATGCTGTCGCACCGTTGCCGGCTCGATCATCTCACCGCATTCCGGCAAGCCAACGCACTCGATGCTCCGTTCATGGATGCCGCCTTCGATCTCGCCTGGTGTCAGAACATCTCCATGAACATACCCGACAAGCGCGCGCTCTACGCCGAGATCCATCGTGTATTGAAACCCGGCGGAGAGTTCGCGGCCGTGGAAATCATCGCGGGCAAGCATGGCGAGCCGGTGTTTCCCCTGCCCTGGGCGCGTGAACCGTCGATCAGCTTCGTCGCATCCGCAGACGAAATGACTTCGGCACTCGAGAGTGCCGGATTCCGAATTCAGACGTGGCGCGACACCACGAGCGATGCGGTTGCGATCTCCCGCAATCCAGCCGAACAGACGCGTCGCGGAAAGCTCGGCGTCAGTCTCGTTGCCGGTGCCGATTTCAGTGAACGGTCGGCGAACCTCGCGCG
This sequence comes from Betaproteobacteria bacterium, assembly GCA_031391405.1. Classification (GTDB taxonomy): domain Bacteria; phylum Pseudomonadota; class Gammaproteobacteria; order Burkholderiales; family SG8-39; genus SHXR01. The sequence continues at coordinate 5,630 of JANMUI010000223.1, forward strand.
GTGTCTCGCCGACGGGCGATTCGCGAGTGTTCTGATTGTCGCCGAACGCCGCGCCTGACTCTGCTACCAGCGCCCGTCAGGCCGCTTCCGACCGGTGCATCGGCGCTGCCGCCAACGCGACGCCACCGCCTTTGGCAATCGCGGGCTCGATGCGATGCGTCAAGACGAAGCCTTCATAGCCACGCGATGCAACCTCGTCGCACTTGCGGCGATAGTTGGCCATCCCGCCGATGTACGGCATGAACACCCGCGGCTTGCCGGGGATGTTCGAACCGGTGTACCAGGAATCGACCGCCGCGAACAAGGTCGCGCTTGCCACGTCGTTGACATGCGCTACCCATTTCGCTTCTGCGTCGCGATCCGCCTCGATGCGCGCGAGCCCACGGGTACGCAAATGCGTGAGGCAATCGGCGATCCAGTCGACATGCTGCTCGATCGATACGGTCATCTGCCCCTTGACGCTTGGGCTGCCCGGGCCCGTCACGATAAACAGGTTAGGGAAGCCGGCCACCATCAAGCCAAGATAGGTGAGCGGACCCGCGGACCATTTGTCGGCGAGCGTCATGCCGCCCTGCACGCGAATGTCGATCTCCCGCAACGCACCGGTCATTGCATCGAATCCGGTAGCGAACGCGATCGCATCCAACTCGTATTCGGCGTTGGTCGTGCGGATGCCTCGCTCGGTGATCTCGACGATCGGGGTGCCCTTTACGTCGACCAGCGTGACATTCTCGCGATTGAAGGTCTCGTAGTAGTCGGTGTCGACACAGAGCCGCTTCGCGCCGATCGGGTAGTCCTTCGGCGCGAGCAACTCGGCAACGACCGGATCCTTCACGATCGATCGCACTTTCTCGCGTACGAACTCGGCGAGCGTGTCGTTCGAGGCCTGGTTGGTGAGCAGATCGTTGTAGGCGAAGAGAAAGGCAAACGGCCCGCCTTCGTTCCACTTCGCCTCGTAGTGCGCGCGGCGTTGCTCGGGCGTGGCGTCGAGCGCGCTCATCGGATAGGGGGCGAGGCCCGCGACGCCGTAGCCGCTGGAGTGCGCGCCTAACCGGCGCTCGACATAGGTCGCCTTGTGTGCACGCTCCACTGCCGGATCGAGCGGACCATTGCGAGCCGGCACGCTGTAATTGGCGGTGCGCTGAAACACGTGAAGGTGCTTGGCCTGGCGCGCGATGACCGGGACCATCTGGATGCCCGATGAACCGGTACCGATTACGCCGACGCGCTGGCC
>JANMUI010000247.1:0-2606 GCA_031391405.1 Betaproteobacteria bacterium
GGCATCATCTCCGCGCGCACGCCCGATAAACATGCACGCAGCCTTCGTTCCAGCGACCCCACCGTCTGCCAGTCCAATCGATAGACCGGGTACGCGGTTGGATGGCCCTGGCTGATCTTCTCCGCGAACAGCGTGCGACCCCACTGCGCCTCGTGGCAATGCGCGCAGGAAAGATTCAGTTGCCCGATGCGCCGGTAATACAACGTGCGGCCGGCGTCGAAATGCGGGCCCGTTTTCTCATCGAGATTCGTGCGGATCGGAACGCCCCGCGATTGATGGGCGACGAACGACACGAGCGATAACAGATCTTCGGATTCCCAGGCGGGACGCGCCGCGCCTTGGCGTTCGGTGCGACATTGCAGGATCCGGTCCGCGGTGTTGAACAGTTTGCCCGATTCCTTGTCGATCGCCGGATAGCGCGCTGCCACACCCTTCATCGATTGCCGCGCATCTTGATGGCAATCGGCACAGGCTTTGCCGCTCGCGCCGGCCGCTTGATTCCACAGCTTCGCGCCACGTTCGACCCAGAGCATGCCTGGATTGGCGAAGTCGTCTTCCTGCTGGGCACGCAGCTCGGGACTGACGAATGCGGTGCCGGACTGCAACTTCTCGAGTGGAATCGCACGTTCTTGCGCGTCGACTGGCCCCGCGGCCAACAGAACGATGGCCGCCCAACGAACGATCATCCGCGGACCTGAATCGGATGCTGTTCGGATTCCTGCGCGCCCGAATCATCGACCCACGTGCATTCGATGATGCCACTGCCCTGCGCGACGGTGGTGAACTGCAGGTACGGATTGGCCGAGACCCCCGAGGACAGATCCGCCCGAAAAATCTCCGCACCATTGTAGGTGCAGGTGAATGAGCGGATCGTATTGCGCGGAATGATCTTGCCGGTATCGTCCGCGCGGTAACCCGTTTCCATCGGATGCTGGATCAAGATGCGAATCTCGATCACATCACCCGTCTTGGCATTGGTGGGTGCTTGTATGCGCGCTGCCATTGGCGGTCAATCCGTCATTGATCGACTGTCATGCCGGTGCGCTTCACGAAGGACGCCCACATCTCGCGTTCCTTCCGCAATCTTGCTGCCGCTTCGTCCGGGGTATCGAACACCGGAATCAGCCCCAGCTCATCGAGCTTACCCGCGAGTGTCGGGCTCTTCATTGCTTTCATCAACACTGCGCTTAACCGCTGCATGATGGGCGCAGGCGTTCCAGCGGGCGCAACCACGGCGAACGCAGCGAACACTTCAATATCGGGGAAGCCCGCCTCGGCAAAACTCGGCGTCGATGGCAGCAGCGCGGTCTTTGGCATGACGGCGAGCGGCAGCAATTTGCCGGCGCGAATATGGTGAATCGAGGCCGGCAGGTCGGTGAGTACGAATGTTATCTGCCCGCCGAATAAATCCTGCAGTGCCGGCCCGACCCCTTTGTACGGAATATGCAGGAAGCGAATGCCGGCCGCTTCTTCGAACAATCGCACGCCGAGGTGCGTCATGCTCGCCGCCCCGGCCGATCCGTACGGGATCTTCGCGTCTTCGCGTTTCGCTGATTCAATGAGCGCAGCCAGCGTCCTGGTCGATTGCGTAGGCAGAACGCAGAGCGCGAGCGGACTCAACACGCCGCGCGTCACCGGGGCGAGATCGCGTTCGATATCGTAGGGTTGCTTCTTGAAGAGCACCGGCGCGATCACGATCGACGGGCTGGCCGATACGAGCAACGTGTGCCCATCAGGCGTCGACTTTGCTACCGCGTCCGCTGCAATTGTGCCGTTACCGCCAGGGCGATTCTCGACGATGAAAGACTGTTTGAACGCTTCGGTGTACGCATGTGCGACCAGACGTGCATAGACATCCGTTCCGCCTGCCGGCGAGGACGCCACAATCATGCGAACCGGCCGGGTGGGCCAGGTGTCCTGTGCGAATGCTGCGTTCGCCAGGAGTACAGGGAGCAGCATCGGTGCCAAAGTCGAGCGGGACACCGCGCATGAGACCCTGGAATTCCACGCGGTCACAATGGCCACCGATAACAGCAAGCGCATTCTATTTCCTCCGCGAACCCCTGTGTCCTCCGGGTCCTCTACTGGTGAGGTGGGGAAGGGTGATGTGGGGAATGCATTAACTTTCATCGACACAAGCCGACAACGTCACCACGACACGCTCCGCCGCATAGAAGAACGAGCCATCGGACATTTCCGCCACCGCCGCGACCCACTGGGTGCCGGCGAGGCGAAGCCGCGATACGATTTCCGCACGGCCGGCACGCGGGCCGATGTGGAACGTCGCCATGTTTTGCACCGGATTGCGCTCGGAGACCAGGGTGATCGTCTTGACGTGATCGGTGGCCGACATCGCGCTTTGCACCGCCACCTTCATCGCTATCGAGTTGCCATTGTCGGCAAGCAACGGAAGGTCGAGCTTTACCCGCGCCCGTCGTGCGCCGGCGCCCTTCGTCACGGCGTCGAGCATTTTCGTATCGAAGACTTGCACCTGCGCATGAACGATGCGCGGGCCCAATGCAGCGAGCCCAAGACCGGTCATGCCAATACCTGCGAAGAAACGGCGGCGGTTCATTGTTAGCGCTCTTTCAAGGTCGCGAGCCAGG
>JANMUI010000280.1:0-3211 GCA_031391405.1 Betaproteobacteria bacterium
CCTGCGCGCCTAACTCGCAAAGCATCGTGCCCACCCATGGCGCCGACCACACCCAGCCGAAGTCGAGCACGCGAACGCCAGCCAGTGGCCTGTCGATTGGGGCGAGCGGCGTTGGTGGCGGAACCGGCGCTGGGCATTGCAGCAAGCTTCCGCTGATGTCGGCAGCGCTATCGCTGCGCGATGCAAGCGTGCGAAACGGCAGCCCCGGCACCTGCACATCGCGGCCACCGACACGCCCCGGCGCGAGAAATCCGCGTTGTGCAAACTGCGGTGTTTGCAGCACCTGCTCGAGCTCGCGCACCGGTGAGACGATCAGGTTGTGTTCAATCGCCATCGCCTCCAGCTCGGCCATGGTGTGTTGGCTGAGCCAAGGCATCAGTAGCGCATCGACTTCCTGCGGATACTGTTTGCCCATCGCACGCAGGTCCTGGTAGCGCGGCTGTGAGGCCCATGCGGGGTTTCCCATCACCTGCACCAGACGCTCCCACTCTTCGCGCGTCCGCCCGCAAACGCAGACTTCGCCGTCTTTACAAGGCAGGATCACATAGGGATACGCGCCCCCGGAACCCCATGGGCGCTGCCCGTTGCGGTGCCACTGCAGGCCGTGGTGGATATAGAGGCGGCAGTTGCCCGCCACATAGCTCGCCAGCACCTCGGCCAGCGAGATATCGACGAGGCGACCGGTGCCGTGTTGCTCGCGCAGAGTGAGCGCGAGCAGGCATCCCGCGGCGAGCATCGCGCCGGCCTGATGTTCAGCGACGCCAGCCGGTAACGAGAGGGGCGCACGATCGGGTTCGCCGAGCGACCACGCGACACCGCTCAGCGCCTGGGCGTCGAGCGCGGTGCCGGGGAAGCCGGCGTAGGGACCATCGAGGCCGAAGGGGGTGGTGATGCCGACCACTAGGTGCGGTAGCCGGGTGCGAATCGATGCGACCGGGCCGAACAGCGCCTCCAGCGACACCGTTGCATCGCAAAGCAGGATGTCGCAGTTGGCGATGCAGGCATCGAGATCGCCTGCGGTGAGCGACCGCGCGCCCTCGATCTTCCCCGCGGCCAGCGCTTCACGCGCCAGTTGCAGTGGATGGGCGTCGATGCCGGCGGCGTTCCAATTCGACCCGAGCCGCGTTACCTGGGCCCCCATGCGAGCGCACAGCCAGCCCGCGTAGGCAGCAGCAATGCCGCTGCCCGCGCCGGCCCACTCGAGCACGCGTACCGGTGATGCGCTCGTCATCGTCGATATCACTCGGGCTGAATGCCTGCGGCGCGTGCGAGCTCACCCCATTTGCGCGTCTCGGCTACGACCCAGTCGTGCAGTTCGCCAGGCGTAGTCGGCGCTGCATCGATGCCGAGCGCGGTGAGGCTGTCGGCGAATTCCTTGTCGCGGAGGATGCGACCCATCTCCTCGTTCAACTGGCGCACGATCGGCTCGGGAGTCTTGGCCGGCGCGAAGGCCGCGATGAATCCGACCAATTCGTAGCCGGGCACGCCCGCTTCGGCCAGGGTTGGCGTGTCGGGCATCGCGGCCGACCTTCGCGCGCTCGAGACGCCAAGCGCCTTAATCGCGCCGGCGCGCACATGGGGCAGCATCAATGCGATGTCGCCGAACAGCATCTGGATCTGGCCGCCGCGCAGGTCCACCAGCGCCGGGGCATTGGATTTGTACGGCACGCTTTGGATATCCACGCCGGCCTTGGCCTTGAACATCTCGGACGACAGCCGCGCCGAGCCGGTGCCACTGCCGAAATTGAGTTTGCCGGGATTGGCTTTGGCGTAGCCGATGAACTCCTTCAGGTTGGATACCGGCACATCGTTGTTGATGCAGAGGACAAGCGCAGCGATCGCCATGCGCGAGATCGGCGCAAAGTCGCCCAACGGGTCATAGGGCAGGTGCTTCACGAAGCTCGCATTGCCCGCATGCGTCGTGTTGGTGCCGATCAACAGCGTGTAGCCATCGGGTGCCGCGCGTGCCACGGTCTGCGCTGCGATCACGCCGCTGCCACCCGCCATGTTCTCGACCACGACCGCCTGGCCGAGCGACTTCGACAGCCGCTCGCCGAGTCGGCGCGAGACCGTGTCGGTGGCACCGCCCGCGCCCACGGCAACGATCATCCGAATTGGCTTGTTGGGGAACGCAGCCGTCTGCGCCAAGCCTGGCGACGCACCGAGTGCGACCGTGATAGCGAATAGGGCGCACGACAGTCGGCGGGCGCCGCGCGCCGGAGTGAGAGGGACTGGGATCATCGTTGATTTCCTTGCGGGTTCATTCGGCGCGAGCGTCGAACGTGATGTGACCCTCGTCGTTGCGAGCCCACAGGCGCCAGCCGTCATCGTCGCGGCTGATGCAAAGATGCAATGGCTGACCGCAGAACATCGCGGCCACATTGCGGGACGAAAGCGAACGAGGCTCGCGACCCGCGGCAGCGCGGAACATTTCCAACAGGAACATGGTCGGAATGCTGCCGTTGACGACGAGACCGGGGTAGCCCTCGACATTGATCGCATAGGCATGGTCATAGTGGATGCGGTGCGGGTTGTCGGTGATGGCCGAATAGCGGAACAGCAAGCGCTCGTCGGGGACGATCGTGCGCGTGGAAAGAGTCGTTGCCGGATTCGTCGTCGTTGCAACGGCAGCGTGTGGTGATACTGGTGCAGCCGCGACATTGGCTTCGCGCAGGATGTAGTCCTGATGCTCGGTCAGCACCGGTGCGCTCGCACCGTCGACGAAGAGGTGATGTTCGACCTTCACCAATGCAAAGCGGCCGGAGCGCCCTTGCTTGATCTGGATCTCACCTTGCCGCGATTCACGGCGTACGCGCGCGCCGATAGGGATATCACCGTCGAAGCGGTTTTGACGGCCGCCGAGCATCAGGCGAGGCAGGCCGAGATCGGGCAGCGGGACGCCGAGCTGGGCCGCGCCGTCCGCGCGCAGTTGCGATTGCGGCGTTGGTGCGTTGAACAGTATCGGATGCCAACCGCGCGGCAAGGGGCTGCCGTCGCGCAACGTGGCCGGATCGCGGTCCAGCATCGCCGCAAGCCGCCGAACCAATGGCAGGGCGCAAAAATCGTAGGCGGTGGCGACCCCTTCGCTCTGGACAAACGCCGAGCCGGTCATAGCGTCACCTCGTTGTTGTTGACGTGTACCGCGCGCCCGACGAGCTCCTCCACCTGCATACGCGCGATCAAGGCCGGGTCGGTCGTTACGGCGACTGTG
>JANMUI010000288.1:0-16182 GCA_031391405.1 Betaproteobacteria bacterium
ACACGTGTTTGGCGAAATACCCGCCGGCCGACAGATCGTAGAAATCGAACAGGCCGGCCGCGGCGAGATGGTCGAGCTGCACGAGAAAATTGTCTTCCGTAATGCCGGCGCCATTGGCGAGCCGCTCATCGATCGACAACCGGAGGCCAAGCGCGAAGCGCGGTCCGACAGCGCGGCGCACGGCTTGGCCGATGTCGAGGACGATCCGACAACGGTCGAGCGCCGAGCCGCCATAGCGATCGGTGCGTCGATTGAACGCAGGAGACAGAAACGCTCCAAGCAACTGGCTGTGAGCGGCGTGGATCTCGACGCCGTCGCACCCGCCCTCCTGGGCGTGGCGCGCCGATGTGACGAACCCATCGACAATCGAGGCTACATCGCCGTCCGTCATCACCGCCGGCTGTTCGTGGAACTGCGTCGAGGCGATGGCCGAAGGCGCCCAGAGCGGGCGCCATTCATCGATGTACATCGTGCCCGAGCCCTGCGCGCCGCCACAGAACAGTTGCACGAGCACGCGGGTATCGTGCGGGCGCACTGCCTCGGCCAGGCGTCGATAGCCGATCACTGCGCGGGGATCGTAGGCCCGGCAGCCTTGCAGATAATTCGCCCCGGATGGATGCGCCGCCTGCTGCTCGGTAACGATGAGCGCGACGCCGCCGGCCGCGCGTTCGCGGTAGTAGTCGATGTGCCGCTGCGAGAGCACGCCATCGACGCCGTAGAGCAAGGTATGTCCGGTGGTCATGACACGGTGCCCCACCCGCATGCCACCGATATCGAGCGGGCTCCACAAGGCACCGCTTACAGGTTGGCTTGCGTCCGGCGTGTTCATGGCATTTCTCGTGGCACGTTGTCCGTGAACCGGATCATTCGGATCGAGGTCGGCTTCCGGTACGTTGGCAATCAAGGGCGAAGAATAGCCGAACGAGGTTCACACCATTGTGCGACGATCGCCTCGCAGCGTAAGCTTGCATTGCTGATCCCACCGCGACTCTTTCTGCGTTACCGTCCGGTGGTGCGATCCATTCATCGCAGGAGAATTCGTAGCGTGGCCTCCAATATCGAACGCATCACAAGCGCGGATGTCCGTCAGGTTTTTGCGCCCTATCCGCTGGCGACGAAGAGCAACGGGTTGGCTTTTCTCTCTGGCGTGCGCGCCGGGATGACGGCAGCCAATCCGCGCAGCTTCGAGGCATTACCGGGCGAAGGCCAGGCGAAGCGGCAAGGTTTTTCGCTCGCCGATGCGCTCGCGGGCGTCGCCACGGCGGAATCGTGGAGCGTCCATGAAAATCTCGAGCGCGTATTACGGGCCGCCGGCACCACCGGGGATCAGTTGCTGCGCCAGCACATCTGGCAGCGCGACAAGCGCTTTTTCCCCTGCTACGAACGCGTTCGCATGCATTGGCAGGCAGCGCCCGCCCCGAGTAGCGGGCTTGGTGTAGCACGGGTTTCCGGATGCGCCGACGGTTGGATCGGTATCGACGGCATCGCCGTCTGCCCCGGTGAGAGCACGCTGTTCGCCGCGCGGCAAGTGGTAAGCGGCGTCGACAGCAAGCAACTTCCGTCGGCATCGCACTATTCGCAGGCGGTGCGCTCGGGCCCGCTCCTCTGCACGGCAGGACATATCGCCATCAAGACCGCCGAGCCAAGCAAACCGCTGGTGAATTCGTTCGACGATGTGCCGCAGGAAGGGCGCTTTCTCGCGACCGGACGCAGCCATCCGGATAGCCGCGACGGCCCGATCGCAGCGCAGACCTGGTACATCTACAACGAGTTGCGTCGCACGATCGAGCAGCATGGACTCGCCATGCGCGACGTGGTCCATGCCACCGTTTTCCTCGGCGATCTGCGCGACTTCGGAACGTTTCATCGTATGCATCGGCACTTCTTTCCGGACGAGGGTCCGTCCCTCTGCGTGGCGGGATTCGATGAAGTGGGGCATCGCGGCTGCCGCATCGAGATCGAGTTGACTGCGCTTGACGGCAAGGCCGCGCTCGCGACGGCGAGGACGCCATGGGCCGGCGCCGCACCGTTCGCCGCGCCTGCGGTCATGCGCGCCGGTCCGCTGCTTTACTGCTCGGGAATGCTCGGGCTTGGGGCTGACGGGATGCTCGTTCGTGGCGCAGATGCGCTGCCGCCGGCTGCGCGCGCGCTGGTTCGCGAGCTCGAGGCAATCGAGCGCGTGCGCGGATTGGCGGCACAGTGTTGGGCAGCATTGTCGCAACTCAAAGCGTCGCTGGCGAGCGCGGGATCCGGCCTCGCGCAGTTGGCCAAGACATCCGTGTATGTACGGGATGAGCGCGACTTCGCGGTGTACGAAATTGTCCGCCGCGAATTCATCGGCGATAGCGAATTGCCGGCGGTCGAGGTGATCGTCGTGCAGGGACCCGGCCCGGTTCCGGACGCTCACGTGCAGATCGAATCGATCGCGATCGCGTAACGACATTGAGTGGCGAACATGGATCGAGGTGATTAGCAATGATCCTCCGCTGCGCTTCGAATCATGGCAAATCACCAAAATATTTCGTAGGAACAAGGGGAGAAGGACCCCCTTGTATATCCCCCAAAGTAACAAGGGAGCTCGGCCCCCTTGTTAATCCCCTCCATAGCGGAGTTTCGCTGCCAATCACATGAATCAACAACTTGTTGAAACCAGCGCCGACGGCGTAGTCGATCATCTGGGCATCGTCGTGCCGGATCTGGCCGCGGCATGCGCGTTCTATCGCGACGTATTGCGTTTTCCCGTTTCAGACCCGGTCGTCCATGATGATCAGGGCATTGCTGTCGCCTTCGTGCAGCTTGCGAATGTCCGCGTCGAGTTGCTGGCGGCGACCTGCGAGCGCTCGCCCATCGAAGACGTGCTCGAGGATCAGACGATCAATCATTTTCTTGCCCGCAACCCGCAAGGTGGGCTGCATCATGTCGCGTACGTCGTCGACGATCTCATTGCAACGCGCGAGCGGTTGACGGCGGCGGGCTACCGGGTGCTCGGCAAGGGCGCACCGATTATCGGCGCAGGCGGCCTACCTATCCTTTTTCTCGACCCGAAGAAAACCGGGGGCGCGCTGATCGAGCTCAAGCAAGCGGGGTGCTGATCCGGCGACTCAAAAATACTTCCAAAGTGTTTCCTTGTTCTTCTGCAGGGCGCGCGCGTCGCTGTCGAGCACGATTTTCCCCGCTTTCATGACGATCGCACGTTCGACAATTTCAAGCGAAGCCAATACATTCTGCTCGACGAGGATGACCGCGACGCCGTACTGCTTGTTGATTCGAACAAGGCTTGCCAGCACGTTCTGCGCCGCGACCGGCGAGAGGCCCGCGGTGGGCTCATCCAGCAGGATGGCCTTTGGACGGCGCATGAGCGCCATGCCCACGGCGAGCATCTGTTGTTCGCCGCCGCTCATGGATCCGGCACGTTGCTCGCGCCGTTCGGCGAGGATCGGGAACATTTCCAATGCGGTGGCGATCGGCGCCGATCCGGGTTGCATGCCGGCGATACGCAAGCACTGTTCGACGGTGAGGCTTGGAAAAACGTTCCGCGATTGATGCACCATGCCGATCCCGTGACGGACGTTTCGGTGTATTGCGCCCGGCCGGATCGTGTGTTCCAGGAATTGCACAGAGCCGTCGATGTCCTCGATGGCGCCGATCAGGCACTTGAGCAGCGTCGATTTTCCGGATCCGTTGTGACCGAAGATCCCGGTCCGCGCGGCGCCTGCGAACGTCAGCGAAACATTGTCAAGTGCAAGCAGCGAGCCGTATCGCGCGCTCAGTGCATTGACTTCGAACAGCACACGCGTGCCGGTCATGCGGCAGCCCCGAAGTAAAGCTGGGTCAGATTCGGATCGGCGATCAAGGTGTCGAGGGGGCCCGCGGCGATAATGCGTCCACCGAACATGAATACCGCACGGCTGCAAAGCTCGCGCACGAACGATACGTTGTGTTCCACGATGACGATTGCCTTGCCCGCGGACGCTTGAGCGCGCACGACCTCGGTGATGCGTTCAAAGATCGAGCCCGAGACACCCGCCATCGGCTCATCGAGCAACACGCACTGCCCATCGTTCATGAGCGCACGGCACAGGCCGACCAGTTTTTGCTGGCCGTATGAAAGCTCCGTCGGTAGTGCATCGGCGCGGTGTGCAAGTCCGACGGTAGTGAGCAAATTCATCGCGCGTTCGCGGGCCGCGCGTTCGACGTTTCGCACGGCGCGGGGCCGGAAGTAGATGTTCGTGAGCTTTTCGCCGGGATACACACGTGCGGCGATGATCAGATTGTCGGCCAGGCTCAGACTCGCGAAGAGGCGTGTGTGCTGCCATGTTCGCGCAATGCCGAGCGCAGCGCGATCATGGACCGGCAAATGCTCGGCGCGCGTCCCGTCAATGAAAAGCGAACCGCTGTCGGCCGGCAGTATTCCGGTGACTAGATTGAAGAGCGTGGTCTTGCCCGATCCATTGGGGCCGATCAATCCCACCACTTCTCCTGCGCGAACGGCAAGGGAGACATCATCCGCTGCCACGATCCCACCGAAGCGCTTGCAAAATCGCTCGATGCGAAGCACTTCGACGGTCATGGGGGACTCAACGGTCCGACGCAATGCGTCCGCTACCCGACCACGCGTCGAGCCCGCCGCGCCGGCCACCGGTCAAACCCTGCGGGCGCCAAAAGAGGAAGAACATGACGAGCGCGGTAAAGATCGCGCCTTGCAACGGCCCCAGTACCGAGATCGGCAGATCGAGAAACCGCACCAGCTCAGGGATCACCGTCAACAAGATCGCACCGACAACCGGCCCCCATGTCGTTGCCGCGCCACCGACCACAACCATCGTCAGCAGCGCCGCCGACGTGAAAATGCCGAACTGCTCCGGGGTCAGATACTGGAAAAAGTGCGCGTAGCACGCCCCGGCCAGACCGGCGAGCCCGGATCCCAACGCGACGATGCCGATCTTGATTCGCACGGGATTGCGCCCGAGAATCTTGAAGGCGTCCTCGTCGTTACGCATCGCAGTGATTGCTCGCCCGTAGGGGCCGTTCACCAGATGGCGCACCAGATACACCGCGGCGACCGCGACCAGTAGAACAATCGCGAGAAAAATCTGGCGTCGGTACGGCCCTTCGAGCAGCGACGGAATATTGGAGAGACCGTTGGCGCCGCCGGTCCACCCGACGTTGTTGATGATGTGCACGAGACCAAGCTGGAATCCCATCGTCGCGATGACGAGATAGTCACCGGAGATTCGCAGTGCGGGCACCGAGACGAAGAGCGATGCGACCATCGTGATCAATGTCCCGAGCACGATCGCGATCGGAATCGGTACGCCGGCCCACATCGCGAGCAGCGCGGAGGCGTATCCACCGATCGCGAAGAACACCGGATGGGCCACCGATACTAATCCACCGTAGCCCAGAATCAGGTTGAAGCCGGTCGCGAGGATGACGTTGATCGACGTGAGAATCGCGACTGTGTAGACGTATTCCATGATGCGCGCGGTCTCAGGGTGGCTTCGACGTCGCGGTCGATGTCGCGTGCGCTGGATCGCGCCGCGTCAGCCGAATGCGCTTGGGCAGCACGACGCCCCGTGGGAACAGCAGGATCGCGACGAAGATGAGGGTATATGCGAGCAGGACCTGCCATTTGGATTCAATAACCAGGATGCTGAACGCCTGGATCATGCTGAGCAGCACCGCAACCACGCCTGCCGCGAACACGTTGCCCAAGCCCGCGAGGATCGTCGCGATCACGTTGTACATCAGCAGTTGCGTCAGCGGTGTGGACGGAAACAACGCCGCCTTGGTGCCGAACAGATACATGCATGCGACCAGCAATACCCCGGCCAATAACATCGCAATGATGTAGGCGCGCTTGCGGTCGATACCGTAGGTTTCGGCAAGCTCGGCATTGTCAGCGACCGCGATGAGGCATCGCCCGGTGTTGGTCTTGTTGATGAACAGGTACAACGCAAGCGCCAGTGCCACCGTAATCGAGATCGCCGAGAGATCCCAGTGGCTCACGGCGATCGGCCCCACCATGAACACCGGAGAGATCAGCTCGGTCGCGATTGTTTTCGGCTCGGTGCCGAACACAAGCTCGGCGATATAGATCGCGAACTGCGCGAACATGATCGTGAAGATGAAGTAGGTGAGCACCGAGGAGCGCCGTCGTCGCAACACGTCGAAGGCGAATCGCTCGAGCGCCCATGACGCGAGCAGCGTGACGGCCAGTGCGAAGAGGAGACCCGCCGCAAGCGGCATCTCCATCACGCGCGTCCCGACATACATCGCGTAGTAGGCGACCACCATCACACCGGCTTGCGCGAAATTCCAGACCTGATTGACTTTCAGCACCAGGGCGAATGCCATCGCCGACAGACAGTAGAACGAGGCGGTCGCGAATCCGGTCCACGCCAGCTGCAGGACGATGGACAAATCGAAGATGGCCGCGCCCTCCCGAGCGGGCGCGTCAGTCCTGTCGGCCCACCAGCTGGAAGCGACCGTCCTTGACCTGCCAGAAGTAAGTGGGCGAGTCGACCGAGTGATCGTCCTTGAAAGTCACGCTGTTGGTCAACGGCAACTGGAGCGTTCGCACTGCGATCAACGCCTTGCGCATATTCTCGCCGGTGATCGGCAGTTTGTTGTCGAGGCAGTGCTTGTATAGCGCCGCCACGATATACACCGAGTCGTAGAAGAACTGCGTGTACGGCAGGCCGTTCGGCTCGCGCTTGTGCGCCTTGTTCCAGCGTTCGAGGTAGGCGGGCAGGTTCTTGTTGTCTTCGACGCTCGGCGCCATTGCGGTAACGATGATGCCCTCGGCGCTCTTGCCGAGCTCTTTCACCATTTGTGGGTTGAACGCGGTCTGATAGCTCGTGACCTGCACGTTCGACCCGAGCTGGCGCAATTGCGCCACGATCGCGGTGAAATCGCGGATGACGCTATGGATGTGCACGACGTCCGGATTGGCCGAGCGCACCTTGAGCACGAGCCCGGTGTAATCAGCGCGCTCCGCCTCATAGGACTCGAACACCGGCACTTGGCCACCCGCATCGAGGAAGGCTTGACGAAGGATCTTCGCGCCCTCGATACCGGTCTCGTTATTGACGAAGACGACCGCGGCGCGTTTCTTGCCCATCTTGGTGACGAGATATTTGCCGAGCGCGCGCATGTCGACATCGGCAAGCGGGAATGTTGTGTAGACGTAATCGCCAAGGTTCTTGATGTCGGGTGAATTCGCCCCGACCGAGAGCATCAATACCTTTTCGCGATTGGCAATCGGCGCAACCGCCCGCACGACATTGCTGAACGCGGTAATGAAGACAGGTACCTTGTCGACGCTGATCAAGCGCTCGACCGCGGCGATTCCGACCTGCGGATTCGCTTGGTGATCGACGATGATCGCTTCGAGCTTGCGCCCGTTCACGCCACCTTTGGCGTTGATGTCATCGACGGCCCAGCGTACCGCCTGCATCTGATCGACACCGAAGATCGCGTTCGGGCCGGTGAGCGGATCGGCAACACCGAATCGCAGGACATCGCCGCTTTGTGCGACGGCGCTGCCAAAGTACGGAATCAGCCCGAGGGCAGCCAGGCTCTTGATGACCGTACGCCGCATGGCGCGGCGCTGTGAATAAGCATTCATTGGGTCCCCCTTTGGCAAGATTCCCACCGCTGCTATCCGCGGCGCGATGAACGTTCCCACAGTCGTCCCAGACGTGTCAAGGGCAGGGCATGTTCGTGTCGGGAGTAAATTAGTTGTCCGGTCTTTAGCAAGTAGTCTGTCCGGTTCATGGAGGAGCGATGCACGCGCCCATAAGCCGCTCCCGCTGCATCCCGGAGAACTGGAAGATACGATTCGAGGAGGAGGCGTACCAAGGTTTGCCGTCGGGCCGATCTAGGCGCCGCAGACGACCGGTACGTGGAGGAAAAAGACAAGCGTCCTATGCGCTCATGCGTGGGGTGCCGCCGCCCTGATCGCCGCCGCCCGCAGATCGCGGCTGATCAGGTGAATGTGGTCGAACGCCAGCCGTTTGTCCGTACGGGGTTCCCTCCCTTACGCCGCGAAAAGCAAGATGCCGTGGCAGATCGTGGCGCCAGTCGTCGGCTGGTCAGAATATCCTCGCGCATCAATCGATGCGCGCACCGCTCGCAGCCACGACCTCGGCCCACGCACGCATATCGCTAGTGAACTTCGCCTGAAACGCCGCTGGCGTCATGCGCAAGGCGTCGGCCGCGTTCGCCGCGAACGCCTCCTTCACCTTCGTGCCATCGAGCGCGTGGTTAAATTCGGCGTTCAGCCGATCGATCACTTCGCGTGGCGTCTTGGCCGGCGCCAGCACGCCGGTAAAGACCACCGCATCGACGCCGGGGACCGTCTCGGCAACGGCTGGAATATCAGGAAGGTGTGCAGAGCGTTTGCCGGACGTGACCGCGAGCGGCACCAGCTTGCCCGCCTTCACGTGCGAGATGAACGCCGGGATCGTCGCGATCGATACGGTGAGCTCACCCGAAAGGATTGAGGTGACCGTGCTGGCGCCGCCCTTGAACGGCACGTGTATGACATCGATGCCCGCGCGCTTCTTCATCGACTCGAATGCCAAGTGCGTGATCGTGCCGTTACCCGAAGATCCATAGGTCAACTTGCCCGCTTCTTCCTTCGCGCGCTGGACGAACTGGCTGATCGATTGAATATTGTGCGAGGGATGCGCGACGATGAGGAGCGGCGAGGTGGCGATCGACGCGACACCAGCGAAATCGCCGACCGGGTCGTACGGGAGCTTCTTGTAGAGCGCAGCGACAATCGAGTGGGTGGACATGTCGGTCAAAAGCAGCGTATGACCGTCGGGCGCGGCCTTCGCCACCAGGTCGGCCCCGATGGATGAACCCGCGCCGGTACGGTTTTCCACCACCACCGGCTGGCCCATCGCATCGGTCATGTGCTGGGCGATCACCCGGGAAAACGTATCGGTCGCGCCGCCGGTGGCGAACGGCACGATCAACCGAATCGGCCGCGTCGACAAGGGCTGCGCCTCGCCAAGCGAAGGCATTCCACCGGCTAACAAACAGCCAATCAAGAGTAGGGCGAATTTCATCATGCCTCCTTTTCCAGTGAGTCAAGCGGCACCCTCGCACTATCTAGGGTGATATGAGAAACCACGCCATCAATCAATTTGCGCGCCAGACGCCTTGATGATCGGTGCCCATTTCGCGAGCTCGCGCTTCACGAACTCAGCGAGCTTTTCCGGTGTGCTGCCCGGGGTCGGATCGACGCCCGCATCCTCCAGCCGTTTGATGATGTTGGGATCGGCCATCGCCTTCTCCAGCGCCTGGCTCAACGCCTGCACGATCGAAGGTGACGTCTTGGCCGGTGCGAAGATGGCATTCCACGTATAGCACTCAAAGCCCGGGATACCCTGCTCCTGCAACGTCGGCAGTTCCGGCAGCGCGCGCGCACGCGTCGCCATACCGGCGCCTAGCGCGCGGATTTTGCCCGCCTTGAGCTGCGGCAGCACCGTCGGCAACGCATCGAACCCGAACGCGACCTGACCGCCGATCAGGTCGGCGATCATCGGCGCCGAGCCTTTGTAGGGAATATGCGTGGCATCCAGCCCGCCCGCCGAGGTCTTTAACTGCTCGCCGCACAGATGCAGGATCGAGCCCATCCCCGAGGACCCGTAGCTGTACTTGCCGGGGTTCGCCCGCAGCATGGCGATGAGCGCTTGCACGTCTTTCGCGGCGATCGACGGATGCACCGCCAGTACGGTGGGTGTCACGCCCACTTGGCCGACCGGTGCGAAGTCGCGCACGGGGTCATAGGGCATCTTCTTGTACAGGCCGGGATTGATCGCGTGCGTCGAGACGGTTGCCATCAGCAACGTGTAGCCATCGGGTGCGGCGTCGGCGACCATCGCAGCGCCGGTATTGCCGCCGGCACCCGGCCTATTCTCGACGACGAAGGTCTGGCCCATCAATTCGGCCAGCTTGACGCTCATGATCCGCGCCACCGTGTCGGTCGGGCCGCCGGCCGAGAACGACACGACAATTCTCACCGGCTTTTCCGGATACTTGCCTTGCGCGTTGACGGTTCCGCTGGCCACGGCAATGCCCATCAACAAGCACGGCAACGCCGGCGCTCGCCATCCAATTGAACTCGTCTCCATTAGGCTCTCCCATTCACGCCGCCGTTCACCACGGTGTGTTGTTTGCCGGCAGCCCCGGTCTTTGATGCGGAAAAAATCCGCCGGGTCGGAAATTAGGTGTCGCAGTGTATTAGAAAATCAAACGCCCTTTTCCGCTCGCCTGGGCGGCACTGGTTCCGAATGGCGTTCGGCTACGATCGAAACGCCGTAAAGAATCGTTGTCGCCCAGGGGCCGCCAAACGCCAACAACGCGCCGGATGCCGCCGTCAAAGATTCATAGGTGACTGAAATTGCGCAAGTGCGGTCACTCCGACGATTCGCATGCTCGCTGATCGATCTGCGTTCCACAGGTGCGAGCCGCAGCTTGTATCGTATTGACCAAAATCATCGCCATCGGCTTGCCCACGATGTTGCTCGCGCCAACGACGACGACATTCTGTCCGGCGATCGGAATGCCAGTTCGTTCCAGCAGACAGAGCACCCCGTACGGCGTACAGGGTGGGAACCGTATTTGTCGGCCACCAGAGCGCCGACGTTGTATAGGTTGAACCCGTCGACGTCCTTATCGGTCGCCATCGATTCGATCAGTCGGCGCGTGTTGAATGAAGGCGGCAGCGGAAGCTGCACCAAAATGCCGTGGATCGAAGCATTTGCGTTGAGTGACGCGATGCACGCGAGCACCGCGTCCTCGTTCACGTCACGCGCGAGCTCGTGCGTCTCGGAGTGCACGCCGATGTCGGCACACGCCTTGGATCTTCACGTGACATACACCTGCGGTGCAGGATTGTTACCCACGACCACCACCGCGAGGCCCGGTACGTCGCCGCGGGCGAGCAGTTCGTCGACGTGTCGCTTCCACTCGGCGCGAACCACGCGCGCTACCGCGTTGCCATCGATGATCGTGGCCGTCATGTCGCAATCACTTTCGGTATTGCCCCATCCTCGCCGCCGATATTGACCGCCCCATATGAGACGACTGCGACAAATCATGAGGCGACACCTACCTCCCTTCACGCGATGCATCGTGCGGTTGCCCTGTTCGCCGCGCTAAGCCACCGACATTCGCTGCCAAGTTTCCCACCAGATCGGTTCGAATCGTCGTGCCCTTTCCGCCTGGCAGCGGCACCGACGTGATTACCCGCCTGGTCGCCGATTCGGTGGGGCGGAAGTGGTCGCAGTCAGTCGTTGTTGACAATAGGCCGGAAGCCGCGTCGATCATCGGTTCGGCGATCGTGGCAAAAGGCCCGCCCGACGGCTACACCCTGCTCATGACCTTGAGCAATCACGCGAGCAACCCCAAACTCAACTCGAAGCTCCCGTACGACACCGAGTGGGATTTCCAGCCGGTCTCGCAGGTCGGCGCCTCACCGATGCTGATGCTCGTCAATCCGGCGCCAATTTCGTCCATGTAACGTATCGAATCCCGGTTGCGCGACCGAACGATCTGGAGTTCTCGCTTCTGTCGAAGCGCAGCGATTTCTGCGCCCACCGGGTCGATTGACCGCACAGCTTTGCGAACATACAGTCACGCGCGCTATCCCCAGCACGACAACGCGTTTCTGTGAATCGAGGACCTGGACCGAGCGCAGCGCTTCGCGGACCGTTTCGTGAATTTGAATTGGCCGGCGATCCTCAATCAGTACGCCAAGCGGGACACTCCGCAACTGCACGACATTCTCGAGGGCTGCCAGCACTGTGAGCGCGCAAAGCGAATACTCGACCGACATCCTTTTCAAGACACGCCAGAATCTGTCCGAGCTGGTCCCACAACTTCTCAGCCACAGCGTGCTTTGGCGCCAAGGAGTTCATGAACTTCCTTGAACGTAAGCTGCATGGCAAATTCGAAGGCGAGATCGTGTCCGATTCTATCTAGCCTGGTCTGCCAGCGCACCGGCCGATCGCAATTCAAGCACCGTGTCAAAGAGAACTGGCTCAAGATGGTCGACAAGGCCGGTCTCGTTCTTCGGGTCGAAACGGTCATCAACAATCCCGAGGAATTCCGTGTACGTAAGCAGGTCTTGCGCAACGGCAAGCGCCATACCGAATGGGTTTCGATGCGCAATGGCGTCGCCTAGCTGTTTCGCTACCGCGAAGTCTCGCTTCAAGCCAACGGCCGCTATCTGGATGCACTGGCCGCAGTCGATGATCCGACGAATGCCAAACGCGATTTAGATCGCGTGACCACGCCCAAGAAGGATGCCGCGGGCCGTCGTTGCGCCGGCTTCAATCCGCTGGCGCGCCACGATACCGAGCCGTTGCAAACCCTCATGGCTGGCGAGCATTGCCTACGTGGGTTCACGAACCGCGACGTTCGGGCACAACTTGAATCGACCTCTCACTTGAGCTCTTGCGGGCACGACCCCCGAAAGCAAAGCGCCAACGTCAGCCGCACCATTCGACGCTTCCACGCTCACGGCCTGATCGCCAAGATTCCACGCACTCGCCGCTGGCGCGTTACTCGCTATGGGCGTCAAGTGATGGGAACTTCGCTTTACCTACGCGAGCACCACTTCCCAAACGCTTACACTCGAATTGCTGCATGATCTTCTTTGCAAGATACGAAGAACTCACGGAGAAAGAATCTATCCTCACTACGGCCGATTGTTCCCTCATCACTGTCGTTCAACAGTGGCACCTGGCGTCGTCACTGTTCGCCCTCGCTGACGCTGCGGGTTACTGTGCGGCACTGCGCTTCCGGCATGAGGAAGCCGTGATGCATCCGGGCTAACCCTCTCCCCCCGAAGCGGGCGGGAGAAGGGACCGGAATTGCGAATGGGCGCTGTAGTTTGAATTCCTCACACCTTTTGATTCCGCGGGAGACACCGCCATGCCGACCGACTCGTTCTCCTGGCTGCACCCGACCGATTTCCATTACGGGCTGAAGGCGCAGGGGCATCTGTGGCCGACACTGCGCGAGCCGTTTCTCGACAGCCTCGTGGCACTGCACGACAAGTGCGGTCCCTGGAACGCCGTGCTGTTCACGGGCGACCTGGTGCAGGCGGGCAAGTCGGACGAGTTCGCCAGGATGCAGGCCGAGGTGCTCGAACCGCTGTGGCGGAAGCTGACGGAACTCGGATCGGGCGACGCCGTGCTGCTGGCGGTCCCCGGCAATCACGATCTCTTCCGGCCCAATCCCAACGAGGACGATCCGGCGGCGGAGCGGCTGTTGGAAAAGGGAGGCTTCGAGCGCGTCGAAGGGAAATTTTGGGACCAGCCCGGCGGCTCCTATCGCCGCGTGGTCAACAACGCCTTCGCCGCGTACAGCGAATGGTGGAAGGTCGCTCCGCGCCGGCCTGACTCGATCCTGGCTGACGCATCAAGGGCCGGACTGGCTGACGGCTGAGGCGCGGAAGCATGGCGAGTCCGAGATCGCGCCGGCCGGGCGTTTCGCGGTGCACCTCTATGGACACCAGCAGGAACTCGCCATCAACTATCTTCGAAAAGGTGGCAGCACGAATGCCGTCCGGTTCTGCCAGGGCTGTTCCGTCTTCGGAATGGACAAGTACGGCGAGCCACCTTCGATCCACCGGTCGCATGGCTACTCCGCCGGTCGGATCGAATTTTGTGACGCGCAACCGGCGCTGCGGATCTGGCCGTGCATGGCAACGAACAAGACCGGCCGGTGGCGCTTCGTGCCAGACCACGAAAATGCAGAGTTGATCGGCGACGACGGGACCGCGCCGGAGCCGGTTGCCGCGCAGAAAATCGCGTCGAGCGCGACTCCATCGCGCTTGAAGACCGATGAAGATGGCCGTGTTGAAAACGTGCCCCACGTTTTGGAATCGGGTGTTGTGACGAAAGCGGCGCCGCATTCCACGCTCCCGTCGCGGCGGGTGTTCTTTGGGCGGAAGCCGGACTTGGAGAAGATCGCCAAGTATCTGTCGCCGGAGGATCGGAGTTGGGGCGTGGTCCTGGATGGTCCCGGTGGCGTGGGGAAGACCTCGTTGGCATTGGAAGCGGCGCATCGCGCACCGGCGGAGCATTTTCCGCTGAAGCTCTGGATCACGGCGAAGAACCGGGAACTGCGGCCCGACGGCGAACAGCAACTGACCGGTCACCGCGTCGACGATTACCACGAACTGCTCAACGAACTGGGTCGGGCACTCGGCAGCGACGACATTCCGCGAGCCACACCGGAAGACCGGCCGGGGCTGATCCGCCATGCGTTGGCGAACCACCGGGCGCTGCTCGTGCTGGACAACCTCGAATCGTTCCGCCCCGAGGAGCGGCGGCGGTTGTTCGAGCTGCTGGACAACCTGCCCGCCGCCTGCCGCGCCATCGTCACCAGCCGCCGCCGCACCGACGGCTCGTTCGCCTCGCACGTGATTCGCCTGGACAAGCTGGAACGAGACGCGGCGGACGAACTGTTGGCCGAGTTGGGCCAGCGCTGGGAACCGGTCGCCCGGCTCACCCCGGCGGAGCGCGAGCAGCTCTATGCCGAGACCGGTGGCAATCCGCTGCTGCTGACTTGGACGGCGGGGCAACTCGGCCGCACCACCGGCCGCTGCCGCACGGTGGCCGAGGCGGTCGAGCGACTGCGGGAGGCGCATCGGCTCCAATCGCTCGGTGATCAAAACGATCCGCTCGACTTCGTGTTTGGCGACCTGCTGGAGACCTTCACGGCGGACGAGACGGCGATGCTGGCCGCCTTGGTCCACTTCACACAGCCGGCGAAACTGGAGTGGCTGCTCCCCATGACCGAGTTGAGCCGGAAGGCCGCGGAAACGGCGCTGGACGGCTTACGCGATCGTTCGCTGCTGGTGGAAGACGACGTGGCCGGCACATGGCTGCTGCCGCCTCTGGCCGCCCGATTCCTGCGTCGCGCCCGACCAGAGGCGGTTGGAACCAGCGGCGAGCGCCTGGCCGACTGGGCCTACGCCCTCGCGGTCGAGAACGGCTTCAGAAAGCACACCCTCTTTCCCAAGCTGGACGCCGCCTGGCCGCAGCTCGCCGCCGCCCTGCCGGTGCTGCTCGCAGGAGACAACCACCGCCTGCAGATCGTGTGCCATGCGTTGGACTTCTTTCTCGATTTCTCCGGCCGCTGGGATGATCTGCTCGGTCTCCACACCGAAGCGGAGTCCAAGGCTGTGCTGGCCAAGGATTTTTCCAATGCCGGTTGGCGAGCTTTTCACGCGGGCTGGTGCCATTCCTTGCGCGGCCAATCCGCCGAAGTACTGGCCTGTGCCAACCGCGCCGCCACCCACTGGGAAACAGCCCGCGCTGGCGCAGGCGAGCAAGCAACCGCCATCCGCCTGCGCGGCACCGGCCATCAGTTGGACAAGGACTACCCCGCCGCCATCGCCGCCTACCGCGAAGCACTTGGCCTCTGGCGCAGTCTGTCGCCCAAGAGCGCCGACGTGGCGAGTGGCCTGAACAACCTTGCCGCAGCGCTGCGAGAGTCCACCCAGTTCGACGAGGCGGAATCCCATTACCGCGAGGCCCTCGCGATCGCCACGGCCCTGCCGGATCTCGAAGGCGTCGCGACTTTCACCGGCAACCTCGCCGAGTTGGCGTTGGCTCGCGAGCAGTGGCCGGAAGCCGAACGCCTCGCCCGCCAGGCCCTGAAGCTGGCCGCGGAAATCGGTCGCAAGGAACTCATCGCGAGCCACTCTCGGTGGTTGTCCAAAGCCCTGGCTCGCCAGAGCCGCGGCGTCGAAGGCCGCGACCACGCCGAACGCGCGGTGGCGATCTACACTGAACTCCGCTCGCTGGAATTGGCCGACGCCCAGGCCACGTTGGCCGAGTGCCAGGGATGACGACCAGAATGAATCAAAGGGGCCAGGCTCGATTTAATCTTGCTATGATGCTGCATGCCGCGCCGCGCCCGTATCCATCTTGACGGTGTTCCGCTGCACATCGTGCAGCGCGGACACAACCACCAACCCTGCGTCTTCGGCGAAGAAGACTACCAGTCCTATCTCTACTGGTTGGACAAGGCGCTCAAACGAGAACGGTGCGCCCTTCACGCCTACGCCCTCATGACCAACCACGTCCACCTTCTGCTGACCCCCAGGCACGCCGATGCCGTGCCCCGGCCTATCATCGCCTTGGACAT
>JANMUI010000304.1:0-1957 GCA_031391405.1 Betaproteobacteria bacterium
CGAGCGCCGCATAGACTTCGCCGAACGGGAGCCCGACGGGTTGCATACCCAGCGCACCGACGAGATCGTTCATCGATCCACCGATGGTCCGTACCTTACGGCCCTTGAGATCGTCGAGCGAGCTGACCGGGCGCTTGCACCAGAAGACCTGCGCCGAATAGGTGTAGTGGCCGATGATCTTGAGGCCGACCTTCTCGAGCTCCTTGTTCGATGCGGGGACGATCGCGTCGGCCGCCCTGCGCGCTTGATCGACGGTCGGGTTCAGTCCGGACAGGTCAGCCGCATCGAGGAACGGTACATCCCCCGATACCGTTGAAAACGGCGAACCGCCGATATCGAGCTGCCCGGAGCGAACCAGACGGAGCACCTCGGGGCCGCCGATCTGGCGCTCGGCCCAGGTTCCGAGCTTGACTTCGATGCGGCCATTCGATTTCTTCTGGAGCTCGTCCCGGAGCAGAGGAACGTCGACCTGCGTCCACTGCGGCATCGACGCGATGGGCTGGGTCGCGATGTTGATCACGAGCTTCTGCTGGGCGAGCGCTGGGCCGATAGAAAGCGAACACAGGGACATTGACACCAACGCGGCGCGCATCATGCGATCCATTGATTCTTCTCCTCTGCGAAAGGCATTCGCGTTGCGGATGCCTTGGGGAAACGGCGGGGACCACGAGCCGTGGCGCACATGCTAACGCCATCCGGTTGCAAGGGTTGGCGCGATCGAGTATAGGGTGAGCGCATCACGACGGTCAACGAGGAGGCACACGATGGCTCAAGACGATCCGCGCATCGCACGCGCGGCCGGGTGGCTGCACGAATCGCATATCGCGCGGCGGCGCTTCAGCCCGCTCCCGTCCGAGATCGCGCCCCGCTCGATCGCGGAGGCGGATGCGATCCAGGATGCGTTCGTTGCGCTGAAGGGGAAAGCGCTGTCGGCGTCGATCGCAGGCTTCAAGGTTGCGATCACAACACAGGCGATGCGCGACTTCACGCGATTCCAGGATTCGATTCCCGGCGTCGTGCTGGACAAGCAGGTACAGCGTTCACCGGGTGTGCTGCGGTTGGCCGAGCACGGCAACGCATTGATCGAGTGCGAGCTAGCATTCGAGATCGGTGAGGATGTCGTGTCGACCGGCAAGCCGTTCGATCGCGTGACGATCGGGCGCCATGTGTCGGCGGTCATGCCTGCGTTCGAGATTGCCGATGATCGCCACGCCGATTACAAGACCATCGCCTCCGACGTCTTGTCGCTCGCAGCCGACAACGCCTGGAACGAAGGCGCGGTGCTCGGGGCACCGGTGCGCGACTGGAAGGGGATCGATCTGGGCGCGGTCCACGGCGTCGCGAAAATCAACGATACGGTAGTGGGCGAAGGATATGGTCGCGATGTGCTCGGCCATCCATTGGAAGCATTGGCGTGGCTGGCGAACCGCCTCTTGGCGGGTGGGCGCACGCTCCGGCGCGGGCATGTGGTGCTGACGGGGAGCCTCGTGGCCTCGAAGTTTCCGAAGGCCGGGGACCGGGTGGACTTCGTGGTGGAAGGGCTGGGGAGCGTGGGGTTGCGGGCTGAGTAAGGAAGGTTGAACCACAGGGGACGCAGGGGACACGGAGGAAGGCATGGGAATGGTTGCGTTGCGCTGAGCAAACAATACGAACAATAGGCGACCCACGTTTTCCCGTCATCCAATGGAAAACATGGTCTGTCCCGAATGGCAATGACTTAGCCCGTCTGTGCTCAAGCCTCCGTTCGCCCTGAGCCTGTCGAAGGGTAACGCAGGCTTGTCGAAGGTTAACGCGCGCTGCTCAAGCCTCCGTTCGCCCTGAGCCTGTCGAAGGGTAACGCAGGCTTGTCGAAGGAGGGCAATCGTCCGCTCACGGAAGCTCCGGCATTCACCCTTCAACGGGCTCAGGGCGAACGGTAAATCCTCCAATTCGCGAACGGGAAATCCTCCAAATCGCG
>JANMUI010000310.1:0-5653 GCA_031391405.1 Betaproteobacteria bacterium
GCGTTCACGATATCGGCCGGTGTGCCCGCCGGTGCGAATGCGGCGATCCACGTTCGCGTCACATAGCCGGGCGCCCCGGAATCGGTGGCGGTCGGCAAATCAGGAAAGAGGTCAAACCGGCGTGCCGATGTCACCGCGAGCGGTTTTACCTTGCCCGAGCGCAGTACCGCGGCGGCGCTTGCCGTATCCGCGATGCAGACCTGCGTTTCGCCCGCGAGGATGCTCTTGATCGCAGGCGCCGCGCCCTTATAGGGCACCGAAACGATATTCACCTTGGCGATCGAATTGAACAGTTCGAGCGCGAGCAATGTCGCCGATCCCCCGGTTGCATGATTCAGTTTGCCCGGGTTGGCGCGCGCGTAGGTGATGAGCTCTTGAACTGAGTCCACCCCGATGACTGGATCAACCATGATCACGAGCGGCGCCGCCGTCATCAGCGATATCGGAATGAAATCCTTCTGCGGACGGTAGGGCAACGAGGAAAAAACCACCGGGTTGATGGACATCGTGCCATCGTGCGCGACGAACAAGGTGTAGCCATCGGGCGTCGCCTTGGCGGCCAACTCCGCACCGATGATCATTGAGGCGCCGGCGCGATTATCGACGACGACAGACTGGCCCCACAGCTCGCCGAGTTTGTTGGCGACCGTTCGTGCGGTGATGTCGATCGACCCGCCCGGAGCCGTCGGTACGATGATCCGCACGGCGCGGTTCGGATAGACCTGCGCACTGGCCGCCTGCGCGAACGCGAGGATGAGCACCACTCCGACCAATCGAGCCACGTGCATGATGTTCTCTACGGTTGAGCCCGTCCCCACAATGCACGCGTCGCAATCCGCGCGCCTTCGGCAAGGGCCTCCAGTTTGGCCCACATGATGCTCGGATGCACGCGCCGGTGGAACGGACCCTGCGCGAACCCGCAATCGGTCCCGGCGATCACGTTTTCGCGGCCGACGGCTTCGGCATACCGCACGACCCGATCAGCCACGAGCTGCGGATGCTCGACGACATTGGTCGCATGGCTGATGACACCGGGAATCAACACCTTCCCGGCTGGCAGCTTCACGGTCTTCCACACGCGCCATTCATGCTCGTGCCGCGGGTTCGCGCCTTCAATGACGAATTCACCGGCGCGCACTTTGAGGACGAGATCGACAATGTCTTCAAGCGGCACATCGGTCACATGCGGGCCCGGCCAACTGCCCCAGCAGACGTGATAACGCACACGGTCTTCAGGGATCCCGTCGAGCGCATGGTTCAGGACCTCGGTGTGGCGTGCAACCCAGCTGCGATAATCGGCGAAGCTTGCGGGCGGCACCATGCGATCGAATGTCACCGCTGCCCGCGCATCGTCCAACTGCAGAAGGAATCCGGCATCGACGATCATCTTGTATTCGGTGCGCATTGCGTTGGCGATCGCCTCCAGGCACGCATCGTCGTTCGCGTAATACTCGTTGCGCCGGTCCGGAATGACGCTCGATGGCGCAGCCACCGGCAGAAACGCTTCCGCAACGCTCGTCACCGATAACGCCTTCCGGAAATTATCGATGTCGCGCTGCAGCTCGGCCTGGCCGGTATAGGCAATCGGCGCGACGCACACCGCCTCCCGGGTGGTCGCGATGCCATCCTTGGCATCCAACTCTGCATAGAACTCGGCAAACCGCGTGCGATCCGCCCCGCGCGCGAACGGGTTCGCACCTTCCTTGATTGTGCGCCGCTCGAAACCGCTCAATCGTTCGAGGGCGTATTGCGACCAGCTGATCGCCTTGCCGAACTCGCCATCGCTCACGACATCAACACCCGCCTTGGCCTGGGCGCCGACAATCTGCACGACCCCATCGGTCAGGCAGCGCTGGTAGGCCACATCGTCATACGGCTGCCCACCTTGCTTCAGCGCGATGAATTTCAACAGATCGGGCGGGCGAATCAGACTGCCCACATGGGTGGTAAGAATGCGGTCGGTGCTGCGCTTCACGGCATGTCCTTTATCGGTGTCGACGCCGAGACGTCATGCTGGTCATCGAAAATTCGTTGGTGAGTGCGATTCCCGAGGCGGTTCGAAACACCGAGAACCCGCCTTCATCGATCGAAATCACCCGAGCAATGCCGATCTGATCGGCGAGCCAGACCAGCGAGGCATCCGCGAGATCCATACCCGACGACTCATAGCGTTCCATCAATTCGGCAATCTCCACTACCGCCTGCGCTGGCATTTCGAACACATGCGCGCCGCCTTGGCTCACCCAATGCATGAAACGGGCAACGAGGTGTGCGTGCGCGAGCAGGTGCGTTACCTCCGTGAGGACCGGCCACGTCGTCAGAAGATTACCCCGGAACGACTTGAACCATGCATGCGCGTCGGCGTGATGCGTATCCCGGGCCGAAAACAGCGCGACGAGCGGCCCGGTGTCAGCGAGAACGCTTGCCATTGATCGCCCGCTTCACATGCGTGCTGTGCCGTTTCGCAAGGTCGCGCGGCGCATCTTCGAGGGCACCCACCAATCCCATTTCCATAGCGAGCTCGAATGGGGAGCGGCGCGGTGCCTTTACGGCAAGGTATTGGCGCAGCAACTGCGTGACCACCTCGGACTTGGTGATCCGATTGGTTCGGCAATGGATTTCGAATTCACGCTCGACTTCTTCAGGCAGCTTTACGGTGAGCGTCATGCGAAAACCCTCGGGCATTGATCCGTGTAATACGCATATTACGCGCGGCACAGAATCGGCGTCAACGAGTATCAGCGACCTGCATCGGAGGCAATCCCAGCTCGACCTCGATGCAGATTACAATTGACGCTCACCCCCCACCTCAACGGAGAACCACAATGCGGCTGCTTTATTTCAACGACTTCAAACTGGGCGTCCTGAAAGGCGATACGGTCGTCGACGTTTCGCACCTGGTGAAAGATATTCCCCATACCGGTCCGGGCAACCTCATCAGCGGCCTTATCGAGCGATTCGACAGCTATCGCAAGAAGCTCGAAGACGCGGCAGCGACCGGCACCGGCGTGCCGCTTGCAAGCGTGCGCATCCGCCCGCCGCTGCCCAAGCCCACCAACATCGAGTGCATGGCCGTCAACTATATGGAAGACGGCACGCTCAAGGAACCCGCACCGATCAACGCCTTCCACAAGTCGCCAAGCGCCGTGATCGGGCCGGGCGACGCGATGGTGCTGCCCGATGCGCCCGCCGGCATTTTCGAGGGTGAGGCGGAGCTTGCGGTCATCATCGGCAAGCGCTGCTCGAATGTGAAAGCCGCGGACGCGATGAGCTACGTGTTCGGCTACACCAACTTCATCGACGGCTCGGCGCGCGGCCTGCCGCCGCCCGGAAATGTGTTCTATCAGATGAAGTCGCGGGACACCTTCGCACCGATCGGCCCGTACATCGTCACCGCCGACGAAGTGAAAGATCCGCACAAGCTCCAAGTGAAGCTCTGGAACAGCGGCACGTTGATGCAGAACTTCAACACCGACGATATGGCGCACAAGATCCCGCGCTGCATCGAATGGGTGAGCTCGATCCACACGATGGAGCCGGGCGATATTCTCGCGACCGGCACGAATCATCGCGGCCTCAACAGCTTCATGGATGGTGATGTGATCGAGCTGGAATGCGAAGGGCTCGGCCGGCTCAAATTCAATGTGCGGGACGAGCTGAAACGCACCTGGGCACGCACCACCCGGCTGCAGTGGAAAGATGGCGGTAACGAAGGTCCGCACACGGTGCAGTTGACAGGCAAGTACGCGAAGAAGTGACCAGCTGCGATCGCGTAGCGGGTCATCCCGGGCAGTGACCCGGGATCCAGGGGCCACGCACTAGCGTGGCCTTTGCTTCGCTCAGCATGCCGGGTCTGTGGCGATTGGCTTTACTTAACCCATCTGTGCTCAAGCCTCCGTTCGCCCTGAGCCTGTCGTAGGGTTAAGCAGGCGTGTCGAAGGCGCGCGATGGCCCGCTCACGGATCCTCCGGTATTCACCCTTCGACAGGCTCAGGGCGAACGGTCAATCGCCTAAGCGAACGACACAACGGGGACGCTATTTATTCCTTCCTCGAGTGAAAGGACGGCGGGCAAATCGTTTAGTTGGCTTAAGGGTACCTCTAAAAATTCAAATTTTCCGTCATTCCCGCGAAGCTTGTCCCCGAATGACTTTGTCGGGGAGCGGGAATCCAGAGGCTATTGACTCATCGGGCATTCCAAAAAGCCTAGATTCCCGCCTTCGCGGGAATGACGAATTTTAGAGGCGCACTTAAGTAGATCCGGGCGGATCCTTCTCCGCCCAGCCGAGCCCACCGTGACAGACGGCGCGACCGGGGAAGCCTTGAATGAGAACGTCGACTTGATAAGGATTCACGAGAGGTAGACCGCTCAAAGCCGCGGGTCCAGCGAAGGCAACCCAAGCTGCACGCGACCGGTATTCACCGACTGCGTATCCCAGGTCATCAGGATCTGCGATACGGCCGCATGGATGTCGCGCCACGCCAATTGAAAAAGGTTATCGCGCCGCAAGCCGCGTCCACCTCCCAGCGGATACAACCTTTCGACGGCACGCAGGCAAAGCTGTCCGGCGAATGCGTTATTCCGCCGCCACTTCGCTCGCTGTGCGATCGGCGGGCGTTCACCGGATTCCGCGTATCGCATCGCGTCGACCGAGTCCTTGATCATCAATGCGTAGGCGGCATCGATTTCCGCGCCGGCTTCAGCGATGCGTGCATGCGCGGTCGGGATATCGGCGAGCTTCACGCCCACCGCCGAGATTCGCGATCGAAGGTCTTCCTCGGTGAGCTCGAGCGCGCCCCGCGCGATGCCGATCGCAGGACCGGTGAATAGCTTGTTTCCCGCGGCCCAGGCTGATACCTTGAAGAGCGGATGTGGGCTCGCTGCGCTGCCGGGTGATGGCCCGCCGGTCATGAATTGCGAGTCCAGCACGCGATGCTCGGGTACGAACACGTTGTTCAAGACGACAGAACGACTGCCGGTCCCCGATAGCCCGGTCATGTGCCAATCATCCTTGATCGTGAAGTCCTGCTTCGGGATCAGGACGAATCGATGCTCGGCGGGACCACCCGATTCACTCGGCAGGAACACCTGCACGTTTTCCCAGTCGGCGAAGTCGACGCCGCTTGCGAAACTCCACGTTCCATTGAGAACAAGGCCGTCCGAGACGCGTTTGCCGGTGCCGCTTTGAAATGGGAATGACGATGCGATCAGAGCGTCCGGCGTGTTTTTCCACACATCGTCTTGCGCGGCCGGCGCATGCATGCCGACGAGCAGGCCCTGCCCGGCCAGATTGGAGAACACCCACGCACTCGACCCGCAGCCACGACCGAGCTCCGCGCAGATGTCGATCATCACATCGAGCGGCATCTCGTAGCCGCCATAGCGCGCCGGCTGATGGATCTTGTAGAACCCGGCTTCGCAAAACGCCTCGTGCGTCGCCCGCGGGATGCCACGATCCCGATCGGCATCGAGTGCACGCTCGCGCAGGATCGGGACGAGCGTGCGTGCGCGCAGGGCGAGCACATCACGCGCGGGGGGTGCTTTTTGGATCGCGGGAACGCCCGCCATTGCTTCTCCCTTGCTTCGAGCGTGCCGAACCAATGCCGGCACGCCCGGAGCATAGCCGATGCGCCGGCCCACCCTGTCGTCGACC
>JANMUI010000315.1:0-6032 GCA_031391405.1 Betaproteobacteria bacterium
GAGCGGGGCTGTTGAATTACGTGCGCCAATAACAACTCGGCAATGAACAGCGGGGATTCGGTTTCGACATTTTGCAGCCGCGCAGTCGCATCGCTTAACGCTTGCGCCAACGTCACTGCACTACTCATTGGTACTCAATGCGGCCAACTGCTCGGCCTGGTATTCACTAATCAGCGGATCGATCACCGCGTCAAGATCGCCGTCGACAATGGCACCGATCTTGTACAAGGTGAGATTGATGCGATGGTCGGTGACCCTGCCCTGCGGAAAGTTGTAGGTGCGAATCCGCTCGGACCGGTCGCCCGAGCCGATCAGGCTTTTCCTCGTGCTCGCGGTTTTCGCCTGCTGCTCGCGCACCTGCTTGTCACGCAAGCGCGCCACCAGCACCGACATCGCCTTTTCCTTGTTCTTGTGCTGGGATCGACCGTCCTGGCATTCGACCACCAGACCAGTGGGCAGGTGCGTGATGCGCACCGCCGAATCCGTCTTGTTGATGTGCTGGCCGCCCGCGCCCGAGGCGCGAAACGTGTCGATGCGAATCTCGGCGGGATTGATGACGACGTTATCGACGGCGTCCGCCTCCGGCATCACCGCTACGGTGCAGGCCGAAGTATGAATGCGGCCCTGCGACTCGGTTTCCGGTACGCGCTGGACGCGATGCCCACCGGACTCGAATTTCAAGACCGAATACGCGCCTTGTCCGATGATCCGGACGATGACCTCTTTGTATCCGCCGAGCTCTGATGGACTTTCTGAGATGAGCTCGACCTCCCAGCGCCGACGCTCCGCGAAGCGCGTGTACATGCGCAGCAGCGCGCCCGAAAAAAGCGCCGATTCATCCCCACCCGTACCCGCGCGGATCTCGATAAAAATGTTTCGATCGTCGTTGGGATCCTTGGGCAGCAACAGGCGCTGCAGATCCTCTTCCAAGGCGGCGAGTCGACCTTTGCCCTCTTTGATCTCGGCCTCGGCGAATGTTTTCGACTCCGGATCGGCCAGCATCTCGTTCGCGACGGCGATGTCGTCTTCGGCGCGTTTGAACGCCTTGTAGAGCGCGACGACCGGCTCGAGCTCGGCGTGCTCGCGGTTGAGTTTGCGATACTCGTCCATATTGCGCGTTGCATCGACGGAGGAGAGGACGGCGTTGACCTCCTCAATCCGCGTCGATAGCTGTTCGAGTTTGTGCGCGATGCTGGACTTCACTTGGGTGGATCCTCAAAGGCGGAGCGAGTAAATGCGGGCGATCAATTCCTGGATACGTTGCGCATCGGGGGTCGTCGCATCATGCAGCGCCTGGGTGGGCGGATGCATGAGCTTGTTGGTCAACGCCTGGGACAGTTGCTGCAGGACCGCCTCCGGATCGTCCCCGCGCGCAAGACCCCTCAACGCGCGTTCAACTTCATGGCGACGTGCGTCCTCGGCACGCTCGCGCAGACCGCGGATCAACGGCACGGCGCCACGCGCCTGCATCCAATGCAGGAACTGCTCGACCTGCACCTCGATGATCGCTTCGGCCTGCGTTACGGCCGATTGTCGTTCCTCGACGCCGCTTTTGACGATGTCCGCGAGGTCATCGACCGTGTACAGAAACACATCATCCAACGTGGCCACTTCCGGCTCGATATCGCGCGGCACCGCCAGGTCCACCATCACCACCGGTTGATGCCGGCGTTTGCGAACCACCCGCTCCATGGTGCCCTTGCCGAGAATCGGCAGCGTACTGGCGGTACACGACACCACGACATCGAACTGGTGCAACACGTCGGGCAAGGTGCGAAGCTCGATCGCCTCACCGGTGAGCCGGCGGGCCAGGACTTGCGCACGCTCCAGCGTACGATTGGCCACCGTGATCGAGCGCGGTTTATGCGCGGCAAGGTGCGTGGCGACCAGCTCCATCATCTCGCCCGCGCCGATCAGCAGGACGCGGCATTCCTGCATCGTCGGGAAAATGCGCAGCGCAAGACGGACGCTTGCGGCCGCCATCGACACCACATTTGCGCCGACCTTGGTGTTGGTGCGAACCTCTTTCGCCACCGCAAAAGAGCGCTGAAATAGTTTGTGCAAGGTCGTACCAAGGGTGCCGACCGCCTCGGCGGTGCGCACCGCATCTTTCATCTGGCCCAGGATCTGGGTCTCGCCGAGCACCATCGAATCCAGCCCGGAGGCGACCCGAAACGCATGCCTGATGGCCTGGTCCTGGGGCAGGGTGTAGATGTGCGGTGCCAGATCCTGGTGCGAAAGCGCATGGAAGCCGGCGAGCCAATCGCGCGCTTTGTTGGGTTCCCCGCCGGCGAAATAAAGCTCGGTGCGATTGCATGTCGACAGAATTGCGGCCTCTTCAGCCGGGCGCGATCGCCACAGCTCGATCAGGGCCGTCCCGAGGGACTCGGCGGTAAACGCCACCCGTTCCCGCATCGAAAGCGGTGCGGTAGTGTGGTTGAGGCCGAGTGCGAAGACTTGCATGTCGATGATTATAAAGGCCCAAGCGCAAAAGGGTCGTCAGATTCGGTATGATCCTCGGTTCTCTACTGTAAAAGCGACCCACTCCCCATGCCTTCTGCTCTGTTCACACCCCTGAAGATCGGCCCGATCGAGGTTCCGAATCGCATTGCGATCGCGCCGATGTGCCAATACTCCGCCCAAGATGGGGTGCCTACCGACTGGCATGTCATGCATTGGATGACCATGGCAATGTCCGGTGCCGGCATGGTGGTTATCGAAGCCACTGGCGTCGAGCGCCACGGGCGCATCACTCACGGCTGCCTTGGCCTTTATTCTGACGAGTGTGAGGCCATCATTGGCCGGTACCTCGCCGCCGCTCGTCGGGTGGCACCGCCCGGAACGCGATTCAGCATCCAGTTGGGGCACGCCGGCCGCAAGGCCTCGGTCCAATTGCCGTGGCATGGCGGCAAATCACTGGGTTCGTCAGACGATCCGTGGCCGACCGTGTCCGCCTCGGCGGAACCCTTTGGCAATGGCTTTCATGTGCCCGCCGCCCTCGATGAGCAGGGTATGGCCCGCGTGCGGAATGCCTTTGGAGAGGCCGCCCGTCGCGCGTCGCGGATCGGCTTCGATGCGATCGAGCTCCACGGCGCGCACGGCTATCTGATGCATCAATTCATCTCACCGGTCTCGAACCATCGGACCGACGAATTCGGTGGATCGTTCGACAACCGCATGCGCTTCCCACTTTCCATCGTCAAGGCAGTGCGCGACGTTGTGCCGGCGTCGATTGCGCTTGGCATCCGCATGACCGGCACCGACTGGTATGAAGGCGGGCTCGGCACCAACGACGCGGTCGCACAAGCGCGCGCATTCAAGCAGGCCGGGATGGACTTCGCCTGCGTTTCGGGCGGCGGGTCGCGCCCCGATGTAAAGGTCGCTCTCGGACCGGGTTATCAAGTGCCATTCGCCGAGGCGGTCAAGAAGGAGACGGGCTTGGTCACGCGCGCGGTCGGCATGATCGCCGAACCTCTTCAGGCCGAAGAAATCATCAGCACGGGTCGCGCCGATATGGTCGCGATGGCACGCGCAATCCTCGACAACCCGCGCTGGCCCTGGCATGCGGCGGACAAGCTCGGTGCGACGGTGAAGCTACCGCCGCAATATGAACGCAGCGCGGCGAAATTCTGGCCGGGCGCAAAGCTGGCGCGGCCGCAGACCTTGGCGGCCTGACCGCACCTCTACCGGCCCAGATACCCGCCCAGATACGCCGACTTGACCCGCGCATCGCCCAACAGCGATGCGCCACTGCCTTCGAACGCAATCTTGCCGTTTTCCACGACATAGGCGTGGTGCGACAAGGCCAGTATCCGGGAAAGATCCTGTTCCGCCACGAGGATCGTGAGCCCGTCCTGGTTCAGTTTTGCGATCGTCTCGAAGATCAGCGCGGTCATCTGCGGCGCAAGCCCCAGGGTCGGCTCATCCAGCAACAAGAGCGTCGGCATTGCCATCAGCCCCCGGGCGATCGCAAGCATCTGTTGCTCGCCACCGGACAAGGACGCACCCGCCTGCCGGCGTCGTTCGGCAAGACGCGGAAACAGCCGCCACATCGATTCGATGCGCTCGCGTGCGCCTGATCGAGCGTGTGGGGAGATTGCTCCTAGACGCAAATTCTCTTCGACTGTCATGGTCGGAAACACCAGGCGCCCCTCGGGGACCAAGGTGATGCCAAGCTCGACTCGGCCGGCCACCGAGCGATGTGTGATGTCCTCGCCATGCCAGCCGATGTGCCCGGAACGAACCGGAAGGAGGCCCGCGAGGGTGCGAAGCAGGGTCGACTTGCCCGCCCCATTGGCGCCCACCAGCGAGACGATCCGGCCCGGATCAATCGTGATCGAAATGCCCTGCAGGATCTGCACGGCACCATAGCCGCCGACGAGCGATTGCGTGGCAAGCAGCGTCATGCCTGCGCACCAAGATACGCGCGCAACACGTCCGGGTGCTGCGCGATCTCGGCCGGCGTTCCGTGCGTGACACGCCGCCCAAGATGCAGCACGAGAATCGAATCGGCAAGCCGCATCAGCGCCTGCATGACATGCTCGATGACGATGATCGTGAGGCCGAAGTCCCGCTTGAGTCCTTGCACCAGTTCCATCATCGCTTCGACTTCAGCCGGTATCAACCCGGCCATCACTTCATCGAGCAGTACGAGCTTCGCCCCGGTCGCGACGGCGCGGGCCACCTCGAGGCGTTTCTGGCCCGACAGCGTGAGATGCGCGGCCGGTAGATCGAGTCGATCCGCCAACCCGACTCGTGCCGCCACCTCACGCGCAAATTTTTCCGCCCGCACGATGTCCGGGTGGCGGCGCACGCCGAACAGCGCGGCGGTCGTCACATTGGCAAGCACAGAGAGCCCACCGAACGGCCGCACGATCTGAAAAGTGCGCGCGATGCCGCGACGGCTGATTTCATCCGGCCGCAGCCCGGCGATCGACTCGCCGCGAAACCGTATTGCTCCGGAACTTGGCGGCTCGTTTCCTGCGATGAGCGAGAAAAGCGTCGTCTTGCCGGCGCCATTGGCGCCCATGACACCGACCGTCGCGCCCTCATCGACGGAAAAGCTCACCGACGACAGCGCCTGTACGCCACCGTAGGACTTCGACACATCGATGACTTCAAGAAGCGCCATCCGCCGCCCCCTTTGCCTGTCTGCGTGGACCCAGCAGGCCTTGCGGACGCCACAACACGAATGCCGTCAGGCACACGCCCAACACGATCATGTAGAGCTGCGGCGCGTTGACCCATAGCAACTCCGAGAGCACCGCTAGTGCCAGCGCTCCGATCACCGGGCCGCGCAGATCGTCGCTGCCGCCCAGGATGGCCATCGCAATCATCGAGAACGAAATCATCGGATCGAATGCAAGCAGGGGCTCGAAATAGGTCGACCGCACCGCCATCACACCGCCGACCGCGCCGGGAATCGCAGCCGACAGCACGAAAGCAATGAGCTTGAAGCGGGCGAGCGGAATACCGATCGTTGCAGCGGCCTCTTCGTTTTCTCGAATGGCGCGTAACGCATGGCCAATGCGATGGGCGCGTACCGCGTAGGCCAATACGCATGCAAGGCCGGCCAGCACGAGCATGCAGGCGAACAGCATTTCGATATCGGGCGCGCCCAGCAGAATGCGGCTTGCATTGCCTTGCGATGCCTCGAAGGCAAGCACGCAATACTTCACCAGCTCGGCAAGACCGAATGTGAGAATCACGAAATACGGTCCACGAACGCGAAGGACCGGCAGCCCCACGATTGCCGCGAACAATGCGGCAACGCCCGCGGCAAGAAACAACGCTATCGTGAGAGGGATCGTCTGCCACGTCGCCACAACCACGTAGGCACCCAGACCATAGAACACGACGTGTCCGAGTGAAACGTAGCCGGACAAGCCGCAGAGCACCGCCCAACTTTGGGTGAGCGCGATCCACATCGCCAGTGACACGCCGATGCCGATCCAGTAATCACCCGCAGCGGTCATCGCGAGGCCGCCCACAACAAGACCGGCGAGGATGACCAGTAGCTGGTGTCGCTCGCT
>JANMUI010000376.1:0-20392 GCA_031391405.1 Betaproteobacteria bacterium
ATGCAGAACGATTTTGTTGCCGAAGGGGCGAAGCTGCAGTCGCAGCAAGCCTATCGAATGGTCCCGAAACTCGCGGCGACATTACGATTTTGCCGAGAGCAGGGGATTCGCGTGATCTATACCGCCCATGTCCACCGTAAGGATGGATGCGATATGGGCCTCTACGACGATCTCTATCCGCCGATCGCCGATCGCTCGTCGTTGGTGGACGGATCACCCGGTGTCGAGATCTATCGCGATCTTGCTCCTGCACCGGGCGAGCATGTCATCAAGAAGCATCGGTACAGCGGATTCTTCGCAACCGATATGGACCTGATCCTGCGCGAGTGGGGGATCAATTCAGTGATCGTTTCGGGCACCACGACCGAGAACTGCTGCCATGCGACCGCGCGTGATGCGATGTTCCACAACTACAAGGTTGCGTTCCTGTCGGATGCGACCGGTACCTTCGACTATCCGGACGTCGGACAAGGCGCGATGAGCGCGGCCGATGTCCACAAGGCAACCCTCACGATTCTTGCGTTTTCGACCGCGCATGTCATGACCGTTGATGAGCTCCGTTCGCTGGTCATGGCCGGCGCGTCGCAGCGGAAGGCTGCATAAGCCGACTGCGAACGCGCGCCTACACCGGCTGCCGGGGACCTGCGATGGATCTCGCGCAGATCCCCGGTCTGCGCACCGGACGGACCTTGAAGCGCGCCTGAATGTTCGGTGCTCTATTTGCAAGTTCCAAGCAATCGTTGATCCTGCGATCCGCATGCGGATACGAAATTCGATGATCACTTTGACTTCTATTCAGAGTGCTGCGCAGTGATTGCGGTTGAGAATGTACGGTTTCGCTATGCGAACGATGCGCCGTGGGCACTGAAGGGCGTATCGCTTGCGGTCGAACCCGGTCAGATTCTCGGACTGCTCGGACCCAATGGGGCCGGCAAATCAACCCTGATGTCGATTATCGCGGGGCTTCTTACGCCCAACGAAGGACGCGTCACATGGCGTCGCGGTGCGCGCAGGTCGGTGCGATTGGCACTCGTTCCACAAGAGTCCGCGTTCTATCCGATGCTGACGTGCCGTGAAAATCTCGCCTTCTTTGGCGGTGTGCAAGGCGTGAGTGGTGCGACCTTGGCGACCCGCATTGATCAGGCGCTCACGATCGCCGGCCTCGGACAGGTCATCAATCAGCGTGCCGAAGCGCTATCCGGAGGTCTGCGGCGGCGCTTGAATCTCGCGATCGGCCTGTTGAATGATCCGGAGATCCTCCTGCTCGACGAACCGAC
Organism: Betaproteobacteria bacterium; assembly: GCA_031391405.1. Lineage (GTDB taxonomy): Bacteria > Pseudomonadota > Gammaproteobacteria > Burkholderiales > SG8-39 > SHXR01. The sequence goes on from JANMUI010000376.1 coordinate 1,278, forward strand.
GGTCGGCGTGGATGTCCAGTCGCGCAGCTTCATCCTGGCGGCGATCGAATCGCTCCGTGCCGCGGGTACGACGGTGATCTACGCCTCCCACTACATGAGCGAAATCGAGGCGCTATGCGGGCGGATCGTCATCATCGACCACGGTCTGTTGCTCCGCCAGGGGCGCTTGCGCGAATTGCTGCATGATGCTGACGCGCCAGTTACCGTGCGAACGGAAGCCCCGATTGCCGCCGGTTCCATCGACACCTTGGCCGAAGTGCTCCAGATCGGCGCGAACGGTTATGCATTGCGATGCCGTACCGGCGTCACGGTAGGCGAGTTGATTCGCAAGCTCGAGCAATCAGGCGTGCAAATAGAAAATTTACGGTACGGGTCGAACGACCTCGAAGAGCTTTTCCTGACGTTGACCCATCGATCGTTGCGCGACTAGCACCCAAGCCGGCCGAGCCAGAACCCCAAAGGGATGCGTGCTAATGAGGCCGGGAAAAAATTTCGTACGAACAAGGGGAGCATTCCCCTTGTATATCCCCCGTGTTGGAACAAGGAGATCTCGCGACCCCTTGTAAATCCCCAAATATCTGCCAAAAGGGTCGCGACTTGATTTGTAAGTGACCAATGACGATGAACGCAACGACCTTTGCCGCCGTGCTCGTAAAGGAGATTCGTGCGCTTACCCGCGACGTGCACGGGCTCGTGGTGCTGTTCCTGATGCCGGCGGCCTTCATACTAGTCATGTCCCTTGCGCTGCGCGATGTGTTCGCCGTCGGGGAATCGCGCACGATGAAAATCGTACTTGTGCAACTCGACCAGAGCAAGGCAACGGACGACCTGGTTGCGGTATTGCCGCCCGCGTTGGAGCGCGTCGATTCCCGCGAGGCGGCGGTTGCTGCGCTACGCGCGCGGCGGGCAGACCTTGCGATGATCATCCCCGCGGGCTACGAAGCCGGCTTGCTTGACACGAAGACGACGCGACCTCTCGTGGAGATCCTCGCTGAGCCGACGGTGCGTCCCGAGGTGATGCGCATCGTCAGCGCGCGCGTCGCGACCGCTCTGCTTCGACAGCGAATTGCCGCGCAGATCACTGCGATCACCGGTGGGGCGGCGAATCTGCCTTCGGCCGGGGACATGGCCGGGTCGACCGATATGGGCGCGGTCTCGGCGAGCTATCTTTCGTCGGTTGGCGGCAAGTCATTGACGGCGACCCAGCAAAACGTTCCCGCGTGGCTGGTGTTCGGTATGTTCTTCGTCGTGACGCCGATTTGTAATCTCCTGATCACCGAGCGCACGCTCGGAACGCTTGCGCGGTTACGGACGATGCTCGTGCCGATAAGTATCGTGATCGCCGGAAAGCTGGTTCCGTATTACCTGATCAACATGCTTCAAGTGGTGCTGATGCTTTTGGTGGGCCGATTCGTCGTGCCGCTGCTCGGTGGCGTGCCCCTTGACGTGGATGTGAGCTGGAGCGCCCTCTTCCTGATCAGCTCCGCCACGAGCATTGCCGCGCTGGGTATTGCGATCCTGGTGGCTGCGCTCGCACGCACGAACGATCAGGCGAACACATTCGGCAGTCTTGCGAATGTGCTCTCGGCCGCCATTGGCGGGATCATGGTGCCGCAATGGGTCATGCCGAAATTCATGCAGACCGTCGCGCAAATCTCACCGATGAATTGGGCGCTCGAGGGGTTTCTGGAGGTGTTCCTGCGGACCGGGCGATTCGATGCCATTGCGCCGTACGCCCTGCTCCTTATCGGCACGGGTGTCGTATTCGGGACGATCGCGGTGCTGGTGATCGCGCGCGGGCAGCGTTGAGCAAGGATGAACAATCGCCTGTTCGCATCACGGACGCGGAAAGGGCTCCTGAAATTCCCAGGTGTGGCCTTCCGGGTCGACGATGAATAGCTGCGCGCTCCCGCTTCCGAGCAGATTCTTGCGTTCGCCGTACGGTACATCGAGCGCGACCAGGCGTGCGCGGAATGCTTCGATGTCCTTCACCAGCCACGCCGTATGGCGGCCGGTCGGCGAGTATTCCGCCTTCGGACCGGGTTTGTAATCCGTCTCGGTTGCGATGAGGTGGAACTGCACTTTGTCTTCGGCATCACCCATCCATGCACCACGCCCGAGTTTGTTGAGGGCGGGCGGACGCGGCAGGAGCTTGAGGCCGAGTACGTCGACATAGAACTTGATGCAGGCATCGAGATTCGCGTTGTCGACGGGAATCCCTTCATGCATCGAGCGGATGTAGGAAACGGCTGGAACATGTGTTTGCACGGCGGTCTCTGACATGACAAGGCTCCTTGGACTGCATCGGGACTGCCGCTACGGTAAATCAGCCGTCCGTCCGGGTCAATCGCCTTGCGTTCATCGAATGCGCTCGAAGATCGGTATTCATAGTGAGAAGCAACCAGTCTTGGCCGTCACGGCGGTGCCCGCGGGCTCGAATAGAATCCTGGTGTTGGTCTGAACCGTTGGCGCGGCCAATCCGGTTTCAGCAGGAAAAGGAGCATGGCAATGAGTACGAATGATCGGCCGGTCTTGATCGTCGGCGGTGGTATCGGCGGTTTTGCCGCGGCTTTGGCGCTCGCACGCAGAAATATCCCGGTGCATCTGTTCGAGCAAAGCGCCGAGCTGAAGGAGATCGGCGCCGGCATTCAGCTTGGGCCGAACGTCTTCAAGATGTTCGACATTCTTGGCGTTCGGGAGGCGATGTCGCATTGGGCCGTGTTTCCGGACAACCTGATCATGCGGGATGCGATTTCCGGCGATGAAATCACACGCGTTCCAGCCGGCGAGGGACTGACCAAGCGCTTCGGCCATCCCTATGCGGTGATCCATCGGGCCGACTTGCACACTGTGTTGGTGGATGCGCTCAAGGCGATGCCTCTTGCGACCGTGTCGACGGGCATCAAGATCGCGCGTTACGAAGACCACGCCGATGGGGTCGTTGTCGAAACGGACCAGGGGAAACGCTACGAAGGCGCGGCGCTGATCGGGGCAGACGGCCTATGGTCGAGAATCCGCACGCAGATGCGGGATGACGGCAAACCGCGCGTCTCGGGCCATATCGCTTATCGCGGGGTGATTCCGACGCCTGACGTTCCGGCGGACCTTCAGGAGAACAACGTCGTGCTGTGGGCCGGGCCGAAAACGCATCTGGTGCACTATCCGCTGCATCGCGGCGATGTGTACAACCTCGTGGTGGTCTTTCACAGCGATCGTTACGAAGAGGGCTGGGACACCTATGGCGATCCCGAGGAGCTGCACCTGAAATTCCGCGCGCAGCACCCGAAGGTGCGCGAATTCCTCTCGATGGTGAACGCGTGGAAGATGTGGGTGCTCTGCGATCGCGAGCCGGTACGCGATTGGACCAAAGGCCGCGTGACATTGCTTGGCGATGCCGCGCATCCGATGCTGCAATATCTCGCGCAGGGTGCGTGCATGGCGGTCGAAGACGCTTGTGTGCTTGCCAAGCACTATGCTGACTCGCCCGACAATCCGAATGCGGCATTCCTGCGCTATCAAGCGGCCCGCTACCTTCGGACCACGCGCGTGCAGATCACCGCCCGCCTCTACGGCGAGCTCTACCACGCCGCTGATGCGACGGCCGACTTTCGGTGGCAGATGCTGCACGGTCGGTCCGCCGAGCAGGCGTACGACGGCATGGCTTGGTTGTACGACGGTGTCACCGTGTGATGGCCGGGGCCGGCGCACGATTCGCCATCCGCTCGCCGCTGGTCGGCACCGTTGTCAGCATTGATGTCGCCATTGGTGATGTCGTGCGGCCAGGGCAATCGATCGCAGTCATCGAATCGATGAAGATGCACCATGTGGTCGAGGCCGCATGCCACGGCCTGGTGCGCAGCATTGAAGTATCGCAAGACGATTCGTTGGAAGACGGCGAGACGATCGTCTTCATCGAGCAGACAGCAGGCGAAACATCGGCAGCAGTGTCGATCGAGGCGGCGGACCTCGATGCCATCCGTGCCGATCTGGCCGAAGTGCGCGCGCGCCATGCGTTCGGCCTCGATGAGAACCGGCCGGATGCGGTCGCGCGGCGTCGCAAGACGGGCCAGCGCACCGCGCGCGAGAACATCGCCGATCTGGTCGATGCAGACAGCTTCATCGAATACGGTGCGCTCGCACTTGCGGCACAACGAAGAAGGCGCCCACTCGACGAGCTGATGAAGATGAGTCCGGCTGATGGGCTCGTCGCCGGGATCGGCTCGATCAACGGCACGCTTTTCGACGAGGCTCATGCACGCGCGCTCGTCATGGCCTACGACTATACGGTGCTGGCCGGCACGCAAGGCTTGATGAATCACAAGAAGACCGATCGCATGTTGGGCCTGGCGGCGCAATGGAAGCTGCCGATCGTGTGGTTCGTCGAAGGCGGCGGCGGGCGTCCCGGCGATACCGATGCAGTTGCCGCATCCTGGCTCGACACACCGAGCTTCGCGCGGTTCGCCGCGTTGAGTGGCGTTGCACCGAGAATCGGCATCGTCTCCGGCCGCTGTTTCGCGGGCAATGCGGTCTTCTACGGCTGCTGCGATGTGACGATCGCGACGAAGAATTCGAACATCGGCATGGCCGGGCCCGCGATGATCGAAGGCGGCGGCTTGGGCGTCTTCGCGCCGGAAGATGTGGGTCCCATCGAAGTGAACGCCGCGAATGGCGTGGTCGATCTAGTCGCCGATGACGAGGCCCACGCGGTGCGCCAGACCAAGCAACTCCTTGCATATTTCCAGGGCACGGTGCAGGACTGGCTGTGCGCGGATCAACGCGTGTTGCGCAATGCGATCCCGGAAGATCGCCTGCGTGTGTACGACATTCGCGTCGTCATCGATACGCTTGCCGACGCGGGGTCGGTGCTCGAGCTCAGACGCGCCTACGGACCGGGCATGATCACCGGGTTCATCCGTATCGAAGGCCGGCCACTCGGGCTGATCGCCAACGACCCGAAGCATCTGGGTGGCGCGATCGATGCGGAAGGCGCCGAGAAGGCCGCGCGATTCATGCAACTCTGCGATGCGTTCGATGTACCCATCCTTTCACTCTGCGACACCCCGGGCTTCATGGTCGGGCCGGACAGTGAGAAGTCCGCCCCGGTGCGACGTGGCTCGCGCATGTTCATCACCGCGGCGAGTCTTGAAGTGCCGATCTTTACGGTCGTCTTGCGCAAGGGCTATGGACTCGGCGCGCAGGCGATGGCGGGCGGCGGCTTTCATTCGCCGTTCTTCACGATCGCGTGGCCGACCAGCGAATTCGGTGCCATGGGTCTGGAGGGCGCGGTGCGACTCGCCTATCGAAAGGATCTTGCCGCACAGGCGGAGGGGGCCGAACGCGATGCGCTATTCAACAAGCTGGTGGGTGAGCTGTATGAAGCGGGTAAGGGCATCTCGGTCGCGAGTTTTCTGGAAATCGATGCGGTGATCGATCCAGTCGAAACGCGTGCGTGGATCGTGCGAGGATTGAAGTCAGTGCCGGCGCGGGAGGCGAAGGAAGGCAAGCGGCGACGGATGATTGATCCTTGGTAGGCGCGCGGCTTACTTCACCGGGATCGCCCCGTTCGCACGAATCACCTGATGGCCTGCGGCGCTGCGCGTGAATTCAATGAAGCGCGCGACCGTAGGCGACGCCGCCGCTTTGACGACAAAGAATGATTCGCGAACAAGCGGGTAGGCCTTTCGCTCGACATTGTCCGCGCTCGGGGCGATGCCGTTGATGGATAGAACCCTGATCTTTCCCTGGCTCTGCTCGACGACCGTCATCGTGGTCATCCCGATCGCACCGGCGGTAGCGGCAAGCTCCTTCGCCATATCCCCGGACCTTTGCATCACGCCTACGGAATCCGGCATCCGAAGATCCGTCAGGCATTTGATGTGGGCGCGCACCACTTCGGTGTCGACCTCGGAGTCGGGCCGGGCGCGGGGCGCAATGTCGAGGTCCGCTCCGCCAAGGGCTTTCCAGTTCGACGCCTTGCCGGCGTACACGTCGCAAATCTGCTGCTCGGTGAGGTTCGCGACGGGCACGGTCGCATTGACACCGAACACGACGGGGATTCTCGCGACTTCCTGTACGGCCATTCCTTGGCGGGTGATCGCCTCTACATTGAGACCGTGACTCGCCAACGCAATGTCGATTTTTCCCACCGCCAGCGCCTCCAGGCGGGCTTTGGTCCCGAGCCCTTTCCCCAACTCAACCGTCACGCCAGGATTCCGCTCTTGGAATGCTTTCGCGAGCGCAGCCGCCAGCGGCATCACGCCAGTCGAGCCGTCGATCACGATGCGCTCGGTGATCTGAGCATGGCCCCCGAACGCGAGCATCGCGCCGAGCGAAAGGGCGCTGATTCTAATCATCAAATGTTTGCGCATGGGCCGCCTCGATTGAAAGAGGGTTTGATGATACGCATGGGTGCGCCCTGGTCACCCGATGAAGCACCAGTATCATATCCAGAGCGACGGGGATGTGGGCCCGCGCCTTCGCAGTCGGCCTTGACGGGGATAATCGATTCGCACAGGATCGCGCTTCCACTATGCAGATCGTTCTGATGGCGCAGCTCGACGTCTACGACATCCGGATTCCCGCAAGTCGGGGCAATCTTCCGGCATCTAGTTCGTTCATAAAGGAGGATTACCGTGGCGGCTAGCAAGAAAACCCCCCGTGCATCGCGAGCCAAAGCGAGTAAGAAACCTGCTCAGGCGAAGCCCGGGCGGGCCCAGGTAGCCAGCAGGGTCGGCACTCGAGTCCATGCGAAGAAGCGAGCGTCGCCCAAGCGTGCGACAACGCCGGCGAAGCAAGACAAATGGGCGGACCTTACGCCTTCGTCGGTGAATCGCGTGCCGCTGTCCCCGGTCGCGTTTTTGCCTCGCGCCGCAGAGCTGCATCCCGACCGCATCGCGGTGGTGCATGGTGAACGCCGCATCAGCTATCGCGAATTCTTCGAGCGCGCAAAGCGGCTCGGCTCCGCATTGAAAAAGCGCGGTGTACGCAAGGGTGATGTCGTCGCGGCGATGCTGCCTAATGTTCCGGCGATGCTCGATGCGCACTATGGCGTGCCCATGATCGGTGCGGTGCTGAACGCGATCAACACCCGGCTCGATGCGGACACGATTGCCTTCATTCTTGAGCATGGCGAAGCGAAGGTGTTGATCACGGATCGCGAATTCGCGGGCGTGGTCGGCCCGGCCTTGGCGAAGACGAAGCGCAAGATCGTCGTTATCGACAATGACGATCCGCTCTATACCGGGCCGGGAGAACGTCTTGGCTCAGTTGAATACGAAGCCTTCTTACAGGAGGGGTCGCCGGACCTGACGTGGTCGCTTCCTGACGACGAATATGCGCCGATCGCGCTCAACTACACGTCGGGTACGACCGGGCGACCCAAAGGCGTCGTCTATCATCACCGGGGTGCATTTCTCGAATCGTCGGGCAACATCATGGGCTGGCCGTTACCCGCCGCCCCCGTCTACCTTTGGACATTGCCGCTTTTCCACTGCAACGGCTGGTGCTATAGCTGGGCGATCACCGCGATGTCGGGGACACATGTGTGCCTGCGCAAGGTGGATCCGGTGATCGTATTCGACCTGATCGCGCAACATCGCGTGACCCATATGTGCGGCGCGCCGACCGTGCTCGCGATGTTGATCAATCTGCCGGCCGAGCAGCGCCGCGCGTTTGATCACACGGTCGATCTGAAGACGGGCGGTTCACCGCCTCCCGCGAAAGTGCTCAAGGCTATGGAGGACCTCGGCTTTCGGGTTCTGCACATTTACGGCATGACGGAGCTGCACGGCGCCTCGACCACCTGTGAGCCACAGGAATCCTGGCGCGCCCTTGCCGATGACGAGCGTGCGACGCACATGGCGCGACAAGGGGTGCGCTGGCCCGTGATTCATGGGCATATCGTTGGCGATTCCCGCACCTGCAAACCGGTGCCGCAAGACGGCGAGAGCGTGGGCGAGATCCTGATCCGAGGCAATACCGTGATGCTTGGCTATCTCAAGGATTCGAACGCGACGGCCGAGGCTTTCGCGCGCGGCTGGATGCACACCGGTGATCTCGCGGTCTGGCATCCGGACCACTACATCGAGATCAAGGACCGCAAGAAGGACATCATCATCTCGGGCGGCGAGAACATCTCGAGCGTCGAGATCGAAACCGCGTTGTACCGGCATCCGGCGGTGGCGCTTGCCGCGGCCGTGGCCCAGCCCGACGAGAAATGGGGTGAGGTGCCCTGCGTGTTCGTGCAACTGAAGCAGGATTCGAACGCGTCCGAAGCCGACATCATCGAGCATTGTCGCGGAACGCTCGCTCGCTTCAAGCTGCCCAAGCGGGTGGTGATCGGGGCACTGCCGATAACGGCGACCGGGAAGATTCAGAAGTACGTATTGCGGGAGCAGGCGCGGGGGTTGGTCAAGGCCGGATAGTCCGCTCACGCATGAGGCCTTACTTCCGCCGCCCCCGCCCTTCCACCGCCTTCGCGCCCTTCTCGTCGAACTCGTAGTGGAGGATGAGCTGGTCCCGTACCCGCCCGGCGAGCCGCAACTTCACCGCCCATTCCCCGAGCATCTCGAGATCGAGCTTGGCCTCGTATTCGCCGGCGCGTTTGCCGGGTGTGGCCTTGATCGGTTTCACGTTGTGGGCCATCGGCATGGATGGCATGTCTGCGCCGACCGTGATCGTGACGCCCTCCAACGGATGGCCGCCGCGGACGAGCTGGATCAGACAGTCGTAGACGAAGTCGGTCCCGGTCGATTTGCACGTTAGCGTCGCCTCGGTCGTTTGCGCGAACACGGGCGCTGCGATGAATCCGGCGCATATCACCAGCATCGACAATCGGGTTTTCATGACCGCCTCAACGCGCGAAAGCGTATCCAGTGCACGACCTGTTCATTGAGCAGTCCGCGCGGGCGAAACACCAGCAGAATGGCCACCAGCCCGCCGAACACGATCATCCGATAGCCTTGAAAAACGCGACTGCTCTCGAGCAGCCCGATGTCGAGGATCACGCCAAGCAGCGGGCCGAACACCGTTCCGAGCCCGCCGATCAACGCATAGGCGAGACTGTGGACACCAAGCATGATATCGAAATTGCGTGGCTCGACATACGTGTTGTGATGGGCATATAGCGCCCCCCCGAGCGCGGCCAACGCGCCCGCGACCGCCGCCGTGGCGAGCTTGATGCGTTCCACCGGGATGCCGATCGAGCGGGCGAGCTCGGGGTCCTCGCCCAATGTTCGCAAGGTGGCGCCCAGGCGGGAGCGTTCGACCAGCACGAAGCCCACCACGACGAGCGCGACCAGCGTCCAGACGATCAGCAGATACTGTTCCGGCTCGATGCCCGTCTCGAACACCCAGCGGATACCGCGAAATCCCTGCGTGCCATCGGGTCCGACCAATTCGCCGCCGATCTCCCGCTGAAAGTGGATGAGCTCGAAGACGATCCGCAGCATTTCGGCCGCGGCAAGGGTCGCCATCGAGAAGTACAGGCCACGCAGGCGCAACGTCGGCAGGCCCACCAGAAACTGTGCAATAGCGCCGGCCAACATGGCCAGTATTGCTGCGACCGGCAGGGGCATGGCGTAGATCGCCGTCGCGATGCCCGCGACATAGCCACCGATACCGAAGAACGCCTGCTGGCCGAACGACATCTCGCCGGTGAGCAAAAGCAGGTATGCCGAGAGCGCAATGAACGAGATCAGACCGATGTTCGTGAGTACCCCGACGGTGTAATCGTCCATGGATGGCGTGCTCAGTGGGCCTCTGCCGTTCGCGCCGGCAGGAGGCCGCTCGGGCGCAGCGCCAACAGCGCGAACAGCAACAGATAGGCGAGCAGGTCGCGATACTGCGGTCCGAAAAACCATTGGCTGTGGGCTTCGAGTACACCGAGCAGCAGGCCACCTACCACCGCACCAGGGAGCGAACCCAGGCCGCCGATCATCATGGCGAGCATGCCCTTCATCGTGGACCACATCCCAAGCATTGGGGTGACCTGTTCATTGGTCGCGGCGATCAGAAAGCCGGCGATGCCGCCAATCGCAGAGGCCAGCGCGAACACGCGGATGAACACCGAGGGAACATTGATGCCCGCGAGCTGCGCCGCGATGCGTGAATCGATCACCGCTCGTACCGCCAGCCCGAAGCGCGATCGATACAGCAACCACCAGAGCCACACGCAAAGCAGGCTCGCGACCGTCATCAATATGAGCGATTCGACCCGCATCATGAAGGGTCCGAACGTGATCGGTGCGCCTTCATAAAGCGCGGGAAATTCATAGAGATGCCTGGGCAAGGCGAGTGTGGCGGCCTCCTCGAACTGCATCCACAACGCGAAACTCGCCACCATCGCGGCAATCGGGGAGCCCTTCCAGTGGGGGGCGAAGCAGAGGCGCTCGACATACGCGCCGGCCAATGTCGCGCCCAGAATGGTCGCGATCGCGAGCACCACCAGTCCGACTTGAAAATGCAAGTAGAGCCAGGCAGCACAGTACGCACCCAGCATGATGGCAGGCCCGTACGAGAGGTTCACGCGCCGCAGCACCCCGAAGATGAGCGTGAATCCGACCGCGAGCAGCGCATAGGTGGCGCCCGACATCAGCCCATCGAGGGTGTTCTGGACGAGGTCGGCGAGCATCGCCCTCCTCAATCAATCAATGCTTCGCCGATCCCAGATAAGCGCGCCGGATCACTTCGTCCTCGGCGAGCGATCCCGGGTTGCCCGAGAACGTGATCTTCCCCTGTTCCATGAGGTAGAAATGATGCGCGACCTTGAGCGCCATGTGCGCGTTCTGCTCGACGAGGAAGATGGTGGTGCCGTCGCGATGCAACTCGGCGATGATGCGAAAGATTTCTTCGACGATGAGTGGTGCCAGCCCAAGCGACGGTTCGTCCATCAACAGAAGCTTGGGGCGGGACATCAGCGCGCGCGCGACCGCGAGCATCTGCTGCTCACCGCCCGACAGCGTGCCGGCCTCTTGCGACGATCGTTCTTTCAACCGCGGGAACCGGGTGAACATGCGTTCCACGTCGGCTTCGATGCCGGCCTTGTCATTGCGTTGGTAGGCGCCCGCCTGCAGATTCTCGACCACGCTCATCTGCGGGAATACCAGGCGATTCTCGGGGACGAGGGCAATCCCCTTCGCGACGATGGCATGCGGTTGCGCGCCGGCGATGTCTTCACCGGCGAGACGAATGGTGCCGCGTCGAGGCTTCAGGATGCCCGCGGTCGTCATCATCAATGTCGTCTTGCCCGCGCCGTTCGGACCGAGCAGGCAAGTGATCTTGCCCTCCGCGACATCGAGTGTGACGCCCTTCAGTGCCTCGATCTGCCCATAGGCGGTAACGATGTCGCGAATCTCGATGATGGTGCCGCTCACGCTGCGTCCCCACCGAGGTAGGCCTGTCGCACCGCCCGATCGTTCTGCACTTCTGTTGGCGTCCCCTCGGCGATTTTCTGGCCGAAGTTGAGCACGGCGATGCGGTCCGTCACGCCCATTACCAACTCCATGACATGCTCCACCAGGAGAATCGTGATGCCGCGCTCCCGCATCTTGAGGATCCGGTCGCGCAACTGGCCGATCTCCTCGTGGTTCATGCCCGCGGCCGGCTCATCGAGCAGCAGGAGCTTGGGGCGGGTCGCGAGCGCTCGGGCGAGCTCAAGGCGTCGCTGCTCCCCGAAGGCGAGATTGGACGCGAGCTCGTCGCGCTTCTGCGCGAGATTGGAAAACTCGAGCAGCTGGGTGATCTCCTCGCGCACATTCGATTGTCCGCCTAGCCACCGCGAGAAGAAGCTGCGCTTGGCGCGATCCTCGAGCGAGTTCTGCGCGACCCACAGGTTCTGCCAGACGGTGAGCTGACCGAAGAGGCGAATGTTCTGGAAGGTGCGCGCGATCCCGTGGGTGAGGCGCCGGTGGGTGGGCAAGGTGCCAAGATCGGTGCCGTCCAGCACGATGTTGCCGCTCGTGACGGAAAACAGGCCCGTGACGAGATTCACTGTCGTACTTTTCCCCGACCCGTTCGGACCGATCAAACCGACAATCTGACCCGCGCTCACCTCGAGCGACAGACCGTCGACGGCGCGTACGCCGCCGAAGTATTTTGAAACGCTTTTCAGCTCAAGCAGCGCGGCCATGCGATCCGAACCACCGTTTGAAATTGTGGATCATTCGGGCATCCAGGAATCCGCTCGGGCGCACCACCATGACCACGATGATCAGCGCACCGAACAAGAGATTGCGCCAGTCACCAAGGAAGCGCAGCGCTTCCACCAGGATGCCCTGCACGAAGATGACCGCGAGCAGGGTGCCGAAGACGCTCGCCATGCCGCCGATGATCGGATAGGCCACCGCGAACACCGATTGCAGCACGCCGAACGCGAGGTGCTCGATATGGGTCGTGTAGTGCGCATAGAGGCCGCCTGCGATGCCGGCTATCCCGCCACCCACCGTCATCGCGCTCACCTTCACGGCGGTGAGATTGATGCCAACCGATTGCGCCGCCACCTCATCGTCGCCGACCGCCCGTAGCACCGCACCATAGCGCGATCGATCAATCCACCAGACTGCCGCCATCACGAGAATCACGAAGACCCACACGAACACCATGACGTCGAAGGTCGTCCAGCCGTTCTCGGGGAAGAAGCGGATCTGGCGAAACCCTTCCGGACCGAGCGGGCCGACCCGCACATTCCCCTTCTGCACCTGATAGTCGAAATTGAAGAAGAAAAGGCGCACCCCCTCGCCGAACGCAAGCGTCGCGATCACGAGCATCAACCCGCGTACGCGAAGAGCGGGAAAGCCAACGGCCCCCGCGAAGGCCGCACCGAGGATGCCCCCTGCAATCAGCGCCGGGACGATATGCCAACCCCACAGCACGGTGAGCATTCCAGATGCGTAAGCGCCCAAGGCGTAGAACGCCGCCTGGGCCATGCTCATCTGACCGGTATGGAGCACGACATAGGCGGACAGCCCAAGCAGCGTGTGCACGCCGATGATCTGGATAAGGCCGAAATAAAAGTCCATGGATTCTTCCGGGGCGCGCGATTCAGGTCTTCTTGGCAAAAATGCCGCCGGGACGAAAAACGAGAAAGATGAAGAGCAGCAACATGACATAGAGGTCGCGCTCGGTCACGCCACGCAGGTACTGGAAGAGATTCTCCAGCCCGCCGACCAACAGCCCGGCGACGATCGCACCGGGAATGCTGCCCAACCCACCGATGACGCTGACGATCAATCCCTTCACCGTGAGCGGGCCGGTCAGCAGGATGGAGAGGGTGCCGACCGCCGAGCAGATCAGCGCGCCCGCCACGCCACCCAACACGCCGGTAATGACGAAGGTGAGCGCGTTCACTTGCGTCACGCGGATACCGCACAATTGCGCAGCCACCGGCTGCTGCGCGACCGCCCGCGTCGCAAGGCCCAAGCGCGTTCGGTGCAACAGGGCGAGCAGCACGATCATGCACACGACGCAAACGAAGAACATCAGGATCAGATCACCGCGCACCGAGATTTCGCCCGCGCGCAGCATCACGTCTTCGATCAGCGGCGGGTAGTTCTGCGGCATGCCCTGCGTGGCATGCGAGATGAGCTCGTCGATGAGAAGCAACATGCCCACGGTGGACATCAAGGTCGCGTTCTCGTTTCGCACCGGAATCAGATGGAAGCAGACGTAGTAGATGAGGTAGCCGATGACACCGCCGGTGAAGAGCGCATACGCGAACACGAAGAGCGGCGGCGCGCCCGGGAAGGTGTTGAACAATATGAGCGCCGCATAGGCCCCGCCGATCGATGCGCTCGCGTACGACATGTTGATCTTGTGCATCACGCCGAATACGAGCGTGAAACCGATGCCGATCAACGAATAGGTGGCCCCGAACAGGAGCCCGTCGAGCACAGCTTGGATGAAATCGAACATCGCGGAGGTTGGGGCGCGCGGGCAAATGTTGCGTCAAGGAATGTTGCGTCAACACCGGGGCATCAAAACCGGGACATCAAAACCGGGACATCAAAAAACCCGCCCCGGGTTGTCCGGGACGGGTTCTGCTTCTGCGACTCTTATAGCGGGTTGTGCAGAACGACCCAGTTACCGCCCTTGGCGTGCACGAAGACGAACGGCTTGTCGGCTTCGCGATCTTCGGTGCGCTTGACGATCCCGAGCAGCCCGTTGGTCTGTTTCAGGCTGGCGAGCGCGTCACGAATCTTGCGACGATCAGCCTGGATCGATGCCGAATCCTTCTTGCCCGAGATCTTGGCCGCCTCGATGGCGTCCTTCAAGATGAAGACGTTCTCCCATGCGGCCATGCTGTGCAGGTCGGCCGCGCCCTTGAACTTCGCGGTGGCCTCGGCGGCATATTTGGATTCTTTGCTCACCGGCGCGAAGCTGGTGGGAATGATCATCCCTTCGGCCTGCTTCGGGCAGCCTTGCATTGTTTCGAGGCTCGATGTGCTGGTAAGGCCGACCACCAGCTTTGGCTTCACGCCTTGACGCTGCATTTCCTTCAGCAGACCGCACGTTGTGAATGGATGCGCGGCAATGGAGACGACGTCCGGATTCGCTTTCTTGATCTCACGGACCTGGGTCGAGAAGTTGGTGTCGTTCAGCAGCCATTTCGATTCGCCGAGCACCTGATAGCCGTTGACCTGCGCGCGATCCTTCATCACCGCGTACCACGAGGCGCGCGAATGGGCGAAGTCCTCTTCAACGCCGCCATAGACTGTTTTCACGTCCGGATGCTGCGTCTTCAGCCAGTAGAAGAGCGAGGCATACATGGTCGTTTCGCTCGGCACATTGCGGAACGCCCACTCGGAGATCTTGGCGAGACCGATCTTGATCGCGACATCGGTGAAGATCGGAAACTGCAAGCCGGTGTCGCTCGCGTCCCCTGCTTTCTTTTGCAGGATGCCAAAGAGCGGTTCGGCGACATTGGAGCAGGTGGGGCCGATCGCCACGAGCGTATCGGAGCCGGCCAGCCGGCGCACGACAGAGATACCTTCCTCTGCGGTGCAGCGATCATCGAGATAGTCGCCCAGCACCATCTTGGCTGTCGTGCCATCGCCAAGCTTGACGCCGCCTGCCTTGTTCACCTCAGCGACGGCCGCGTTGAGCGCCGCCTCGCTGTTCAAACCGAACAAGCGCAGAACGCCCGACTTGGTGCCGAACCCGGTGATTTTGACGGTCGCCTCCTGGGCCAATACAGCCCCCGATCCAGCGCTCAGGGTTGCTGCGAAGGCCGCGGCGACTGCAAATGCGAGCTTGCTCATCTATCTTCTCCTGAAGAAGAACCACCCTGTGGGTCGGGCCGGTGCTCGAAGCAGGGATGGTTAGCCGGGAGACACTACGACCGATTCAAGAGGCTGTCAATCGCAATGCATATGCCGGCGTGGGGCTGGATTTTAGATGCACTGCACAATCGTATGGGACGCCTGGGAGCCAGCGAGGACACATCCGGGCGTGCGGCAGACCTTGCGCGTCTTCACCGGTTGACCAACAATACAAAGCCCATCGCTTAGTTCGTGCACCACCTCTTTCTCGAAAAGGAGCGCCAATGATTACCGCTCACGTTCGCTACACCCTGCCCGTTTCGATCGACCATGACGCGTGCCTCGCCCACTTCGCCAAAATCGCACCTGGATTCCGCGGCGTAAAAGGACTGATCAGCAAACATTTCATCTGGAGCGAAAGCGGCGTCGCCGGAGGCGTGTACCAGTGGGAGACACTGGCAGACGCGAAGGCGTTCTATACCGGTCCGTGGCGACAGGGCATTATCGATCGCTATGGCATGGAGCCGCAGATCGACTACTACTCGGTCTTCGCGGTCACGGACAACGCCGCCGGCACGGTGAACGTGGTGGGCGAGGCGATGAAGAAGAAGGCGGCGTAGGGGGTATCTGCACAGGGGGGCTTGCCCGAATGGCACTTACTTAAGCCAACTGAACGATTTGCAAGCCGTCCTCTCACTTGAGGACATGATAAATAGCGTCCGCGTTCTGTCGTTTTTGGTCTGAAGCGATTGACCGTTCGCCCTGTGCCTGTCGAAGGGTGAATGCCGGAGGGTCCGTGCGCGGACCATCGCTCGCCGTCGGCACGCCTGCGTTACCCTTCGACAGGCTCAGGGCGAACGGAGGCTTGAGCACGAACGAACTTAAGTAAGTGCCATTCGGGCCTGCCCCTTGTAACGCCCTGAAAAATCTGGATACGCCGATTGTGTGAAACCCTTTAATCGGCGTTTCCATGCGCGTTCAACAGCTCTTCGACATAAGGCAGCCGATCCTGCCCAAAGTGCATGCGGGGTCCGACGAAGAAAGTCGGTGCGCCAAATACGCCGCGCGCAACGGCTTCGTCGGTCGCTGCCTTCAGGGCGTCTTTCACCGGCTGTTCCTGGGTTGCCGCAAAGATCTTGGGTGCATCAAATCCTGCCGTCTTGAGGACCTTGCCGATAACGGCCGGGTCGCTCATGTTCTCCGCGTCTGCCCAGATCGCTTTGAAAATGGCATCGGAATACGTCATCAAAATGCCTTCGCGAAGGGCATGAATCGCCCCGCGCATCAACGCGAGCGTGTTGATCGGGAAGTGGGGATTCCACCGAAACGCCACGCCGTAGCGCCGCGCGAAGTCTTCGATGTCCGCGCGCATCCACTGGCCTTTCGCCGCGACCTCCACAGGTGACCGGTTGCCGGTCGCTTGGAAAACGCCCCCCAAAAGGATCGGTTTGTACTGGATGGTCGCGCCGGTGCGCTCGGCAAGTCCCGGCAACTGCGTGTAGGCGAGGTAACTGGTGGGGCTGCCGTAGTCGAAATAGAAGTCGACGGATTTAGTCATGGGTATTTCCCTCTTTCGCTGAAATTACCGAGCTCAAGCCATCGGCTCCAGCCATGGCCGCATGTCGAGCTCGAATGTCCACGCGCTGCGCTTTTGTTTGTGCAGTGCCCAGTAGGTATCGGCGATATCGTCCGGCGCGAGCAAGCCGTCGGCCGGACGCGATGCAACCAGCTCCGGAAAGCGCTCCCGCACGAACGGCGTATCGATCGGCCCGTCGATCACGACATGCACGATGTGCAAGCCTTCCTTGCCGAATTCTCGCGCCATCGACTGCGCGAGCGAGCGCAGCCCGAACTTGGCACCCGCAAAGGCCGAATAGCCTTCGGAGCCGCGTACCGCCGCCGTCGCACCGGTAAAGAAAATCGTGCCTCGACCACGCGGCGCCATGAACTTCGCCGCCTCGCGCCCGGTGAGAAAGCCGGCCATGCATCCCATCTCCCACACTTTGAAGTACACCCGGGCAGTGGTTTCGCGCAGCTTGAAAAAAACGTTGGCACCAATGTTGAAGACCACGATCTCGAGCTGCCCGATGTCGCGTTCGATGCGTTCGAACAATGCGATGACCTCGTCCTCGCGGCGCGCATCGCAGCCAAACGCATGGACCTCGCCGCCGGTGGCGCGAATTCTCTCGACCAGCGGCGCGAGCTTCTCCTCATTGCGCCGGGCGACGCAGACCTTGAGTCCTTCCTGCGCGAATCGTCGAGCCAGCGCCGCGCCGAGGCTGTCGCCTGCGCCGATCACGAGCGCGGTGTCCGGGTTCGTCACGTTTTCTCCGATGGCGGGTTGTGGGATCATGCGGCCATGCGAGGCGCATTCGCCAAGACTTGCGTTTGCCAGTCTACTGGGCAAGCCGCGCCTGTGTCACGCAGCCGATCGAGAGAGGACGTGCATGCCTTCAAATGATCTGACCCTCTGGGGAATGGGAACGGTGCGCCAGTTGCGCCCGCATTGGATGCTCGCCGAGCTTGGCCTCGAGTACGAGTATCGCGCGTTCCATCCACGCAGCGGTCAGACCACGACACAAGAATTCCTCGCGATGAATCCGCGGCACAAGGTACCGGTGCTCCGGCACGGATCGCTTGTGATCACCGAAAGCGCCGCGATCACCCAATATCTGGTCGACGCATTTCCAGCGCCCGCAGGTATCTTCGCGCCACGTGACCCGGCCGGACGAGCCAGGGTCGCCGAGTGGTGCTATTTCGCGATGACCGAGCTCGATGCCCATGCGCTCTACATCATCCGCCGGCATGCGGATCTCAAGCACCTGTACGGCGACGCACCGGCTGCGGTGAGCGCTGCGCGCGAATATTTCGACGATCAGTTCAATGCCGTCGTGCCCCGTATCGAACGAGCGGGAGAGTTCCTGGTCGGTGACGGGTTGAGCGTCGCGGATATCGTATTGGTGACGACCCTTGATTGGGCCATCTCGGCCGGCCTGTCGATTCCGGCCGTCGCACGTTCCTATCGCGATCGGCTCGCATCGCGGCCGGCGTACCTCGCCGCACACGCTCGCACGTTCCCCGGAGCGGGGCCCGATCCGATCGGTGTGCAGCCTTATTCCCCTCCAGAGAAAGGTTAGATCATGGCCGGTCCGTTGGCGGGTGTGCGCGTGCTCGATCTCACGACCATGGTGTCAGGGCCCGTGGCCACGATGATGCTGGCCGACCAGGGGGCCGATGTCATCAAGATTGAATCACCCGGCGGTGACCTGATGCGTAGCTACGGGAGCGGCGCGAACGGCATGGCCGCCTCCTTCCTGTCGTGCAATCGCAGCAAACGCTCGCTCGCGCTCGATCTGAAGAAACCCGAAGGCCTGGCGATCGTAAAGCGGCTGGTGCCGACTGCCGATGTGCTGGTGCAGAATTTTCGACCTGGCGCGATCGAGAGGATGGGCCTTGACGAAGAGGTCGTGCGGGCGCTGCGACAGGATATTATTTTCGTGTCGATCAGCGGTTTCGGTGAATCCGGGCCCTATGCGCATCAGCGGGTCTACGATCCGGTGATTCAGGCGCTCTGCGGATTGGCCGAGATCCAGGCGGACTACCACACCGATGGCCGCCCACGCATGGTACGTACCATCATTCCGGACAAGACCACCGCGCTTGCCGCAGCGCAAGCGATCACTGCCGCGCTGTTCGCGCGCGAGCGAAGCGGCGAGGGCCAGCATGTCCGCCTGGCTATGCTCGATGTGATGATCGGCTACCTGTGGCCGGAGGCGATCTCGACCTTGACCATCGTCGGGAAAGAAGTCGATCCGGCCAAGGGACAGATCATCGGCGACATGGTCTACAAGACGCTCGACC
>JANMUI010000421.1:0-9014 GCA_031391405.1 Betaproteobacteria bacterium
CGAAGCGATCCAAGCAGCGGAGGCTGAACCGTTCGTCACGTCGCGTGTGAAGCTGGCAGTCGACGCGGGCAGCGTGCGATTGCGTCGAACGGTGGATCGGATGATTGGTGATGAAGGGGCGGGGAAGGCAACGCGGCACGCCCGTGCGGAGATTGCGGCGCGGTGAGGGATCGGCGGGCCGCCTCAGAGTGACGCGAAACACTAAGCGCAAAACACGAAACGCGAATCGGGAAATGTGAATCGGGAAACGCCAGTCAAACCATGAAAATCTAATCCGTCACCGCCCGCTGGCTGATCGGACATTCGCATTGTTGTGTGCGGACTACGCGCGCAAACGCATAGTCCAATCGGCGCCCCTCGCCGCAATCGCGGCCGGCCAGCCGCACACGGACGGGAGCATGCGTACGATCCAATCGCTGCCCAGACGTGCGGGATCGTCCGACCGGACCGATGCCTCGCATTCGTTATCGAGGTTGAATCGGACCTCAAAGCTGTCGAGCGGAAAGCCAAGCCCGATCCCTTCGCCCTTGAGGACCGCCTCCTTGGCAACCCAGTAGCGGAAGAACGCCGCGGACTGCCGAGCCGATGGCTGGGAACGAATCGACATCAGCTCGTCACCGAAGAAATAGCGCTCGGCGATCTCCAGAAAGTCGAGATCGGCGCGGATTTTCTCGAGGTCGGCCCCGACCGGTCGATGCGCGACTGCCAACAGCCCCCGGCCGTGAGAGTGCGAGAGGTTGAATGCAACCTCCGCGCCGCGACCAAACAGGCACGGCTTGCCCGCCTTTCCGCGCACGAACTGCAGCGACACCGGATCGGCATCAGCGTAGCGTCCCAGAAGCCAGCGCGTAATCCCATGGGCGACAACATGTTCGGCTCGCAGTCGCTCAAACACGAAGCGCTCGGCGCGGGCGTTCTCTTCGGCATCGAGCATCGAGTGCCACCCCGCGATCGATGCGGGCGTGCCACTCAGCGCGAAGGACCAGATGTCGATTGCGGAATCCGCCAACGCGATCGCGACCGAATCGCCGGCACACTTACCCTGGTCGAACTCGAGAAATCGCAGGTGCCGCAGTGCAGATGGATTCGACATTATTGATGCATCTGGATCGACCAGGCTTGAACACTCTCATTCCGTCATTCTTGCCGAGGAATTTTCCGTGCTGCGTGGATCACTCGACCGCCGCGGCCCGTCGCGCACCGACATCAGTTCGAAGGACACCGGCTTCTAGGCTCACCACACGATCGCCAAGATAAAATTACCGGTCGGGAAAGCCAAGAATTCCGATCTCTGGCGTAGCTTCCATGTGTTACCCATCCGCTATTCGCGATTCGCGCGGCATGTTCGGTCGGATTGTAGGCGGCTTACGCATCCGGTTGCCGGGTCCGGCTAGCGAAGATCAATTCGTTGAACCAGCGTTGCTTGATCTTTTTTCGACTCACTACACAGCCGCGTTCATTCAGCAGCTCCTCCAGCAGATCCTGCCCGCTGTCCTGGGGTGTCCCGTTCCAATAGGCGAACCAGCGGTTCAGCACAATCGATCCGCCTGGCGACAGCACGCGAGTGAGGCGATCGAGATGTGCACGAACATGATCTTCACCCTTGCCGGGAAAGCCCGCAAAGAAGATGTCCTCGATTACCAGATCGAAGCGATTGGAATCCGTAAGCTCGCCCAGGACCTCGTATGCGTCGCCGGCGCAATAGTGCACGTTCGGTACCTGGTCGAGTCCCATGAAGCGGCGCGCCACTTCGATGACGACGGGATCCAGCTCGACGACGGTAATATCCTTGGGCATCAGGAGTTGGTGAGCCAAGTGCACCATGGTTCCTCCGCCGAGTCCGAGTATCAGTATCCGCGAATCGGGCGGCACCAGCGCGGGCGGCCGCAGGGCATGCCCCCAGTACTCCCGCCCGAGTTGGGCCCAGCTGCCGCGCGTAAATATGACGGATTGCGTGGTCCCGCCCGTATGTTCGCCAAACACAATGCGCCGCTCGCGCCCCAGTTCCCAGATCGTGATCGGACCAGTGATCGATGACGTCGTCTGGTGGACGAGCCGCCAGTGATGAGTCAGCCGACGGAACAGATATAACAGCCTGTTGCGACGAATTGGCCAGAGGTGCTGTGACGCAAAATCCTCCATTTGTCGCAAGTGATGATTCATCGGGATTTTCTACTGACGATCGATTGCTGCTGGGATCACGGCCAGTCGCTCTAGGCCGCGCTGCGAGCGCCTGCGCGGAGCGCGATCGGCCCCGGGTTGACGATCCTGCCGTCCTCCAGTCGGATCACCCGGTCGCCCGTATGGAAATAGCGGTCGTCATGCGTGATGACTACCACGCCCTTGCCGCGGCTGCGCAAGTCGGGCAGCAGCCGTGAGTAGAAGACGTTCTTGTACTCGGGATCCTGGTCCGCGGCCCATTCGTCGAAAATGTAGAAAGGGCGATCTTCCAGGTAGGCGGTCACCAGAGCGAGTCGCTTGCGCTGCCCTTGCGACAGCTCGGTAGTCGAGAAGCTCCGCCCTTGCAGGCTCACTTTGCCATCGATCTGCAGGAGTTCCAGGTACTGGCGGGTCGCGGTGTCCAGGTCCGGCGCGGAAAGCCCCAGCAACTTGTCGAAAAGATGAAAGTCGGAGAACACCGCCGAGAAATTCTCTCGGTACTCCTCCTGGCAACTGGTCTGGACGGGGACGCCGTCCACGCGGATTACGCCCTCGTGGGGCTGGTAGAGGCCGGTAAGCAACTTGGCGAAGGTGCTCTTGCCACTGCCGTTGCCTCCGACTACAAATACCAGTTCGCCCGCGCCGAGCCTGAAATCGATAGGACCAAGGGCGAATCCGGCACGACCCTCGACTGTGCGTTCATAGGTGAAGCACACCTGCTGAAATTCGATGCGACGCGCGGGCGCGACGCTTTCAGCTCCGCTAGTTGTGGCGCGAGCGTCCGGCGCATCCGGTCCGAGCGAAATACCCAGCTCTTCGAGCTTCTGTAGTGCCACTTGGCCGCGCATGATGGCCGGTACCGTGCCGATGATCGACCAGATCGGGGTCATCAAATAGAGAATCGCAAAGACATACGCAATAAGCGTCTCGGTAGGAGGCGCAGAGACCAACGGGTAGGCGAACAGCAGCATCCCGATTAAGCTGTATAGCAGAACCTGCATCCAGGCATCCGCCAGGGAATGGAGCGTCGTCGCTTCGAGGTTGCTGCGTCGGTACTCGTCAGCGGTAGGCCGTAGCTCGTCGCGGATAAATTCATCGCGTCGGGCACGATGCATCATCAATTCCTTGATGCCGGAGATCAGCGTCCCGAAATGGCCCAGGAGCTTGGACCGGGCGTCGCGGGCGGCAAAGATGAGACGGAAGGACCTGTCGTTGAGTAGTTTGTAGATCAGTGCGCCGACTATCGTTACGGCTGCGGCCCACAGAAACATCTGCCAGGAAAGCCACGCCAAGTAGGCGCCACAACCCAACACGATCGCAATGTTCGTGGTCAGCGCCGGGACGCATTGGACCGCCCACGTGACCGTGCTCACATCGTCGGTCAGCGCGGCCAGGATGCCTCCGGGGCCCTTGCGCTCCAGGCGCCGCAAGGGCGTGCGGAGGATGCGGGTGCACAGCGACAGGGACAGGTCGAGGATCGTCCCCTGCGAAAATCGCGTCAGCAGGAACTGCGAGACGACGCCGGTCGCGATCTTGGCCGCCACGAGCAGGGCGAATCCGCTGATCAAAAGAGCGGGTGAGAGACCATCAGGATGAAGCGCGCGACTGATCACCGCGATGACGCCGACGCTAAAAAGGCCGGACAGGGCGCCGGCGCAGACCATCAACGCCATCGCGCCCCGGGAGTCCCGCAACAGAAATGTGACGAGCCTTAGCTGCTTCATTCCAGCTGCGACTCGATGTAGGTCTTAACGACGCGGGCGAGGTTGTCTACGTGTGGCTCAGTGAATAGTTGGCCGGAATCCTCGGCTTCGAGGAACAGCGCATGGCCGTCCGCGCCAGCGAGTTCCACCCACATCCGCCTCGTGTCGATCGTCGTTGGCGCCAGCCAGCGCCGCGAGGCCATGATGTGCAGCAAGCCTCCGGGCAATGCCTGTGGCTTGTAGCGTGACACGGCCCGCCAAGTGGCATTGGTGACGCGGTCAATTTGGTAGCTGGTCATCCCTTGTTCTTTGGTGCTTTCTGCTAGGACGGTGTGACGGGCAGCGCGTAGCTTCGAAGCGACGAGCTGCGGCCATTGCGCCAGCGGAGTATTCGCGAGGATACGGCCGTACTCCGCGGCCTTCGATGCCAGGAAGGCCGCAGGCCGCAGGAACCCGCCGGTGAATCGCGGCGCCTGCGCGGAAGACGGGTGCCAGCTTTCTAGCAGTAGCAGAACCACCTTGTCGCCTTGCGTCCTCAGCTGCCGCGTCATCTCATAGGCGACCACGCCACCCGTGCAGGACCCGACGATGGTGTATGGGCCCTTGGGCTGCACCGAGCGTGCTTCCGCGATGTAATGCGCGGCCATTCGTGCGATCGACTTGAAGGGGCGCTCTGAGTCGTCCAGGCCGCGCGCCTGTAACCCATAGAAGGGCCGCTCTGTCCCGAGCAATTTCGCAAAATGCGCGAACATCAACACGTTGCCGCCGACCCCGGGGATCGCGAATATCGGTGTGGCGTTGCCGGAGGGTTGGATGGCGACCAGCGATCGCCAGGGAGGCACCCAGTCCGACGCCGCTAGCAAGCGGGCCATCGCCGCAACCGTGGGCGCCTGGAAGAGCATTGCAAGCGGTAATTGCTTCCCGGTGATGCGCTCTAGCTGCGACATCAACTGCACGGCCTTCAGAGAATGGCCGCCCCGATCGAAGAAATCATCGCTCACGCCGATTGTGTCGTCTCCGAGCACCTGTCTCCACAGTGCTATAAGCTGTACTTCGACCCTGCCGCGCGGCTCGATCCGGGCGTCGTCATTTCGCTCGCGTACCGCCGCGTGCGGCGCGGGCAGCGCCGGTACGTCGATCTTCCTGTTGGCAGTATAGGGGAAGGCCTCCAGGTACACGAAGTGCGACGGCACCATGTATTCCGGCAAGCTGGCTCGAAGCAACGCACGCAGCGACGTGATCGAGGGCGGATCCGCGCCGCCTGGAATGATGTATGCGACAAGTTGCTTCATCCCGTGGGAATCATCCTTTGCCGCAACGACGCACTGCCCCACCTCCGGATGGGTCGAGAGTGCGACTTCAATTTCGCCGAGCTCGATACGGAAGCCACGGATCTTCACCTGGAAGTCGCTGCGCCCGAGATGTTCGATACGCCCGTCGGTCAACCAGCGCGCCAAGTCCCCGGTGCGGTAGATGATCGGGTCCGTCTCGATCCCAAGCGGGTTCGGGATGAATCGCTCCGACGTGAGGTCTGGCCGGTTGCGGTAACCCCGCGCGAGGCCATGGCCACCGATGTATAGCTCACCGCGCACGCCCACTGGTACCGGTTGCAATGACTTGTCGAGTATGTAGATGCTCGTGTTGGCGATCGGGCGGCCGATGCTGATGCCTGCGCCTCTTTCGATCCGCTCCACCATGGACCAGATCGTGGTCTCCGTGGGTCCATAGAGGTTCCAGAGCGACGTGCAGCGGTCGAGGAGTCGATCCGCGAGGTCCCGGGGCAGAGCCTCGCCGCCGCAAAGAATCTTCAGCCCGTCGCTGCCGGCCCAGCCCGCCTCGATGAGCATGCGCCACATCGCGGGTGTCGCCTGCATCAGCGTCGGCCGGACGTCGCTGATTCGCCGGATGAGCAACCCCGCATCGCTGACCTCCTTGTGGCTTGCCAGTTCCACGCGCGCCCCGCAGATCAGCGGCAGGAAGATCTCCAGGCCCGAGATGTCGAACGACAACGTGGTTACCGAGAACATCGTGTCGAGCGCAGTGCAGCCTGGCACCGAACGCATCGAGTGTAGTAAATTGCTCAGGGCACGGTGGGGAATCTCCACCCCCTTCGGTTTGCCGGTTGACCCCGACGTGTAGAGAACATATGCAAGGTCGTCGGGGGTGCCCAGCCGCGTCACGACACCATCGGGCAGACCACGCAGCAAGGAATCCGTATCGTCCAGCACTAGCATGCGATTCTGCATTTGCGGCAGGACAATGCGCAGGTGCTCCTGGGTGAGGACAAGCGCAACCCCGGCGTCGTGCGCCATGTACTCAAGGCGGTCACGTGGGAATGCGGGGTCCATCGGCACATAGGTGCCGCCCGCCTTCATCACCGCGAGCAGCGCGACCACCATGACCGGGGCACGCTCCAGACAGATGCCGACAACGGAGCCGGTTAGCACACCGCGCTCGCGCAGCAAGTGCGCAAGCTGGTTGGATCGTGCGTCCAGCTGCGCGTAGCTCAGGCTCAGTGGTCCCATGCTGACCGCCACGGCCTGAGGTGTGCGTTCTGCCTGTTCCGATATCAATTCGTCGGCACGTGAGGCAGCCGGGTATTGCCGCGCGGTGCGATTCCATTCGCGGACTATCTGACGTCGCTCCGGCGTTGTAAGCAGCGAGTAGGCGGACAGTGGCTTGTCCGTGTCCGCGATGACCTGGTTGATGAGCCCCATGTAATGGGCCAACATGCGATCCGCGGTGGCGTGATCGAAGAGATCCGTCGCAAACGAAAGGTACGCGCGTCCGAACAACTCGGTATCGATGTTGAGCGCGAGGTCGAACTGCGTCGAGCCGGAGTCGAAATCGAAAGGCTCGTATTTCAGGCCGGCGATATCGATGTCTATCAGCGGAGAGTTGGGCACATTGAACAACACCTGCACAAGCGGTGAGTGGCTCGTGTCCCGCAAGGGCGCGAGCTCTGCAACTAGCTGCTCGAAGGGCAGGTCCTGGTGGGCATAGGCGTCGAGTGTGGTGTCGCGTACGCGAGCGAGCAGCTGGGCGAAGGTCTCCGTTTCGTCGACCGTGCTGCGCATCACAAGGGTATTCACCAGCGTGCCCACCAGACCTTCCGTAGCAAGGTGAGTGCGGTTGGCGATGGGGGATCCCACGGCGATGTCAATCTGCCCGCAATAGCGTGATAGGAGCAGCTTGAAGCAGGCGAGCAACGCCATGTACGGCGTGGCGCGGTGATTCGCGCAGACTCGCTTCAGGTCGTCGAGCGCACCAGCCGGCAGGTTGGCAGCAACATAGGAGCCTCGAAAAGTTTGGCGCGCGGGGCGTGTGAAGTCGGTCGGCAGGTTCAAGATTGGCAGATCGCGCAACTGCTCACGCCAATACGCCATCTGGCGATCCAGAGGCGCTCCCTCAAGCGTCTGGCGCTGCCATGCAGCGTAATCTGCGTACTCGATGGCGGGTGGCGCCTCATCGTAGGGGCGTCCCGCCTTCAGCGCCCGGATGTGCTCGGCGAACTCGCGGAACAGGATAGCAAAGGACCAGTCATCGCCAATGACGTGATGGACCATCCACATCATGATGTGGTTCTCATCGTCCAGCTGAATAAGATGGAAACCGAACAGCGGCGCCCGTGACAGATCGAACGGTTGGGACACTGCATCCCGCAGGATCCGCGCCGCTTCCGAATCGCGCTCCGTGGCGGGCAGTTGCCTAAGGTCCTTGTGGAAGATATTCGACTGGGCCTGCGGCGCGATTAGCTGGGCTGGCTCCCCGCCGACGGACACGAAAGTGGTGCGAAAGGCCTCATGACGTTCGACCAGGTGAGTCATGACGACGTTGAAATGATCGTGATCGAGGGGGCCCCGCAGCCGGAGCGTGAAGGTCAAGTTGTACGCGATCCCTTCCGGGTTCAGCTTCTGGAGGAGCCACATTCGTCGCTGGGAAAATGACGGCGGCAGCGCGTTGTCGCGTGACCGCTTCCTGATGGGAAACGGGCTTTCTCGGTCCGATTCAGCAACGGATTGTTCGATCGCGGCCGCCAGCCCAGCCAGTGTAGGGTGCTCGAAGAGGGTGCGTAGCGGCACTTCCACTTTGAGCCTATCGCGCAATCGCGACATGACTTGTGTGGCGAGCAGAGAACTCCCGCCAAGGTCGAGGAAGTTGTCGTGAAGATTAACGTGCGGAACGAGCAGCACTTCGCTCCAGATCGCGCTCAGAGTCGACTCGACACGCTCCCGAAGGTTGATGCTGTCTCGGTTAAGCAGGTCTAGAAAAGCCATTGCGTGGTTCGAGGCGTAGGGACTCTTCTCCGGAAAATCGTGCTTTCGATCTTGTGACTCTTCCGGGAGTGGTCGTGCATGAGGGGAACAAACGCACTTTTTTGCACAGCAAGAACGATGGTACGCACGAGCCCAGTGCCAACTGATCGCACACGACTAACGTGCGACTGGACGGATCCTTCGTAGCGAACGAGGACCCATTTGCATTGCTTGCAATTGAAATTATCACGATCGTCCGGGCACGTTTCTTGTCCACTGCCGGTGCACGTGATCTATTTCCTGCACAACATTCCGCGGCCCCGGCTTCCCGCAGGTTGTGGTGGCGCACGACATCAATGCGATCGCGTCAATCTACGGGTGGATTAGGAATGGGGATCGCGGGCGATTCGACGAGGACGGATATCGAAAGCAATATCATTGAGCTTTCCTGTCGGCCCCGACCGGTCGATGCGCGACTGCCAACAGCCCTCGGCCGTGAGAGTGCGAGAGATTGAATGCAACCTCTGCGCCGCGACCAAACAGGCACGGCTTGCCCGAGTATCCACTCGGCGCGAACCCCTTGCTTCACGAATTGAGCGAGGAGCAGCTCACCGTCAAAGACGGGATGGTCGAGATCCCGAATCGCCCCGGGCTCGGCGTGACGGTGAACGATGCGTTTGTCAAACGCTACACGGTGGATTGACTTGTGCCGCGCACCGGTGACCGGCGATAGATCGCAAGGGCGATCACGAGAACGAGCGCAAGAACACCGAAGACGGTCTGATATGCCTCCGGCGGCGTGACGCCGTTGGGCTTGCCAAACGCGCCGACCACGAGGCCGGTCGCCCACTGCAGTACGGCGACACCGACGAGGACCGCTTGATTCACGACCGTC
>JANMUI010000436.1:0-8536 GCA_031391405.1 Betaproteobacteria bacterium
GACGCAGGGGACGCAGAGGAATGCGAAGTTGTATCTTGGGTCGGTTCCGGCATCGAGCGCCTATTGAACAGAACCAGTCAATTTGCTTTCAACACGCCGGCGATCAAACCTGGCACGTTACTTTTTCTTCCTCTGCGTCCCCTGCGTCCTCTGTGGTGAATGCCATACGCACTAGATTTTGGAAAGATCGAGAGACGATGCCGCGAACAACTCCTCCGGCGCAACCTTGCGTGCTGACAGTCCTTGCGCATGGTGATAACGCGTAAAGGTCTCCAGCACGTGCTTGTTTGCCTCGAACCCGTAGCTCCAGAAATCATCGCCCATCAACGCCCGCGCCGATTGGTATTCGGAAACGCTCCAAGGCAGGCTCACGAACAAATGCCCGATCTGGCCAAGCTCAGCCATCGCGAGCGCCTTTGCCTTGATGAACGCCTTCATGACGCTTGCCGCGAGCCACGGATGGGCGCTGACCAATTCCTTCCGGATCCCGACGATATGCATGACGGGAAATATTTTCGTGCGCCGGAAGTAGTCTTCTTCGGTTCTGCGATAGTCGGGAAACAGCCTGCCGACATTCGCCGCACCACGCAGAAAACAACTCGGGGCGCGCGCACTGATCAGGCCATCGATTTCGCCTGCTTCGAGCAACGCGTTGAGTGTCTGGGTGTGCGGTACCGGTTGAAAATCAACGTCCGCCGGCAACTTGATCGGTGTTCGTTCCCCACGCCCCGACTCTTCGAGCCCGCCTTGCCGCCAGTGGATGTCGGTCGGCTTCACAGCGTAGTCGTCTTCAAGTGAGCCGCGAATCCACACATTGGCGGTCATCTGGTACTCGGGCACCCCGATGCGTTTGCCGCGAAGATCTTCCGGCTTCCTGATGCGATCGGTGCGAACGTAGACGCCCGAGTGGCGGAACAGGCGCGAGACGAATGCGGGAATGCCCACATAGGTATTCTGGCCGCGCGAGGTCATGAGCGTATGGCTGCTCATCGAGAGCTCCGACACATCGAATTCAGCAAAGCGGAACGCGCGATGGAAGGCTTCCTCCGGTTCGAGCGGAACGGCGGTGACGTCGCACCCCTCGATCGCGACACGGCCGTCGAACAGGGCGCGGGTGCGATCGTAATCGCACACGGTGAGCGAGAGACGCAGATTCGCAGGCACTTCGGATGACTCCTATTCGGGTTTGATGTTGGCGACCTTGATCGCCTCTTTGAATTTCTCGATGTCGGCGCGCAACTGCGCCGTCATCTGTGCCGGGCCGAGTACATAGGGATCCAGGCCTGCGCCCGATAGGCGCGTCTTCACATCCGCTGCGCCAAGCGCGCTTCGCACGTCTGCTTCCATCTTGCGAAGGATGTCGGGGGGCGTCCCCGCTGGAGCCATGAGCCCGTAGTAGTTCTCCACCTCGAACTGCGCGAGCTCCTTCATGCCGGATTCACGAAACGTCGGGATATCGGGCGCGCTAGGTGATCGCTCTTTCGATGTGATGCCGATCGCGCGGAGCTTGCCTTGCTTCACGAACGGCAATCCCGCCGGCAACGACACCATCACAATGTCGACCACTCCGCTCACCGTGTCGACGACCGCAGGCGAGCAGCCTCGATGCGGGATATGCACGGCAAACGTGCCGGTCGCATGCTTGTAGAGCTCCATGGCGAAGTGGTGCGCAGTCGCGACGCCGCAGGTGGCGATGTCGACCTTTCCAGGGCGTGCGCGCAGATCGTTGGTAATCTCCGCGATACTGGTCGCCTTGACCCGCGGATTCACCGCCATCATGAGGGGCGCCGCGGTGGTCATCAGCACCGGCGCGAAATCCTGGAACAGGTCGAACGGAAGCTTCGGGTACAGCGCCACGTTGATGACATGCGTGTTGGCGAGCAAAAGATAGGTATAGCCATCCGCGGGCGAACGTTGCACCGCCTCGACACCGACCGAGCCATTTCCCCCACCCCGATTCTCTACAACGACCTGCTGCTTCCAGGTGTCGGAAAGCTTTTCACCGAGAATGCGCGCGGTCAGGTCAGCGGCGCCACCGGTGGTGAAGGTGACGATGATCTTGACGGGCTTGGCGGGCCACGTCTGCGCGGTGGCGAGCGTGGCCGCCGTGGCGATGGTGAGACTCGCAGCGGCGGTGAGCAGCGGGGGGAGCATGCGTGCGATCCTCGGACTGTGGTGTTCGGCCGAGTCTTGATGAGCGCCCCGCGAATGTCAATCGTAGCGGCGTTCGCCGCGGACACGAGTCGGATGTCGCCCGGATCTAGGCCTATTCCTCCTCGCTTTCGTACTGTTTCGGTCGACGCCCCTCCTCCTGAACCAGTCGTGGATACTTCACCTTGGGATCCGCCGGCTTTGCATTCCGGCGGCAAGTGATTTCGAACAGCCAATCGTCGCCGAAATCGAAGTGGTAGTGGAGTTTGTGACCCTTCGATAGTGGAAAGACACTCGAGAGGGGCATGTCTTCGCCCTCATTGACGGCGAACGGAGATTCCGCAGGCTCGCCAAAAGTGACTTTCCGGTCTCGCCAATTGCGTCCGGCAAAAAACTCATGAAGGTGGTCGTCATCAAAATCGACCAACCGTTGAATCATGTAGTGCACGTCAATGAGCGTCGTGTTCGCTTGGACTTCGACGCGCGCAGACCATGAGCCCGCGCCCCGCCAGCCGGAGAGTTTGATGTTGAGCGTCACGATCGCCGTCATCGCTTTGCGCCGCCGATATTGCGCACAGGATCAGAAGCGGTTGATTCAAACTGCCTGGGTCAACTTGCTTTCTACCACAGTGACCTTGCCCGCTGATTGCAACGCCTTGAGAAGTTCCCATCGCTTATTGGCGATTCGACGATTCCCCTTGGTTCCTTGGTATCTTGGTGGTTCAATTACGGTTCCCGTACAGAATGCCGGAGAGAACCCATGAGCACCGCCCGACACCCACGCGCCCCCGAGCTCGTCGACGCATCGATCGAAGAGATCATGGCGCGCTATGTCGCGCGCTTTCGCGATCGGAAGCCCGACTGGGCGGCGTTCGAAGATGCGAAGATCGAGGGCTTCAAACGCGCGCAGCATCGATTCATCGGCGCTGGCGGCTCGGGCAAGCACACCGATCCCGACGCCATTCCCGCCCGCAACTTCACGTTGTCGATCATGTATGTCGAGCCCGGTCAGGGTAATGCCGCGCACACGCATGAGGTCGAAGAGATCTTTTTCGTCCTGCAAGGATTTCTTGATGTGTTCGTCGAGGACGAGTCGGGCCGGCGTGTCGAAACGCGGTTGGGTCCCTGGGAATGCATCGCGTGCCCGCCCGGTGTGATCCACGGGTACGACAATCGCAGCCTTGAGCCCGTTTATTTTCAGGTGATGCTCGGACGCGCGCGTCCGGAAGCGATGGGCTACGCCGATGATGCGCTATTCAACCGACGCGATGCGCACCTGAAGGCTGGGAACTAGGAGTCTGCGCGGCAGAGCGCGCACACTCCTTTAAGCAGACGCAATTCTGTGATGCCGACGCTTTTCGAGCGAAATTCGCTCGAATTCGGCGTTACCGCTTGGCGCATTCGCGCGAATGAAGGCAAGTAGCGTCTGCCATCAGGAATCTGCGCGGTCTGCCGCGCAGATTCCTAGGTCGATTCAAAAGATCGAACAAGGTCCCGCGCATCCACTCGCTTCATTGGGTTTCAGGGGCGCAGTGAATGCAGCTTGGATCAGCGCTCGCGCTGCACCATCGAAGCAGCGCAGTCGTCAAGAGAATTTCGGTGTAGAAAAAAGGACTACAGAGGTGTGCAACGTGCTCGACTGTTGGTCGAGATGGGCGATTGGAGTTATCCACAAAAACTGTGGATACAGTCGATTAAATCGCCTGGAATGCAAGCATTGGCGCGGGGCAGATCGGCGTGATGGAATCTTTACCGGTGCGCGATAGTGCAGCGCGACACCGTTGATTGGATTGTTTCTCTTCTTGACGACACACGTTCTTAGGGAGTAATCGCGCGTCGTTCGCGTTGTTTGAATCGAAGAGCGATCGCGATGTCAATGGGCGTGGCGCTACATGTCTTACTGCGCATCAAGTGGGGTTGCTCTTCGCTCCCAACCACGCCGACTCCCGCGATGCGATTTACTTCTTCTGGCGCAGCTTTCGGATTGCGGCAATTTGGGCGGCCAATGTCGCGAGCTCGGCCTCCACGGTCGCGATCTCTTCCTTGTCCTGCGCTTTGGCGCGGGCTTCTTGTGCGCGCTTCAGCGCGTCATTGGCCTTTGCTTCGTCGAGATCGTGGCCACGGATCGCTGTATCGGCAAGCACGGTGACGACCTTCGGCTGCACTTCGAGCACGCCGCCGGCAACGAACACCAACTCTTCCTCGCCACCCGGCTTTTGAATCCGCACCACACCCGGTTTGATGCGAGTGATCAACGGCGTATGACGCGGATAAATTCCCAGCTCACCCGCTTCGCCAGGCAGCACGACGAATTCCGCCTCGCCGGAGAAGATCTGCTCTTCGGCACTTACTACGTCAACGTGCATGGTGGTGGCCATTTTTTACTCCGCGTTCTTATGGCAGGCTCGATGGGAAACGGGTGAAGTGCGATGGGAAGCGTGGGTGAGGCGAGATGGGAAACGGGTGAAGTGCGATGAGAAAAGAGAAAAGGGAAAAGGGAAAAGGGAAATGCCAAGCAACTCCCGCGTACCGCTAAGGGTCCATCGAACTACGTTTGACACACGTTGATTGAGGTTCACTGCAGTACCCACGTTTCCCGTTTCTCTTTTCCCTTTTCCCATGTTTTCGTTCCCGTTTCCCGTTTCCCCTACTGAATCGTCTTCGCCTTCTCGAACGCCTCTTCGATCGCGCCGACCATATAGAACGCCTGCTCGGGCAATGCGTCGCATTCGCCGGCGACGATCATCTTGAAGCCGCGAATGGTGTCCTTGAGCGGAACGATCTTGCCGGGCGATCCGGTGAACACCTCGGCCACGTTGAAGGGCTGCGAGAGGAAGCGTTGTATTTTCCGTGCGCGCGACACCGCGAGCTTGTCTTCCGGCGACAACTCGTCCATGCCAAGTATGGCGATGATGTCGCGCAGTTCCTTGTAGCGTTGCAACGTGGATTGCACCGCACGGGTGGTGTTGTAGTGGTCTTCGCCGATGACGTGCGGATCAAGCTGCCGCGACGTGGAATCGAGTGGGTCCACCGCAGGGTAAATCCCGAGCGAGGCAATATCGCGCGACAACACGACGGTTGCATCCAGGTGCCCGAAGGTCGTGGCAGGCGAGGGATCGGTCAAATCGTCGGCCGGTACGTACACCGCCTGGATCGAGGTGATCGAGCCGACCTTGGTGGACGTGATGCGCTCTTGCAGGCGGCCCATTTCTTCCGCGAGCGTCGGCTGATAACCCACCGCCGATGGCATGCGGCCCAAGAGCGCCGACACTTCGGTCCCCGCGAGTGTAAAGCGGTAGATGTTGTCGATGAACAGCAGAATGTCGCGGCCTTCGTCACGGAAGCTTTCCGCCATCGTGAGGCCGGTGAGCGCGACGCGTAGACGGTTGCCGGGCGGTTCGTTCATCTGCCCGAACACCATCGCGACCTTGTCGAGCACTTTCGACTCTTCCATCTCGTGATAGAAGTCATTGCCCTCGCGCGTCCGCTCGCCAACACCTGCAAATACCGAATAGCCACCGTAGCTCTTTGCGATGTTGTTGATGAGCTCCATCATGTTCACGGTTTTGCCGACACCGGCACCGCCGAACAAGCCGATCTTGCCGCCCTTGGCGAACGGGCAGATCAGGTCGATAACCTTGATCCCGGTCGGCAGGAGCTCAACCGAGGGAGAGAGCTCGTCGAACTTGGGCGCCGATTGATGAATGGCACGCCGCACGTCGGTCTTGATCGGACCCGCGTCGTCGATCGGGCGACCGAGAACGTCCATGATGCGGCCCAAGGTCGCGGTACCGACGGGCACGGAGATGCCCGCGCCGGTGCTCATTACCTTCATGCCGCGGCGCAGTCCGTCGGACGAGCCAAGTGCGATGCAGCGCACCACGCCGTCGCCCAACTGCTGCTCGACTTCGAACGTGAGCCCTTTCTCGACGAAAGATTTATCGCCTGCGCTCTCTTGGAGAACAAGCGCATCGTAGACGCGGGGCATCGATTCGCGCGGAAACTCGATGTCGACCACCGCACCAATCGTCTGGACAATCGTTCCTGCTGCTTGTGTCACGCTGATTCCTTTCAAACTTTCAATCTGTAGATCTCTCAATCGCTAAAACTTTCACCACAGAGGACGCAGAGGACGCAGGGGAAAACAAAGATATTGCAAGTGCGCATTCCGACAACTGATCGCGGCGCAGTCGACCTATATGCAAGATCATAATCCTCCGCTTTTCCTCTGCGTCCCCTGCGTCCTCTGTGGTTAATTTTGAGTGCATTACCGAGCGCTCTAGACAGCAGCAGCCCCACCCACGATCTCCGCCAATTCTTTCGTGATCGCCGCCTGCCGGTTCTTGTTGTAGATCAACGTCAGCTCGTCGATCAATGTGGCCGCGTTGTCCGAGGCCGACTTCATCGCGACCATACGTGCCGACTGTTCGGAGGCCATGTTCTCCGACACCGCCTGAAAGATCAGGGCTTCGATGTAGCGTGTGAGCACTTGATCGAGTACCGCCTTGGCATCCGGCTCGTAGATGTAGTCCCACGAACCTTCGGGCGTACCGATGCGCTCACCGGACAACGGGAGCAGCTGCTCCACCACCGCTTCCTGCTTCATCGTGTTGATGAATTTGGTGTAGAAAATCAAGAGGCGATCGAAGCGGTCTTCGGTGTAACCATTCAGCATCACCTTCACCGCGCCGATCAGGCGTTCCATCTGCGGCCGGTCGCCGATCTGCGTCACATGCGAGGCGATATCGACGCCGAGGCGCTGCATGAAGCCGAACCCTTTGTTGCCGATGCAGCAGGCTTCAATTTTTTCGCCCTGCGCTTCCCACTCCTTGTACTTCAGCAGGACCAGACGCTGGATGTTGGTGTTGAGGCCGCCGCACAGTCCCTTGTCGGTGGAGACGACGATGATGCCAACACGCGGAACCGAGTCCCTGTCCACCAGGAACGGGTGCCGGTACTCGGGATTGGCGTGGGCAATGTGCGCGGCGACATTGCGAATTTTCTCGCCATAGGGGCGCGCGGCACGCATGCGTTCCTGCGCCTTGCGCATCTTGGACGCCGCGACCATCTCCATCGCCTTGGTGATCTTGCGCGTGTTCTGCACGCTCTTGATCTTGTTGCGTATCTCTTTGGTGCCTGGCATCTGTGTCGTCGCTCCGGGGGATTTGGAAGAAAGGCCGTTACCTTTCTCCCTTCACTCTTCACCCTTCACCGTTTCAATAGGTACCGTTCTTCTTCCAGTCGGCAATCGCGTCCTTGAGACTCTTCTCATCGTCGCCGGACAGGTCTTTGGTCTTGTCCATCTTATCGATGACGGCTGCGTATTTGGACTTGAGGTAATCGCGCATCGACAACTCGGCACCCAGCGCCTTCTTGACGTCGATATCGTCGAAGAAACCGCTGTTGACCGCGAAGAGGGTGAGGCCCATTTCCCAAACTTCCTGCGGCTTGTATTGCAACTGCTTCATGAGCTCGGTGACCATGCGGCCTCGTTCGAGCTGACGGCGCGTCGTCTCATCGAGGTCGGAAGCAAATTGCGCGAACGCGGCAAGCTCGCGGTACTGCGCAAGCGCCAGGCGCACGCCACCGCCGGTATCGCGACGCTTCATCAGCTTCGTCTGCGCGGCGCCGCCCACCCGTGACACCGAAATTCCGGCGTTGATCGCTGGGCGAATCCCGGCGTTGAACAAATCGGTTTCCAGGAAGATCTGACCGTCGGTAATCGAGATCACATTGGTCGGCACGAACGCGGTGACGTCACCAGCCTGCGTCTCGATGATCGGCAGCGCGGTGAGCGAGCCGGTCTTGCCCTTGACCGCACCCTTGGTGAATTTTTCGACGTAAGCGGGATTCACGCGGGCGGCGCGTTCGAGCAGACGCGAGTGGAGATAGAACACGTCACCCGGATACGCTTCCCGGCCCGGTGGGCGCCGCAGCAACAGCGACACTTGCCGATACGCCCATGCCTGCTTGGTCAGATCGTCGTAGATGATCAGTGCGTCTTGACCGCGATCGCGGAAATACTCGCCCATCGTGCAGCCGGAGTACGGCGCGATGAATTGCAGCGCCGCCGACTCTGATGCCGTGGCCGCGACGACGATCGTATACGCCATCGCGCCATGTTCTTCGAGCTTGCGCACAACGTTGTTGACGGTGGAGGCCTTCTGGCCGATGGCAACGTACACACAGAAGAGGTCTTTGCCCTTCTGGTTGATGATCGTGTCGATCGCGACCGCGGTCTTGCCGGTCTGGCGATCGCCAATGATCAGCTCGCGCTGACCACGACCGATCGGCACCATCGCGTCGATCGCCTTAAGGCCCGTCTGAACGGGCTGCGACACTGATTGGCGCGCGATAACCCCCGGGGCGACCTTCTCGATAACGT
>JANMUI010000456.1:0-23264 GCA_031391405.1 Betaproteobacteria bacterium
CCCGCGAATCCGTTCTCGCCCCGGCACCAGCGGCTTCGGATTGCGGCGAGTAACTGAGTGTCGTATTGAACCCTCCAAAGGTCGGCGTCGTGTACTGAAGGACATTGCTCTGCCGCGCAACCGGCCCTGTCACACGGCCAAAGATGACCGCGCTGGAGAAGGGGATCTCGGTATTCACGTAGTTGGCGCCCGTCTGGATGATCGAGCCATTCGCCCAATA
Source organism: Betaproteobacteria bacterium (assembly GCA_031391405.1). Taxonomy (GTDB): domain Bacteria; phylum Pseudomonadota; class Gammaproteobacteria; order Burkholderiales; family SG8-39; genus SHXR01. The sequence goes on from JANMUI010000456.1 coordinate 221, forward strand.
GATGTTCTGTCGCCCAAGCGTGAATCGACCGAATCCACCTTCCAGCCCAACGAAGGAGTCCCGCGAAGCCAGAAAGCCCGTATTGCCGTTCAGCGCGCCCGACTGGCCGGTGGCCTGACCGGTGTCGATGTTGACGCCGGTTTCGATCTGGAACACCGCGCGCAGTCCGGACCCGAGATCTTCGATGCCACGCACCCCGAGACGCGAAGCACTGTCCGTAACGCGCGTTCGACTCTTGAAATTGCAGTCGACGCCCGGGGCGCACGTTCCACCGGTGGCTGAGTAGGTGTCGACGCTTAGGTTCGCACGCCCGTATAGCACCACGTTCCCTGTCTGGGCATGCACGGACGGAACGCTCATTACCGCACCTGCCAGCGCTGCAGTGACCAATGACCGTTGCATGAATCTCTCTCCTTCAATGTTCAAGTTGGTTGACGCCCCTTGATGCGAGCAGGCGCACCACACTCTAGGGCGCGGCAATGGCTCCATCACGCCTTCACAGCCCAGGTAAGCGCGAATGGCGATCGAATCCTCGACGGAACCCCGATTGCGTTGCAGAAAAGCTACATGACCGATGGTTTGTTCGCGACGACAGAAGCGCGCACATCAGCGGTATCCACTCGTCGCAAGCGCGGTATCCATGAGTTCCCCGCACACAAGTGTTGCGAAAGCGCGACGCTTTGCTGAACCGAAGGGCATTTCGATTGACTGCGCCTGATCGCACGCTCTCACCGCAGATGCGTAAGGGTAAGTTTCGATGGATCCGCAAGCGATTAGGAGAACCCAGCTTGGCCAAGAGAGAATTCCTGATCCTCCTTAAAGCGGCCCGTGAAGGCGACGTGGCAGCGGAGCTTGCTATCGGGAAGATCTACCTGGAGGGATCTGTTGGCCTACCGCGCGACGAAGCCGCCGCATTCATCTGGCTTGAAAAGGCCGCTCATCGCGGCTCAACGGAGGCCTTGCGCATCATCGGCGAACGCGTTAGCCCGGCGACGGTCCACGACCCGGTGCGTAGTGCTCCGCTTTTCTTGCAAGCCGCGGAGCTCGGCATCGATCGCGCGCGCACAGCCCTGATCGACTGGACATTCGCGGGCATCGAAGTGGGAATTTCCGCGGCGAGAGCCTTCGAATGGCTGGAGCTTGCCGCCCGCAATAATGATAAGGGATCGCAACTCAGACTCGCCCTCCTCCTGTACACCGGCGAAGCGTGCGAACCAGACGTTTGCCGCGCGTTGCGTTGGTTCGAGCGCGCCGCTGCACTGGGCTCTGTGGCCGCACAAGAGCTTCTTGCAGATCACTACCGGAGCAGCGATGAAAACGCATCGTTGCCCTGGTTGAGGCAGTCGGCCTCACGTGGCGACGCGATCTCTTCCGCGAGGCTTGGCATTCTCTTGCTAAAAGAAGGAAAGGTACTGGAGGCAATGCCATGGCTCGAGCGAGCGGCATCGGCCGATAATCCACAGGTACTGTTGACCCTCGGCAAGCTATACGCAACCAAAGGCGGGCGACAACGCGTCGGGGTGCCCCACAGCTATAAGAAGGCGGCGGCAATGCTCGATCGCGCGTCCGAGCAAGGCGTGAATGAGGCCTCGTTCGAGCTCTGGAAGCTTTACAACCTGCGCACATTTTCGCAGCGCGACGCGTGGACCGCGCATCGGTATCTGGAGAGGGCCGCCGAGCAAGGTCATGTCGAGGCGCAGTATCGTTGCGGAAAGGCTTACCTTCGCCACGGAAGCGCGCGCGACGACGACGTCACCGCGGTGCGCTGGCTGATCAAAGCGGCGGCCGCAGACCACAGGGAGGCCGCGTCTCTCCTCGAATCACTCTATCCGAAGCCGGCGCTCGGCACGAACGCGGAAGCGCACGCACGCACGGCCTTGATCAACACGCTCATGCGCGCAGAGGTCACCATGGCAACGCGCATCGAGCTGAAAGTGATCCTGGACTTGCGGCTCGATGAGGCACTGCTTATCGACCTCAGCAGCGCCGACCGTGGGGTCTGCTTGCTCCTACCCAGCCATGAGGGGATCGTCAAATCCCGTCGTCGCATTGTTCTGATCGACTCGGCCGCGATGCGGGAGCTGGTCGACCGAGCGAAGCGAATCCTGAAGCCTGAAGCGAATGCTTCGTTCGATGCGAGGGATACCTTTCAAAAGCGGAAGCACGCGTTTCTTGAGCTGTGCAAGAGGCTAGGGCTCGATCCATTGATCGTCCACGATCGAGCTTGCATTGGCGACCCGCGCCCAGCGAACAGCGATGCTGATTGCAGCCGTCAGGATGCGCTACAGTAGCCGAGGCCATAATGCTTCACCTCTCATGACTGAGAACGGCCTTTCACAAACCCCGAAGCCGTCGACGGTCGTGCCGGCACAAACGAACCTAGATCCCAATTCCTTCGCGAGGGCGTGTCATTTTGGGATTGATCTTGACCATCCGTCGCCGCGGATGGAATGTGTAAGGTGAATCGTGTTTCCCCGGATTGCTCGCTTTCCACTGAGACCGATCCACGATGGAGCTCAATGATCGATTTCACGATGGCAAGCCCAAGCCCCGCGCCCTCACCGTGTCGCGCCGCGTCTCCGCGGAAGAAGCGGTCGAACAATCGAGAGACAACTTCGGGTGAAACGTATTTGCCCTGATTCGTGGTCACGATACTTACGTCATTGGCCGACTGTTCGATTGTGATCCGAATCTCGGAACCTGCCCTTGAATGACGCAACGCGTTGGAAAGGAGATTTCCAAGCGCACGCTCGATCATGATGCGATCGGCTTCGACCACTCCCTGGCCGTGCACCACGATCCGAGCCTTGTTCTCCTCGGCCGCCGCTTCGAACAGGCTCGCCACCTTCTGCGCCAGGTCGCCGAGCTCAACCGGTTCGCGGACCAGCGGGAGTTGTGCATTGTCCGCCTGGGCGAGAAATAGCATGTCCCGGATCATGCGCGACAGGCGCTCGTATTCCTCGATATTAGATTCCAATACATGTCGGTACTCGTGCGGTGACCGTGCGCGCGACAGTGCCACCTGGGTCTGCCCCATGAGGTTGTGAATCGGCGTGCGCAGCTCGTGTGCGAGATCGCCGGAAAATTCGACCAAACGGCCGAAGCTCGTTTCCAGGCGGGCAAGCATGCCGTTATACGCCGCGGCAAGCTCGCGCAGCTCGAACGGCGCGAAATCGACGTCGAGGCGTCGATTCAAGCGACTCACGGTGATGTCGTTGGCCATCCGCGCAAACCGGTTCAACGCGCCCAAACCCTGCCGCGCAATCAGGAAAGCCATCGCACCTGCTATCAAGGTACCAACGAACATTCCAAGGCTCACTTCACGCACGAATGCACGGAGGATTTGCGAATCGCGGGTCGTATCGACCGTCAGCTCCACCGTGGCTGAGGCGTGACCTGCTCCGAGCACAGCGCCGACACGCATGGTTCGATAGTCGTCTGGACCGGCACGCCAGGTCTGGTCCGCGTCGCTTCGCGCTGTCGCATCCGGTGGAGAGGGCCGTTGGTCTGCCGGATGCGACTCTGCAAGGATCTGGCCTGACGCATCGCGAACCACCATGAAGAGATCTGAATGGCCGGTTAGGACCTCCATCACGTCGTGGACCGAACCCGCGAGCAACTCGGCTGCTTCGTGATGGACCAGACGCGCCTGCACTGCCGTGAGCTTCTCGGTCAGCGTCGCCGCCTGCCGCCCCTCGAGCTGCATCGCCAGTGACCGGTAGTGATAGGCACCGTGCACGGCGAGCAACAACACGACAGACAGGGTGAACAGGACAGTGAGTCTCGCGGTGATCGACGTTTGCAGCGCGCGGATCGACAACCAGTTCATTCGCGATACTCCAGCACATAGCCGACGCCTCGCAACGTGTGGATCAGCTTGGTTGGAAACGGATCGTCGACCTTGGCGCGCAGCCTTCTTACCGCAACGTCGACAACGTTCGTGTCGCTGTCGAAGTTCATGTCCCAGACCTGTTCGGCGATGAAGGTCCGCGATAGCACTTCGCCTTCACGTTGCATCAGCAAATGCAACAACAGGAACTCTTTTGCCGTCAGGTCGACACGCTGCACCCCACGGTGGACGCGACGCCTCACCGGGTCCAGCTCCAGATCGGCCACTCGCAACACGTCGGCTTTCTTGGACTGGCCACGTCGCAAGAGTGTACGCACACGTGCGAGGAGCTCCGAGAACGCGAAGGGTTTCACTAGGTAGTCGTCGGCGCCCATTTCCAGACCCCGCACGCGATCTTCCACCCGATCCTTCGCCGTGAGAAAGAGCACCGGCGTCTCCTTCGAGCGGCGCAGCTCTCGCAGCACGCTCCAGCCGTCCAGCCCGGGCATCATCACATCGAGAATCACCAGCACATACTCCCCCGTTTCGGCAAGGTGGAGCCCATCGGTGCCGTTTTGCGCCACGTCGACAATAAACCCTGCCTCCGACAGCCCTTTCTTCAGGTAGTCGACGGTTTTCTGCTCGTCTTCAACAACCAGGATCTTCAAGTAATTTGCTCCTGCCGAAACTCTAAGCCAGAACCGGACCGCGTTCCATTACGGAGTTGTAATGAATGGGTCAGGCTATCGTGGGTAGAGAGGCCGTAGCATCGCGCGTCTTCACCATTCGAGTACATAAGCGGTATCATCGCTTGCCAGTATTGAGGAACCCCGCGTGCGGTATTTGAAAACGGTCATTCTCTGCTTGTTGCTGCTTGCAATCCCGTTCAAGGGGTTTGCAGCGGCACGAATGATCTTTTGCGGTGGGCATGGCGATGCGGTGCATGCTCCAGAAATGCTTCACGAGCATGGCGCTCACCAGAATGTGCAGGTGCTCCCATCAGATGGTGTCGAGCAACCGACCCACGAATCCACGGCTCACTCCTCCGATGACACCGGCTGCTGGGATTGTCACTGCAGCGTCTGTTCCGTGTGCTGCACCGCCGCCGGCATGACCCCTTCGAATGGTCTGCTTGGCAATTTCCTCGACGCCTCGCGGTCCCGCCCCTCTTCAATCTTCAGCAACCTCAAGGGTCGGATCCCCGCGACCCTCGACCGCCCGCCACTAGCTCCTCGCTCCGCACGCGTCGCTTAGTGCGCCGCGACGGGAGGTTGCGTCCGCAGCCTCCCGATCTTTGATCCGAGCGATTGCGTGCCCAATCGGGCAACAGTCGTTCGTGCCTTCACCCGCGAGGAGTCTTATGAACATCCAGTGCAAGCGGCTTCTATATGTCATCGCATTGAGCGGCGTCATTGACGGTGCGATGGCCCAGGGTCGACCCGATCCCACCGACGCAAAGTTGAAATCACCAACGGTTGAATACGTTTCCCCGTTTGCCGGCTATCAACGCTACCAGGACGAAAAGCCCTCTTCCTGGCGTGAGCTGAACGACCATGTCCGCGGACTGGGCGGACACGCCGGGCACATCAAGGATAGCGCGCCCGGCGCCGCGAAACCTGCCGCGGTTCCGGAACGATCGAGCACGGCGCCCCGCGGGGAGTCCGCTCCGTCGCAGCCGGTCAGCACGCCGAGCCCTGGCCATTCCAGTCACAAGCACTAGGAGAAGACATCGATGCGACCCATTCGTGTCGTGCCGTCGCGCGTAGCCTTCGCGGTCCTCGGCGCACTTGCCCTTGCTGGCTGTGCAACGTTCTCCCAGGACGGCGGGTTCGACGCCGTCGAAGCGACGGCGCAGGAGCGCCTTGGAACCAACGCCAAAGTCGTTCTGGCCTCGAAAAACAGCGGCGGCGTGGATACGTTTGTAAGGGAGCGTTTGAATGCGCCGCTATCGGTCGAAGACGCGGTCCAAGTCGCGCTGCTCAACAATCGCGGGCTTCAGAGCACCTACGAAGAGTTGGGCATCGCCGAGGCCGATCTCGTTCAGGCCGGTCGTCTGACCAACCCGCACTTCGCCTACTTGAACACACGCAACAGCGAAGGCAAGAAGATCGAATGGGCACTGACGTTTCCAATCATTGATCTGCTCACGATGCCGTTGCGCAGAAAGATCGAAACGCACCGCTTCGAGCAGACCAAGCTCGAGGTTTCGGGCCGTGTGCTCGACGTTGCGTTCGAGACGCGCCGGGCGTACTTCCAGGCGGTCGCGGCGAATGAAATGGTCAAGTACCTCGAGCAGGTCAACACCGCAGCCGAAGCAAGCGCGGAGCTGGCGCGGCGCATGGCGCGGGCCGGCAACTTCCCCAAGCTCACGCAGATGCGGGAACAGGTCTTCTACGCGGAGACACTCGCGCAGCTCGCGCAGGCGAAGCGCATCGCGCTCTCCGAGCGGGAACGTCTGACGCGTCTCATGGGGCTGTATGGCGAAGACATCAAATTCGAGCTCCCGATCCGCCTCCCCGACCTGCCCGGACTCCCGCCTGAGTGGACCGACCTCGAAGCGAAGGCCGTCGCCCAGCGCCTGGATATCCAGGCTGCAAGGCGTCAGAGCGAAAGCGTTGCCGAGCTCCTTGGTCTGACGAAAACGACCCGCTTTATCAACGCCCTCGAGCTTGGGCCGGCGCGCACGAAGGAAGGGCACGAGGGGTGGAAGCGGGGTATCGAATTCAGCCTGCAAATCCCGCTGTTCGACTGGGGCGGCGCGCGCATCGCCAAAGCCGAGGCGCAGTACATGCAGACGGTGCATCGGCTCGCTGAAATCGCGGTGAACGCCCGCTCGGAAGTGCGCGATGCGTTCTCGATCGCCCGCACCGCGTATGACACGACGAAGCACTACCGCGACGAGATCGTCCCGCTGCGAAAAAAGATCTCCGAGGAAAACCTGCTTCGCTACAACGGCATGCTGATCAGCGTCTTCGAGCTGCTCACCGATGCGCGGGAGCAAGTGATGAGCGTCACCGCGTACATCGCGTCGCTGCGTGAATTCTGGCTCGCCGCGACCGATCTGCAGGCCGCGCTGAACGGTCCAGGCGGTGGAAGCGTCCGCGCCGCAGCCGCCGGTGGCGGCGTGCGCATGATTCCGAATCCGGCGCTTGCCGGGCACTGAATACTTGTCAGGAGAGGAATACCAATGCTATCCCGTCGAAAATTCTTGCAACAATCCGGTGCGGTCGCGCTGGGCGCCGGACTCGTATCCAGGGCGGGCGCTGCGACGCTGCCCGAGGCCCCGGTGCAAGGGTCGCCGAAGACGCAGCCGCCGCTCGCGCCATCGAGCGGTCGCCCCTACAACCCGGTGGTGACGCTGAATGGCTGGTCATTGCCATTTCGCATGAACGATGGGTGGAAGGAGTTCCACCTCGTTGCCGAACCAATTGTGCGTGAAATAGCGCCCGGCATGAAAGCCAATCTCTGGGGCTACAACGGTCAATCGCCCGGACCTACGATCGAATGCGTCGAGGGCGACAAGGTACGTTTTTTCGTCACGAACAAGTTGCCCGAGCACACGACCATTCACTGGCACGGGATCCTGCTGCCCAATGGCATGGACGGCGTGGGTGGCCTCAACCAACCACAGATCCCGACCGGCAAGACCTTCGTCTACGAGTTCGAGATGAAGCACTCGGGCACGTTCATGTACCACCCGCACGCCGACGAGATGGTGCAAATGGCGATGGGCATGATGGGGTTCATCGTGGTGCATCCGAAGAATCCGAAATTCATGCCGGTGGATCGAGACTTCTGCTTTCTCATCAACGCCTACGACATTGAGCCGGGCGCGATGACGCCGAAGGTCAACACCATGCTCGATTTCAATCTGTGGACCTGGAACAGCCGTGCGTTTCCCGGGATCGATCATCTGGTCGTAAGAAAGAATGACCGCGTGCGGATCCGCATGGGTAATCTCACCATGACCAATCATCCGATCCACCTGCACGGATTCAACTTCAGCGTGACAGGGACCGACGGGGGATGGGTCCCACCGTCGGCGCATTGGCCCGAGGTCACGATCGACGTGCCGATCGGCGCGATGCGCGCATTCGATTTCATTGCCGATGCGCCCGGCGATTGGGCGTTTCATTGCCACAAGTCGCACCACACGATGAACCCGATGGGTCACAACGTGCCCACCAAGATCGGCGTGGACCATCGCGGCGTGGCGCGCCAGATCATGAACCTGGTTCCCGATTACATGGTCATGGGCGAGCGCGGCATGGCCGACATGGGCGAGATGGAAATGCCGATCCCGGAGAACACGCTGCCGATGATGACGGGGCAGGGGCCGTTCGGTCCGATTGAAATGGGGGGAATGTTCACCGTCGTCAAAGTCCGCGAAGGTTTGGCGCGCAATGACTACAGCGATCCCGGTTGGTACAAGCATCCGCCCGGCACCGTCGCGTTCGAATGGAAGGGTGAGTCGCCAAAGGCCGAGCGCGCGCCCGAACCTTCCAAGACGGCCGGCGTATCACTGACTGCCCGCAAGCCTTCCGCGAACAGTCATCACTAAGCCCGAGCTCACTTTGGAGGACCACGATGATTCAGAACATTTTGATTACCACGCTATTCGTATCGTTGCCGGCGCTCGCGCTCGCGCACACCGACAGCCACACCAAAAAATCCGGCCCGCCGGCGGCTATCAGCACTGAAGAGAAGGAGTTCGGTCGCCAAGGCGATCCAAAGAAAGTGTCCCGAACGATCAACATCGATATGGCCGATACGATGCGCTTCACGCCGGCCGAGCTCTCCATCAAACGCGGGGACACGATTCGCTTTGTCGTCAAGAACAAGGGCCAGGTGCTCCATGAGATGGTGATCGGCACGAAGAAAGAGCTCGAAGAGCACGCCGAGCTTATGAGAAAGCACCCGAACATGGAACACGACGAGCCCTATATGGCGCATGTCAGCGCCGGCAAGCAGGAGACCATGGTGTGGCAGTTCACGAAGGCCGGGGAGTTCTACTACGGCTGTCTCGTGCCCGGGCATTTCGAGGCCGGGATGGTTGGAAAGATCGTCGTCAAGTGAGCCAGGACGTCTTGGAGCGCCAACGATGCCATTACTGTCAAGCTAACCACGAGAGGAGTTACCCATGATCAAGCACGTACGAATCGTCGCAGTCGGTGCGATCGGCACAATCGCTCTCGCAGCATGTGGACACGCCACCCATCACCACGGTCACCAGTCGGCGGTCGGCGAACCCGGTGAGGCGAAAAACGCCTCGCGCACGATTGAAGTCGCGATGACGGACACCATGCGGTTCAGTCCCGCGCTGATCAATGTCAAGCAGGGCGAGACAATTCGGTTCGTCGTCAAGAACACGGGCCAGGTCAAGCACGAGATGGTCCTCGGCACGATGAAGGAATTGAAAGAGCATGCCGAGGCGATGAAGAAGCATCCGAACATGGAGCATAACGATCCCAATCAGGCGGTTGCCGATCCAGGCAAGAGTGCGCAAATACTCTGGCGATTCACCAAGGCGGGGGAGTTCGATTTCGCCTGCCTGCAGCCAGGACACTTCGAAGCCGGCATGGTCGGCAAGGTTCGCGTTGATTCGAAGTGACTGCACGAGTTTCTTGCTCTTTCCGAAGGAGATCATCATGAAGTACACGCCTGTATTCGCTTTTGCCGGCGCCATCGCGCTCTCAGCGGGCAGCTTCCGCGTGATCGCGCAGACCCACAGTTACGATCATGGCGCAGCGAGTGCTCAAAATGCGTCCGCCATGGCCGATGGCGAGGTACGCAAGATCGACAAGGATGCCGGGAAAGTAACGATCAAGCATGGCGAGATCAAGAATCTCGATATGCCCCCGATGACGATGGTCTTTCGCGTGAAGGAGCCGGTCATGCTCGACAAGCTTCAGCCCGGCGACAAGATCAAGTTCAGCGCGGAAAAGATCGGCGGACAGTTCACCGTCACAGACTTCGAGCCTGCCAAGTAAAACGCCGCCGTACTGGTCAACCTCAACTACGGACCGAAACGTTCCCTCGCGCGGGTGAACGTTCCAGCCTAAACGCACCGAAATTGAGTCAATGAGTTGACTGATCGAGCCCACGCGCCGACGCCGCCCGACTATGCTGGATTGGTCAGCGCGACAGTGTTTTCGGCACGCGTCCCCGAGCTGCCCTTCGCGCTATTTGCGCTGCTGCTGCATTTTCCATGGGAGATATTGCAAGCACCGCTTTGGGTCGGCATGGCAAACCTTGCGCATGCCGAAGGGGTTCGCGTGTGCACGATCGCGGCGCTGGGCGACGTCGTTATTGCCGTGGCAGCCTATTGGTCGGGGGCACTGGCCGCCCGTTCGCGTCTCTGGTTGCTTGCTCCACCCAGAGCAGCGTTGATTGCATACCTTTTGATTGGGCTCGTGCTCACAATCGCCTACGAGTTCGTTGCCACCGGACCGCTCGCATTCTGGGAATACGCACCCTCCCAACCGCGCCTGCCGATTTTAGGCACGGGCCTTGCCCCAGTGTTGCAGTGGCTACTGCTGCCGCCGCTCACGCTGTGGCTTGCGCGTACCTATTTGCTGGGCCGTATGAGTGAGCGCTCCACACGAGCACACGCGAATGCGAATCGTTGACATGGCCGGTTACATCCGGCCCCTTCGATACCGGTTTCTCACCCGGTTCTATGACACCTTCATGCACCTCACCACGCGCGCGAGCGCGGTCAAAGACGAGCTCGTACGCCTCGCGAATTTGCACAACGGAGAGCATGCACTCGAATTGGGCTGCGGCACCGGTTCACTCTCGATTGCACTTGCCATGACATATCGAGATGCTTTGGTAACAGGACTCGATGCAGACCTGGAAGCACTCGCGCTCGCACACAAGAAGGCGCGCACCCAGGGCGTGTTGGTGAACCTCGAGCAAGGCCTCGCCCAGCGCCTACCGTTTGAAGCTTCGACATTCGACGTAGTCGTCTCGAGTCTATTCTTCCACCATCTCGATCGGACGGGGAAACGCCGCGCGTTGCTGGAGGCCCTGCGTGTTACAAAACCGGGCGGGCGGCTCCTGATCGCCGATTGCGGAAGACCCAAAGGCGTGGTGTCGCGCTTGTTGTTTCTACCGTTGCAGATCCGGGATGGGTTTGCAACGACCCGCGACAACGTGGCAGGGCTCCTTCCCGACTTGATCCGCGAAGCGGGCTTCGACAACGTTCATGAAGTGCGATCGATCTCGATGGCCTTTGGGGTGATCCGTATCGTTGAAGCGTTGCGCACCGGTTCTACAAACCGACCGTGTGCAAGGGGAACATCGACCGTACTCGCCGGATCGCCGGGCGGGAGGCCATCATGCACTTCAAGGTGATCACCGAGACACCACCTGAAGTACTGACAACACTATTGGTCGCCGGCGGCGGCGCGGCGCTCTCCATCGTGGCATTTCTCCTGTACCTCAAATTTCGCCATAAGATTGAGCCAAAGGACGGCAAACACCGGCCCGGCCGGCGCTCCGATGGCGCTCCTCCCAAAAAGAAGCCAAAGAAACCATGACTCATCCGCACGGCCATACCAACGCACCGCATCCATCGGCACACGTCGCCGGCACCGAGGAACGCGATCCGGTCTGCGGAATGAAGGTCTCGCCTGCGAGCGTGCATCACCACGGACACGGGGGCGAGATTTACTACTTCTGCAGCGCTGGCTGCAAGGAGAAGTTCGTCGCCGAACCCGGCAAGTTCGTGCACACATCGTCTAGCGCGCCCGTTGGGTCCGCGCCACCGTCCGGTTCGCTCGCGCCTGCCGGTGCGCTCTACACCTGTCCGATGCATCCGGAAATCGTTAAGCCCGCACCGGGGGACTGTCCGATCTGCGGCATGGCACTTGTCCCGGTAGGTGCCTCGAACCAAGAGGCCGAGGCGAAAGAGCTCGCGGATATCACCCGTCGCATGTGGATTGGCGTCGCGTTGTCGATTCCCCTCGTCATGCTCGCGATGGCGCCCATGATTGGCATCATGGAGCCGTTTGGATTGCGTCCGACGGTGCGCGGGTGGGTGGAGTTTGTGTTGGGCACGCCAGTCGTGCTCTGGGTTGGCGCGCCGATCCTACGCAAGTTCTGGATGTCGCTCAAAACCTGGGCGCTGAATATGTACTCCCTCATTGGCCTGGGCGTGGGTTTGGCCTTCGTGTTCAGCCTAGTCGCCCTGCTCTTCCCGGAGATTTTTCCTATTCAATTTCGCGAACACGATGGCGCCGTCGGCAAGTACTTTGAAGCGGCGGCCGTCATCGTGACCTTGGTGATCCTGGGCGACGTGCTGCAGATGCGTGCGATGGGGCAAACGAGCCGGGCGATCAAAGAGCTGCTGGAGCTCGCCCCAAGCACCGCATGGCGGCTGCGGGCGGACGGCGTAGAAGAGAAGGTAGCGCTCGAGGCAGTGCAGATCGGCGATCACCTCCGGATCAAGCCGGGCGAGAAGATTCCGGTCGACGGGTCCGTTATCGACGGCAAGAGCCATGTGGATGAGTCGATGATCACCGGAGAACCGATTCCGGTTTCCAAGGCCGCCGGCGACCGCGTTACAGGCGCAACGATCAACGGCAATGGGGCACTCGTGATGCGCGCCGAGCGGATCGGCGCGGAGACGCTGTTGGCCCGCATCATCGGCATGGTGCAAGCGGCGCAACGCACGCGCGCCCCGATCCAGCGCATGGCCGATCTCATCGCCGCTTACTTCGTGCAGATCGTCGTTGTAATCGCTATCGTCAGTGGCTTGACTTGGTGGCTCTTCGGCCCGGAACCGCGGTTCGTCTATGCTTTGGTCAACGCCGTCGCAGTGCTGATCATCGCCTGCCCGTGTGCGGTGGGCCTCGCCACACCGATCTCCATGACGGTCGCGATGGGCCGCGGCGCGCAAGGCGGCATCCTGTTTCGAAACGCCGAGGCCATCGAGCGCATGCGGGATATCGATATCGTCGTGGTCGACAAGACGGGAACACTGACACTGGGCAAACCAGCGCTGGTCGGATTTGAAGCGATGCCAGGCATGAACGAGAAGGAAACACTCGGTTGGGTGGCGAGCGTAGAGCAGTCGAGCGAGCATCCGATCGCCACCGCCATCGTCGCAGGGGCGCGCGAGCGTGGTGCGAAGGTTCAGTCGGCACGCGAGTTCGACGCCACGAACGGTAAAGGCGTCACCGGAACCGTTGACGGGCGCGTCGTTGCCGTCGGCAGCCGCGCTTTTCTGTCCGACAAAGGCATCGACGTAAGCACTATTGAAGCAACCGCACAACGTTGGCGTACGGAAGCAAAGACCGTCGTTTTCTTCGGTATCGACGGCAAACCTGGTGGATTGCTTGCGGTGGCTGATCCGGTAAAAGAAACCACGCCTCAGGCGCTCGCCGGCTTGAGACGATCCGGTGTGCGAGTCGTCATGCTGACCGGCGATGCGCACGCGACTGCCGAAGCGGTCGGCAAGCAACTGGGTATCGATGAAGTCATCGCCGAGGTATTGCCCGAACACAAGGCCGCTCACGTGAAGGCGCTACAGGAGAGCGGCCACAAGGTGGCGATGGCGGGCGATGGCATCAACGATGCACCGGCACTCGCGCAAGCCGATGTGGGTATCGCCATGGGCACGGGCACCGACGTCGCGATGGAAGCGGCCGGTATTACTTTGGTCAAGGGCGATCTGCGTAACATCGCCCGCGCCGCGATGCTGTCGCGCGCAACGATGCGCAACATCAAGCAGAACCTGTTCTTCGCGTTTTTCTACAATGCTGTGGGTATTCCGATCGCGGCAGGCGTGCTCTACCCCGTGTTCGGCATTCTGCTTTCGCCGATCATCGCCGGCATTGCGATGGCAGCGAGCTCCGTATCGGTTGTCATGAATGCACTGCGCCTGAAACGCGCCGCGCTGGAATGAATGGCCGCCCCCGAGCGCTCAAACCAATGTCAGCACCCGCGATGAACGCTCATCAGATGTACATTGAACTTGCGATTCCCAGTGGTCTTGCCACGGGGATCAAACTAGGTCTTTGGTAGCGTTTAGTGCAACCACGACGACTCGACGGCACGACGGACACGAAATCGAATTGAGTGCTGCGCGTGGCCCTCGGTCGCCTGCGCCCCATCAACCCCCTTGAGTCCGTAGCGTTCGTTGAGCCGTTGTGTTTGCTGTTCTGCCCCACTCTTTCCATAACATACCCCGCGCTCTTGGCGCGGGGTTGTTGATTGGGACAATTGTGCGCCCGATTCTGGCTTCGCAATGCAGCATCACTGCCTGGGCGCGGGCGCCTTGAATGGATCCACGCGCTCCCCGAAGTACCCCGGTACCCGCCACGGAAGCTGGTCAAGACAGGCCAGGCGAGAGAGATTGGTCAACAGCTCGCATCGCCAAGCGTAATCTTCAGCGCGCCGCGCGGCGTCGGAGCTCGTTTCCGCGCTAGAGCGACCGGCCGGTCCCGGACTTGCGCACGCCGATACGACGATTGCCAATACGCAAATGTACCGCGACGTTGGTTTGTTCATTTGGCGCTCCTTTGTCGTACGCGATCTTACAGACTACCTGTGCGAGCGCCGCGCGCCCGCACTGCCTGTGTTTCAACTCTAGGCGTGTGTGCGGCACGCAAGTCAAGGCCTGCCATGTAGTCGATGCGAATCGAAGAGCCTAAGGTTCAGATGCCAAGTCTGGTAGAGGTTGAGCACATACGTACGACGTCCCCCCGTCGCTCAGAAGGATGACCTCAATTTCCTCGGTGATCTCTTCCTGACGAAGCACGTTGAGCTTACGGCCCAACGTATCCCGGCGCTCATCCATGCGCTGTATCGCGCCTTGCATATGCTGCAGCCTGCGCCGGTTCTCCGCCATCAAGGAGCCGTAAAAAACGTCGTGCAGTTGGGCCCAGAGGAAGTGTTGCAACAGCTGCGGGCCGAACACCGATGGCCCGAGGTTGAGCAGCGGCGCATGCGTTGCCGGCCGATGTATGTCGATCGCCGGAGGCCATACGGAACGCGGCTGAATACCGGCCGTCGAGTCTCGATGCGCCAGCACGGAAATCCCGGACATCGCGGCGGTTCCGGCATGGGCGTGCATATCGGTGAGCGTATCCATTACGCGCTCCAATACCGCCTGCACTTCCTCGACTACGCTCGGACCATCCAGCGTCGCCATGACGCCTGAATGCTTCGCCAGCTTTGCGGCAAGCCTGCGCCCCACGACCAACACGCTGACCGGATGACTGCCCGATCGGCGCGGCATTGCCTCCAGCGCGCGGATGATCGACTCATTGAACTCCCCGCAGAACCCTCGCTGGGATCCGACTGCAACGACGATCCGGGCTGCGACTGACGTTCCGCCACCCATGGTCTGCGGATAGTGCATCAGAAAATCCGAGGCGACCGCCGCGATGCTTTCCAGAACATGGTGCTGGAACGCGACCAGCCGCGCAAGTTTCACGGTCTCCATGAGGGACAGATTCTTCATGGCGCCCATGATCCCGCTCAGCTCATCCAGCAATTTCAGCTGTCGCTGAACCTGTGTGCGCTTGCTCATGCGGCAATGATCTCTTGCATCCAGGCACGAACGGATTGCTCCCATTCATCGCGACTGGCGCTGATCCGCAGCTCGCTCCCCGCGACGCGTTCGCCAAGCCGTTGCAATGCCGTGGGAATTTTCTCCAGTGCAAGCGTGTCAAGGAGTCCCGCGTTGAACGCCACCATCCAGGCGAGCTGGCACTCGATCGGCACTGGTGCGAGCCGCTCCTGCTTCAATGCCTCGCGGAGGACGCGACCGCGTCGAATCTTGGCTTCCATCGACGCTTCGAGCTGCGACCCGAAACGCGTGAACACCTCGAGCTCGAGAAACTGCAGATAGTCGAGCTTCATCTGCCCGGCTTCCTTCTTGATTCGGGGATGCTGGGCTTTTCCGCCGATCCGCGACACGGATCGCGTGATATCGATCGCCGGAAGAAACCCGCCGGCGAACAACGCCTGATCGAGATACACCTGTCCGTCAGTAATGGAGATGAGGTTGGTCGGTATGTACGCAGCGATCTCGCCCTGTTCGGTTTCGACCAAGGGCAGCGCGGTCATGCTGCCACCGCCATGCGTCGAAGCCAAGCGCGTGCTGCGCTCGAGGAGCCGCGAATGCAAATAGAAGATGTCGCCCGGGTAAGCCTCGCGTCCGGGAGGACGGCGCAGGAGCAACGACAGCTCGCGATAGGTGCGAGCGTGTGTAGTCAGGTCATCGTAGACAATCAGCGTGTCCCGCCCCTCCCACATCCAACCCTCGGCGACCGCGCAGCCGGCGAACGGAGCGAGAAATTTGAGTCCGGGCATGGCCGTTGCCTCGGCGACGACGATCGTGCTGTGCCCCATCGCACCGGCTTCCCGCAGCGTTTGAATCGTGCTCACGACGCTGGATCGCTTCTGGCCGACCAGAACGTACACGCAAGTGACGCCTTTTCCCTTCTGGTTGATCACCGTGTCCAGCGCGAGGGCGCTCTTGCCCACGCCGCTGTCGCCGATGATCAATTGGCGCTGGCCTTTACCGATCGGTATGAGCGCGTCGATGATCTTGTTGCCGGTGTAGAGAGGCGTATCGACGAAATCGCGGGCGACGATCGGAGGAGAGGCCACATCGAGTGCGCGACGCTGGATATAATCCGGTCGTGGACCGCCGTCCAACGGCGCGCCGAGCGGGTCGATGACCCGGTCAAGTAGCACATCGCCAACGCCGACCAATAATCCTTCTCCGGTCCGCTCGGCTGCGTTCCCGGCAGCCAGGGCTGGCGTTTGCTCCAACAGGATCGCTCCGAGCACTTCCCGTTCGAGCTGAAAGACCAGCGCCCGGCTGCCGTCTTCCAGCAACAGCACCTCATCCATCGCTGCCGACGGGAGGCCTTCGATCCAGGCGATGCCGTCGCCGACCGCGACGACCCGACCGCGCTCGGTGATTCGCGTTTCGAATCTGTAGTCGCGAAGCCAGGCCAGCCGATCACTCGTCCCCGCGGTTTCGCTTTGGTGGCTATTCGGCATCGCGCATTGCCTCGACAAACATGCGCATTTCGTCCTTGAGATTCGCCCCAACGACCCACGATCCGAGAGTGATTCGTAGGCCTGCAATCAGCTCTTCGTCTTGAAGAAAATCGCAGGCCACCGGACCTTCCGCGACGCGGCTCAGCGCCTGGGCGAGTGCGTGACGCTCCGTTTGGCCGAGCATGTACACGGTTGCTACTCGTGCCTTGGCATCGGAGGCCTGGGCAGCGGCGCGGATAGCCTTCGCGTCACGCTCCGACAAGTGACCCAGGTCCTCGATGACAATTTGGCAGATCTTTGTCTCCAATTGGGCACACGCCAGACGGGAAAGCAGACGAGCCAGAAACTCGCCTGCCATGCCTTCGGCATCGTTCCGGGCCTGCCGCCGCAATTCGCTCAGCCGCTGCCGCTCGCTCGCGCGAAGCTTCTCGCGCTCCGCTTCCAGTGAGGCATTCAGCCCTTCACGTAGTCGCGTTCCCTCGGCCACTATGTCCTCTTGAAGTTTCGCCCGCGCAGCGTCCCTGTCCCGGCGGGAATCTGCAGCACTCCCCTCGTACTGAAGTTTGAGTGCCTGTGCCTCGGCGCGAGCCGTCTGCGCTTCGGTCAACCGGTTCGCAATTTCGGCGCCGCGCCGCGCGATCACCGCGGTAACCGGTCGATACAGGAACCGCTGTAAGATCCAGGCGAGCACCAGGAAGTTGACGATTTCCAGTGCGAAGGTTGTCCAGTCGAATTGCATGGCTTGAATAGCTTGGTTGGCCCGATATGCGTATGCGCGCTTGTTGGATTGCCCCGGGGCACTACTGCTTGATGATGTATTCGAGCAGCGGGTTCCTGAACAAGATGATCAGCACGACCACCAGCACGTAAATCGCCAGGGACTCGATCATTGCCAAGCCTATGAAAAGCGTTCGGGCAATTGATTTCTCCGCTTCGGGCTGACGCGCGAGAGCATCGAGTGCCTGCGTGATCGCGCGTCCCATCGCGATCGCGGGTGCCAAGGCGCCGATTGCAATCGCCAGGGCCGCCACCACCGTAGAGGCGAGGATGAACCATGTCATTTCATTCACTTGTCACTCCTTTTCAACGGATCGCTTCAAGTCATGGGACTGGATCGCGCCTGCGACGTAGACGAGAGCAAGCATCCCGAAGATATAAGCCTGAACAAGCCCCTCGATCACATGCAGCATCAACACTGGGACGGGAACGAGGAAACCGGCCACCAGCAACACGAGGAGCGCCGCCATTTGCAGGCTGAAGATATTGCCGAAGAGCCGGATTGCCAGCGCGACCGTGCGGGAAATCTCGCTCACGACGTGAAACGGCAGCAGGATCGGGTTGGGTTGGAGATAGTGGCGCAGATAGCCTTTGAGACCCTGTGTACGGATGCCATACCAATGCACCGCAACGAACACAAGGACCGCGAGCGCTGCGGTGAGCGAGAGATCCCCCGTTGGAGAGTGCACGCCGGGAAGGAGGCTCGCGAGGTTCGCGACGACAATGAACAACCACAGTGTGCCGATGAACGGCAACACCAAGCGATATTGATCGGGCAACACCATCCGAATCGCGTCTTCGATCGCCACCACGATGCCTTCGACGATGCTCTGCCATCGGGTCGGGACAATACGCAATCGCCGCGTCGCAACCCACGCCGTGAGCCCGATGGCGAGCATGATTCCCCAGGTGACGAGCACCGTACTGGTGATCCGTACCGGTCCGATTCGGACGACCTCGGTGATAAAAAGAGCGCTGCTCGCCATCCGCTAGTCCCTTACGAAAAAGTAGACGTTTGCCGCTCCGACCGCGACCCCAAGAATGATCAGGCTCAGGGTCCAGCGCATTGAGTATCCCGCCAACAGGCTGTCAAGCCAACGACCAAGATAGGCACCACCGATCACCGGCAGGACGAACAAGAGGCCGAGCACGCCGATATAGGTCGTCTGCGCAAGCACGCTGGAACGCTCGCGCTTCGCACGCTCGATCCGCGCGACATGCTGTTCGACCGCCTGATTCAGTTCCTCACCCTGGTTCGATCGTGCTTTTTCGCTCATGGTCGCAATCGCCCTTCGCGCTGCAGGATCCAAAGTTGCCGCAGCAACTGCTCTTCCAGCCGTGCAGCGCTGGCCTTTAGCCGTTGCACTCGCTGTTCTTGGGTGCGGAGCTCGTCGTGTAGAGCCACCTGAATGCGCTGGTAGTCGGCGTCATACACGTAGTGGCGCGTACTGACATAGAGTTGATTGCCCGCGAAGTAAAGCACGCCGCCTGGCAGCGCGACATAGCGCCACTTGGCATCGGCTCTGCGAAATCGCGCCAACCCGAATCTGAGACAAGTCATTGCGCGCGCATGACCGGCCAGAATGCCGAAACTACCCGAATCGTCCTGTCCCACGAAGCTCTCGACATCGTCGATGTGCTCGTACTGCGCGGCGCCCTGCAGGTGCATGATAAAGGTGTTCATGGGCTGTCTGCCGACATCGATCCGCGCATATAGCAGTCGGCTTCGGCAAGTGCATCGTGATCCCCGCGCAGTAGCGCTTCGCAGTCGCGCAACGTGTCGGCGAGCGGCACGGCGGCGCCTTGAATGCCGGTATGTTCGGCCACGACATGAAACGGCTGCGTCAAGTATCGCTGCAGCTTGCGCGCCCGAGTCACGATGACACGGTCTTTCTCCGAGAGCTCTTCGATCCCGAGCATCATGATGATGTCTTCGAGCTCGCGGTAACGCGCCAGATGCTCGCGTACGGCCTGGGCCACGCTGTAATGACGATCGCCAAGAAAGTGCCGGTCCATCATCCTGCTCGTCGACAGCAACGGATCCACGGCGGGGTAGATCCCTTTGCCCGCTTGCGCGCGCGACAAGATCACTGTCGTATCCAGATGGCTCAGAATCGCGCCGACCGCAGGATCGGCCATGTCATCGGCCGGGACGTAGATGGCTTGTACCGAGGTGACGTCGCCCGCAGTGGTCGAGATGATGCGATCCTGCAGCTCGGCCACTTCGGTCAGAAGCGTCGGCTGGTAGCCGACGGTGGCGGGCATGCGCCCAAGCAGTCCGGAGATCTCGCTTCCCGCCTGCACGAAGCGAAACACGTTATCCATCAGCAACAGCACTTCCTTATGCAGCGTATCGCGTAGATACTCCGCATAAGTCAGCGCGGTCATGCCGACGCGAAAACGCACCCCAGGCGACTCGTCCATTTGTCCAAACACCATGAGCGACTGCGGCATCACGCCGGCCGCCTGCATTTCCCGCCAAAGCTCGTGCCCTTCGCGAATGCGCTCGCCGATGCCCGCGAAGACTGAAACGCCCTGATGCAGATGCACGACGGCGTGCATGAATTCCATGATCAGGACGGTCTTGCCGACGCCCGCGCCGCCAAACAAACCGGTCTTGCCCCCGCGGATGAATGGCGCAAGAAGGTCGATCACCTTGATACCCGTCTCGAGAATGCCCTTCGTGTTGCGCGTCTGATGCAACGGGGCGGGTTTCGCGAGGATGCTTCTGAAGGACTCGACCGGCAGCGGCGGGCCGCCGTCAAGCGGCTGGCCGAAGACGTTGAGCAGGCGCCCCAAACACTGCGGCGACACCGGGACTTGCAGGGTAGCCCCGGTATCAAATACCGCCATGCCTCGTCGCAGCCCTGCCGTGCGGTTGAGCGCCACGGCCCGCAGGCGCCTTTGGTCCAGGTGTTGGTGCGCTTCAAATGTGTAGGTCTCACGATCGATGCGCGCGAACAACGCTTGATGCAAGGGCGGCAATCGATCGCATAGGACATCGACGACCGGACCGTGCACCTGCGCGATGGTCCCGATTTGCACTCCAGTCTGAATAAGCCGCTCGACTGCTTGCAGTTTTGCGGAGAATTGGTTCAAACACTCGGTCGAGCAGAAATAATAGGTTGTGCTTTCATGGTCCAGGGAGCACTGCGCGGATTGGGCATCCACGTTCATGCCGCATATCGGATCGACGTACATTTCGACCGGCCTAGCGCTGCAATGCACGCCGCATGCTCGGGACAGCATCAGCGCCACTGGATCCAAAGGTCACGTGCAGGAACAGCGGTGCGAGTCGCACTCGGCCGGTTCCGTGTATCCATATCGGATTCAAACGCATGAGCGTCTCCTTTATCGGTCCTTATCGGTGTGTGCGCAATCCTAGGACTTGCGTGTCGCGCTCAAGTCAAGCGACGCGAACGAGCTCTCGCTGCGACTTCGCACCGACCACCCGGCGGGTGCGGGCTCGTCAGCGGTGAGTGCAACGCCTCGCCCGCCGCGGCTCCGATATGCCACGCCGTGGGAGGTTGGAACCACATCGGATCCCACGCGACGCGGCGCGACTCGCCAGGAATGGTACTTGCGTACGTACGACAAATGCATGCCGCTTGACTTGAGTGCTGCTCATAGGTTGCACCATCGTGCTGTTCAAAGGTCTAAAGAGGGAATGCGGTCGCCAATGCTGCTGAGCGTACCGCGTCGGACCAGGCGTCCAACCCTGTGAATCAGCAGCAAACAAGTAGGAGCAGAAAATGAACGTAAAGCGGTTGATCGCAGTCGGTGCGCTGACCTTATTTGCAGGCTCGGCTTTTGCGCAGGTCAATACAGGCCAGGGGGTCGAGCTTGACCCGAAGCTGCGAGCCAAGATCGAAGCAGACTGGAAGAAAAAGGCAGGGCCGGATGGAATGGTCACGAAACAGCAGTTCATGCAATCGATGGAAGGCCACTGGCACACATACGAGAAGAGGCACTCGCATGCGGGCAAAGTCAAGCCGGAAGATATGCCACGGTTGATGATGTTTCTGTCCGGTCAGGACGCCAGCCCGTAACTCGGGATCTGATCGCTGTCCAGCATCGGGGCGGAGGGAATTCACCTCGCGAACCGACGTACGAACGCGCACCTGAGAACTTGTTCGCAGATCCGTTCCTTGATGCTGGGCAGCGACAGGAGGAAACCGTTCCGTCATTGATATCGACGCTACGTCGGTGCCCATGGCAAGGACGACGCCCCACTTAGAAAGACTTTCACATCCTTCTCCCCAGCCTTGAGCAACTGGCGCGCAAGCCGCAAGGCGTTGTAACTACGCTCGGTGCCGTAGGGCGGGTCGTTGAGGATGAAGAGCGTATTCATTGGCCATCTCCTTCAGCGATCAGGACTGCGGTTGCTCGGTCGTCGCGTGACGCGACAGGTCGATGACGCAATTGTAATGAACGCGTCAGACGTTGGTACAAGATCGGTTGCTACGATGCATTCATCCGCCAGATATCTGGCAGGCGCGCTGCGGCAACGCTGCGCAATTCGAAATGAACGCATCGAAAGAAACGATCATGTTGAAACGCATAGCGACTCTGGCGGCCCTCGGACTTGCACTGTCCGCCAATGGGGCGTTTGCCGTCGGTGGCTCCGTATTTGACGAGCCTTATTGGCAAGCCAATTCGCGCTGGCCGAATCCGCTTGATGTCGTGCCATCAATGCGCGGCGACGCACGGACGGCGAGAGCGGTTGCATCCATATTGATAAACGCAAAGGCGTGCTGCCATCTGCTCGCGGCAAGCCTTGGCTCAAACGTTCGCCTGTAACAGAAACTTCAACGACTTCAAACCGGCACGGAGTTCAGCCATGAAACGAATGAATTGTCGGCGCCGACTGAATTTTGACCCACCCTGCCGATCGAATATTGACCCGGGTCTGGCAACACTAATGGAAAGATGACTATGAAAACCTCAATACTGATTTCCGCAATCGCTGCCTGTGCCCTGGCAGCCCCCATCGCATCTGCGCAAGACAAGGCCGCGCCCGCCAAGCCGGCGATGAGCATGGACATGGACAAAGACAAACAGATGGCGCCGATGCAGGACAACATGAAGAAAATGCAGCAGCAGATGGACAAAATCGCGACGACTACCGACCCGAAGGAACGCCAGAAGCTAATGCAGGAGCACATGCAGACCATGCAGGAAAACATGAAGGCGATGCGCGGCATGGGCGGCCCGATGATGAAAGGCGGGGGCATGGGAATGGGCGACAAAAAAGGCGGCGGGATGGCCGGCGGTGACGTGAAGACGCGCCAGGAAGGGATGGAAAAGCGCATGGACATGATGCAGATGATGATGGAGCAGATGATGCAGCGCGATCAGGCGATGAAGCCCATGGGCCACATGTAGTCGAAGTTCCGCGGCAAATCCGGCTCA